>WRET01000082.1 GCA_009779195.1 Micrococcales bacterium
GCCCAGGCGCAGGTAGTCACCGCGGCGTGGTTCGCTCTTGCGCAGCGTGTCGTGCTCGGCCTGGCTGAGCAGGCCGGTGTTGCACAGCTGGCTGACCGCTGCGCTCCAGCTCAGGCGGTAGGTCGCTGCGGCGCGCAGCGCCCGGTCGCGGGGTGGGTCGCTGTGGTGTTCCCACACGGTGCGCAGGCCAGGGCCGGGTGCCAGGAAGTGGACCGCGAAAGACCGGACGAAGGGTTCGGTGTCCAGCGGCGCGGCGTCGTCGTAGGCGTCTGCGGACAACCAGTGGCCCAGCTCGTGCGCCAGCGTCATACGCCGTCGGCCTGGCGGGCTCTGCCCGTTGATGACAGCGGCCCCGACCGTCCCGTCGTCGTCGGCATCGACGCAGGCCCCGTCAGGACCGTCGGGGCCCAACGCAGCGGCGTAGGCGAACAAGCCCAGGCTGGCGCAGACCAGACCGAGGTCGTTGATGGGGTCGCAGGCCAGACCCAGCTGGTCGCGGGTGTCTTGGGCACGTCGTGCCACGTCGGTGTGGTTGCGGGGTGTGTGCCTGGTCCGGTCGGGGGGCGCGACCTCCAGCAGACCCATGGTGACCAGCGTTCGCACATCACCGGCGAACGCCTCCAGCTCGGTGTCCAGGACCCGCGAGCTGCCGTGCTCACCCGTGCCGTCGCGACGTCGGTTGACCACGGCTGGCAGGGGTTCGGCGACGAAGAACGCCAACGGACGCCGCAGGACCTCGGCGACCGCCACCAGCTCAGGCACCGAAAGCCTGCGCTCGCCCTTCTCGAGCCGGACGACCGCTGTGCGGTCCAGGCCGACAGCACGGGCCAGGGCCTCCTGCGTCACCCCGGCATCCTCGCGGGCTTGCGCGAGCCGACGCCCGAGCACCTCCTTGTCCATGTGTGCGATTTTCGCACACATGGACGTCAGGAGTCCACGCGACCACTCCACGTGCGAGAACAGCAGGGGAGTCGCTGGTGCTGTCGTCGCGCTTTCGTCCTGTGGGGGTGTCGGTGGGAACATCTCTTCGGCTGTGGCCCTCACACCTGTTGTTACTTCGAGAGAGGCAAAGCTATGGACTTCGACGTTCCCCAGGCCGACTCCGACCCGGCTGTCGACGACGCTGGTGCTGGCGACGGGTTCGGCGCCCCCGACCCTGGTGACCAGTCGCTGGCCACGACCTACGACAGGTACGACACTGACGGGGACGGGATCGCCGACACGCTCTTGGGCGTCCTGGACTCCGGGGTCGAATTCGGGGTTGTCGACTACGAGCAGGACGGCCACGGAGACCTGGTGTGGGTGGACACCGACGGTGACGGCGAGCCCGACATCGTGGTGACCCCCAACGGCGACGGTTCCTTCAACGTCAAGTGGGACTTCCACGACGGTGGTTGGGACTCGTACACGACCTTGTCCGCGCAGGAGATGGCCGAGACGTACCCCGAGCTGCACGAGCTGCTGACAGCGGTCGACATCGACCCGGACCACGTCTACGTCCCCGAGTACCCGTCGGTGGAGGACGGCATGGTTGTCGGTGACCCGACCCAGTACGCCGACGACTGGTTCTGGCAGTCGTTCGACGGTTCGTGCGCGCCTGCGTCTGTGGCCATGGTCTACGCCCACTACACCGGTACCGACCTGACCGACCTGGAGTTCATCGAGCTGGCCAACCAGATGCAGTGCTGGGCCAACGGGTCGGGCGAAGGCCACCCTGGGATGTACCCCGAAGGTGCTGTGGCCCTGCTCAACGAGGTCGGTATCCCCGCCGAGGTCACCTACGGCTCCATGGAAGCCCTCGACGAGGCCCTGGCCCAAGGCCACGGCGTCATGGTCGCTGTCGACTCCGACGAGATCTGGTACGGCGAAGGTGACGACATCTCCGACCACATGGTCGCCGTCGCCGCGATCGACCACGAGGCCGGGATCGTGTACCTGTCCGACACGGGTACTCCCTCCGGCAACATGGAGGCGGTCCCCATCGAGGTGTTCGTCGACGCATGGGAAGACTCCAACTTCACCATGATCGAGTGCTCCGTCTCGGCTGAGGAGTACCAGGCCGAGCACGGCATCGTCATCGAAGCGGCACCTGAGGTGTCCACCGAGCTGGCCGCCGCAGAGCCCGTTGGAGAGCCCCAGGGCAACCCCGTCGAGGTCGAGGACGCTGTCGTCGAGGTCACCAAGGCCCCCTGGCTCCTGCTGGTCATCAACTCTGGCTCCCTGCACCCGTCCGACGACGAATAGCCCCACCCCCCAGCTGGCCGGGTCCCCACGGGCCCGGCCAGCGTCATGTCACCTGCCTGACGACCTCGTCCGCCTGGGTCGAGACCGTTCATCTTTGTGGACGGTCTCGACCCAGGCGGACGAGGTCGTGAGCGTACTTGTGAGGGTCTTGGCGACGAAGGACCCGAACGGCCCTGGGCAGCAGAAGGAGAGAAAAGCCCATTGCGGGAGCAGTGACCCGTCGTCGCCCAATTTCCCTGTCTCTACTAGGGGGGATGGGTGAGAGGGATGGCTCAGGGGGCCGGGGGGGCTGCCGAACAGGAGGACATGGCCCACGGACGGGCCGACCCAGTCCGTGCGGCTGGGACACACGTACCAAGGACGGGGTTTGCAGTGATCGTCGTGACGCGGCTCAACGGTGGACAGTTCGGGGTCAACCCTGACCTGATCCAGCGTATCGACTCCGCGCCCGACACCATCTTGACCCTTATCGACGGGACCAAGTACATCGTCGCCGAACCACTGGCCGAAGTGATCGCACGGGTGCACGAGTACCGTGCGTCAGTGCTCGCGCGCGCCCGGGTGCTGGCTGACGCGATAGACGACGACGAGTACGGTCCGGGCGAGATCGACGACCGTCCGATCGCACCGGCCGTCCCGTTGCGCCCCAGGGGGCAGTGATGGACCCGTCAGGTGTCGTCGGGATCGTCCTGGCGATCGTCGCGATCTTCGGCGCCCAGCTCATCGAGGGCGGCAACCCCACCTCGATCGTCCTGCCTGGGCCGCTGATCTTGGTGTGGCTGGGCACGATCGGCGCAGGTGTCGCAGGGCACACCCTCGCGGACACCAAAGGTTCGTTCGCGAAGCTCCCTGTGGCGCTGCGCGCCAAGGCCCCTGACGCGGGAGCGACGATCGACACTGTCATCTCCCTGGCTGACCGGGCGCGGCGCGAAGGGCTGCTCGCCCTGGAAGACGCTGCGCGGGACGTCGACGACGAGTTCCTCAAGTCCGGGCTCCAGGCCGCTATCGACGGCACCGACCCCGAAGACCTGCGCATGATCCTCGAAGACAAGATCGCGACCAAACGCACCGCAGACCGCGTCCACGCCAAGTACTTCGCCGACCTGGGCGGTTACGCCCCGACCCTGGGCATCATCGGCACCGTCATCGCCTTGGTCCACGTGCTGGAGAACCTGGCGAACCCTGGTGAGCTGGGCGCGTCGATCGCCACAGCGTTCGTGGCGACGTTGTGGGGCCTGCTGTCGGCGAACGTGCTGTGGCTGCCCCTGGCGGCGCGGATCCGCCGCCTGTCGGACCTGGAGTGCGCACAGATGGAGGTCACCTTGGAAGGACTGCTGGCGCTGCAGGCCGGGGCCAACCCGCGTCTGGTCGGTGAACGGCTGCGGTCCATGCTGCCGCCAGCGTCGGCCAAGGACAACAAGCAGGAGAAGGCTGCATGAGCGCGCCCGCAGGCAAACGGCGCCGGCGCGCCGTGGAGGAGGAGCACGAGAACAACGAGCGGTGGCTCATCTCGTACTCGGACATGATCACTGTGCTCATGGCCCTGTTCATCGTGCTGTTCGCCATCAGCCAGGTCGACCAGGACAAGTACATCGCGCTGCGCCAGTCGCTGGCTGCTGGGTTCAACCCAGGGTCCCAGCGTCCGTCGGTGCTCGACGGCACCGCGGGCACCATGGACGGGCTGACCCCCGCGTCCCGGGACGTGGCAGAGTCCACGGCCAGCCTCGTCGACGCTGACCAGGGACTGGGCCACCAAGGGTCGAGCCCCAAGTCGCTGGACGCTTCTGACCCGAACGTCGCCGCCGCGAAGGTCGAGCTGGCCCACCTGGACGAGATCAAAGAATCCATGGCCCAAGCCCTGGCCGACCAGGGCCTGCAAGAGCAGGTGACGTTCCGCATCACCGACCGTGGTCTCATCGTCGGCCTGGTGGCCAACGACGTGTTCTTCGCTGCCGAGTCAGCGGTCCTGACACCCACCGCGGACCGCGTCGTCGACACCCTCGCACCGACCCTGTTGTCGATCGACGAGGAGATCTCGGTCGAGGGGCACGCGAATACCGTGCCCACGTCCGCGCGCTACCCGACCAACTGGGAGCTGTCGGTCGACCGTGCGGCCAAAGTGGTGCGGCACCTGGTCGAGACCAACAACCTGCCTGGTACCCGGGTGGCTGCGGTGGGGTTCGGTGACACCCGTCCGCTCGAGCTCGGCAAGGACGAGGCGTCGCTGGCTGCCAACCGCCGGGTCGACGTCGTCATCGTGTCCGCAGCCCCCGAAGCGGTGCGGGCGCTGCTGCCGCTGCTGGCCGACTGAGGGGAGAACGCCATGCCTATCGAACAACGCGTCGTCGCACCGAAGAAGATCGGCGGCGGCAAGATCGGCGCCAACAAGGGTGTGCCGGAGGTTGAGGCCACACCGGGTGAAGAGCCCAAGCCCAAAGGCCGCAGCAAGAAGAAGCTCATCATCATCGCTGCTGGCGTCGTGGCGCTCGTCGCTGTCGCGGCCGCGTACTTCTTGGTGCTGGCACCTGGCGGCGAGGAGCACGACGGTCCGGCGCGCCCGGCAGCCATCGTGCAGTTCGAACCCCACTCGTTGAACCTCGCTGACGGCCACTACCTGCGGTTGGGTTTCGCCCTGGAGCTGTCCAAAGGCGGCGAGGCCAAGCTGGACCCGGCTCCGGCCCTCGACGCTGCGATCATCGTGTTCTCCGGGCGGACGGTCGCCGAGGTCACCAACCCCGAGATCCGCGAAGAGCTGCGTGCCGAGCTGTTGGCCAAAATCCAAGAGATCTACGGCGAAGACCTCGTCATGGGGGTGAAGTTCAGCGACTACGTCACCCAGTGAGAACAGCTGTGGTGGATCGTTCAGCAACGACCCCAGGCCACCGATGAGCTGGACGTGACCTCGTTCGAGTCTTCTGCTGCCTCGGCGCAGCACACACGCGGTCGCATGTCCGAACCGCAGAGCTATGACTTCCGGCGCCCGTTGACCCTCGGGCGCGACACCGCCCGGCGCCTGGAGATGGGTTTCGAACGGTTCGCGCGGATGTGGGCCACCCAGCTCAGCTCGCGGCTGCGCGAACCGTGCTCGGTGGTGCACGACGGGTTGTCGCTGCGCACCTACGACGACTACGTGTCGACCCTGCCCAACCCCACGGTCTTGGTGCTGTGCCAGGTCGACGCGACCCGCCAGGCCGGGATGGCCCAGTTCCCCATCCCCTGCGCACTGGTGTGGGTGGACTACATGTTCGGCGGCAGCGGGCTGGGCGACGAGCGCGAACGCGAGCTGACCGACATCGAGCTGGTCGTCGTGCGCGACCTCATGCAACGGGCGCTGGACGACCTGTCGTACTCGTTCTCGTCGCTGGTGCCGCTGGCGGTGACCGTGCGCTCGGTCCAGTACAACCCGCAGTTCGTCCAGGCCACCTCCGCTGCTGACCCCGTCATCGTCGCGTCGTTCACCCTCGCGGTGGGCCAGCGGTCCGACACCGCCACGCTCATGATGCCCGCGGACCTCATGCTCGTCGAACCGACCAGCGACGACATGGACGCTGACCGTGCCGCCGACCTGGCCCGGACCCGCCGCGTGGCCCGCGAACGCCTCGAGCACCTGGTGCAGAGCGTCCCGGTGGACGTCGCTGTGCAGTTCGCCCCGGTCGTGGTGCACCCACGTGACGTCGTCGGGCTGTGCGTCGGCGACGTGCTGCCCCTGGAGCACCCCGCCACCCGGCCGCTCGACGTCGTCGTCGACGGTGTCGTGCTGGCCCACGCCGCGGCTGGCAGCCACGGCTCCCGTCTCGCCTGCCAGATCGTCTCTGTCGAGGAGTGCCTGTCATGAGCCCGACCAGCCCCACCAACCCCACAGCGGTCGAGCCGGCCCTCCAGGCTGCTGCGGACGCCGCCGCCGCCCTCGTCCCAGCGACATCCCCGCTCAGCGCGGCGCCGGCACCTGCTGGGGTGCTGCCACCACCGCAGGCCACAGCGGTCGTGGTGTCCCTGGTCGGGGCTGTCAGCGCCGAGCTGGCCCTCGTCGCCGCCGACGCGGTGGTCGAAGCCGTCGAAGCCGGGGCTGCCGCAGGTGCCCCTATCGAGCTGGCTGATGCGCTCACCCCTGCGCTGGCTGCTGCTGCTGACGCCCTGGGTCCTGGTGCGGTCGAACCGGCGCGCACCGAACAGGTCGCTGACGTCGTCGGGGCTGACACCCAGGTGTTCTTGCTGCACGCCGCTGGTGGTGACGACGTGGCGTGGTTCACCGTCCGGCTGCGCGGCGAGCAGGTCACAGCCCCTGAACCCCAGGTCGAACCTGAGCCCGAGCATGCTGCTTCCGGCGTCCCCACACCGCGGCGGGCACCGTCCGCCGGCGCGTCGATCGCCGTGCTGTACGACGTGGACATGACGCTCACCGCCGAGCTGGGCCGCACGCGTCTGCCGCTGCGCCAGGTGCTGGACCTGGCTCCTGGTGCGGTGCTCGAGCTGGACCGCACAGCCGGGTCCCCGGCCGACGTCATGGTCAACGGACGTCTGATCGCCCGTGGCGAGGTCGTCGTCATCGACGAGGACTACGGGTTGCGGATCACCGAGATCGTGGCGGGGTCCGAAGGGTAGGTGTCAATTGGACGTCGTCTGGCTCCTGCTGCGCGCCACCATCGCGCTGGCGTGCGTGCTGGGCCTGATCTGGTGGGGGGCACGACGGCTGACCTCCGGACGCGTCGTACGGTCGAGCTCTGAGCCGCACGTCATGGTCGTCGACCGCCACGCCCTGGCCCGCGGTTCGGGTGTGGCGGTGCTGGCGATCGGCAACCGGCGCCTGCTCGTGGGTTTCGGTGACCAGCAGGTGAACCTGCTCTCCGAGCTGGCACCGGTCGTGACACCGATCGCCATCAGCGATCTCGACGACGACGAGGACGACGAAGCACCCCGTGGCCGGTGGACTGGCCGGATCCCTGGCCGGACCCCACCGGAGCCCGGTCAGCGCTCGCGGCTGGCCGGGTCGATCCTGCACCCCCAGACCTGGAAAGACGCGATGCGTGCCCTGCAGGACAAGACGGTGCGCCGATGATCCCTACCCCTCCAGTCCCGCCCGACGGCGGGGACACGGTCTCTGTGGCGATCAACGGGATCAACGGGACCCCGTCGAGCTCGATCGTCGTGCTCCTGGCGATCACGCTGCTGTCTGTCGCGCCGTCGTTGCTGCTCATGACCACGTCGTTCACCAAGATCTTCGTCGTGCTCGGCCTGGTCCGCAACGCCCTGGGCCTGCAGACCGTCCCGCCGACCCAGGTGCTGGCCGGGTTGGCGTTGTTCTTGTCGCTGTTCGTCATGTCGCCCACGCTGTCGCAGATCAACTCGCAGGCGGTGCAGCCGTACCTGGAGGGCCAGACGACGTTCTCCCAAGCGGTGGAGTCCGCCCAGCAGCCGTTGTCGGATTTCATGGTCTCCCACACCCGGGAGGCCGATATCGCGCTCATCACCCGTGCCGCGGGGGCCGAGAACCCCGCCAGCCCCCAAGACGTGCCGTTCACCACCCTCGCCCCGGCGTTCATGCTCTCAGAGCTGCGCAGCGCGTTCATCATCGGGTTCGCGATCTTCGTGCCTTTCCTCATCATCGACCTGGTCGTGTCTGCGTCGCTGATGAGCATGGGCATGATGATGCTCCCGCCTGTCATGGTCTCTTTGCCGTTCAAGCTGTTGCTGTTCGTCCTGGTGGACGGTTGGGCGCTGGTGATCCGCGCCCTCATCGGCACGTACACGGGGGCTGGTTGATGGACCCAGGAACCGTCCTCGACATCGCCCGCGAGTCCATGGTGCTCGCGGCGAAGCTGGCTGCGCCGGTGCTCATCACTGCCCTCGTCGTGGGGTTCGTCGTGTCGTTGCTGCAGTCGGTCACCCAGATCCAGGAGGTGACGTTGGCGTTCGTGCCCAAAGCCATCGCCGCGGCCCTGGCGCTGGCGATCGCCGGGCAGTGGATGATCGAGTCGATCGTCCAGTTCACCACGTCCTTGTGGGGCCGGATCCCGACGCTGGTGGCGGGCTGATATGGACCCTATCGCCGTGACGTTGCCCCTGGGGTCGGTCCAGACCGTCATGCTCGCGTCGGTGCGGGTCGCCGCTTTCCTGGTCGTCGCCCCGCCGTTCTCCGCCAAAGGGTTCCCCGGGACGGTCAAGGTCGCTTTGTCGCTGGCGGTCGGGGCTGCCGTGGCACCCCGGCTGGCACCGCTGCCGTCGGACACCACCGGGTCTTTCATCGGCTCGTTGGTCATGCAGGCCGTCATCGGGCTGTCGCTGGGTTTCGCCGTCCAGCTGGTGCTCTCGGCGGTGCAGGTCGCCGGGTCGTTCCTCGACCAGTTCGGCGGGTTCATGATGGGCCAGGCGTTCGACCCCATGAGCCAGACCCAGGTCTCGCAGATGGGCAAGCTCTACTCCATCTTGGCCACGACGCTGCTGTTCGCCTCCGACGGTTACCAGATCGTCCTGCACGGGTTGGTGCGCACGTTCGACGCGCTGCCGCTGGGGGTCGCGCTCAACCCGGTCAAGCTCGCCGAAGAGCTGACTGACTCGATGGCGGGGATGTTCGCCGGGGCGCTGCAGATCGCCGGGCCGCTCATCATCGTGCTGTTCCTCGTCGATATCGGGCTGGGCCTGCTGACCAAGGTCGCCCCAGCGCTCAACGCTTTCATGATGGGCTTCCCGCTGAAGATCCTCGTCACCTTGGTCATGGTCGGGTTCGCCCTGCTGGCCATGGACTCGGTGGTGCACGGCCTGGCCCGCGACGCCCTGGACCTCATGGGGAGGGTGGTCAGCGGATGAGCGGAGAAGAACGCAGCCAGAAGGCAACCCCCCAGCGGATGAAGGAGGTCCGCAAGAAGGGCCAGCTGAGCCGTTCGCGCGACCTGTCGGCGTGGTTGGCCCTCGGTGCGGGTGCCGCGCTGCTGCCGTCGTTGGCGCGCAACACACGTGCGGTGGTCGAAGGGCAGCTGCGGGACGTGGCGATCGTCGCCGAAGACCCGTCCGACCACCGTGTCACCGCCTTGTTGACCGACGGGCTGAGCCAGGTCGTCGGGCTGCTGCTGCCGTTGTTCGTGGTGCTCGTCGTCGTCGTCGTCGTGGCCCAGGTCTCGCAGGGCAAGGTGTACCCGCGGTTCCGGCTGAAGAAAGAGGTGTTCCAGCCGCAGAAGGGTTTCAAACGGCTGTTCAGCAAGCAGACCCTGTGGGAGGCGGTCAAGACCCTGGCCAAGTCGGCGGCTGTGGGCCTGGTGGTGTTCGCCGTCGCCCAGGCGGCGATCCCCACCCTCATGGGTTCAGGACGCCTGCAGATGCCAGCGGTGCTGACCATCGCCCGCGCGTCGGTGATGTCGCTGGTCCAGGCAGGGATCGCCGCGGGCCTGGCGCTGGCTTTCGTGGACCTGGCCGTGACGATCCGGCGTAACCGCAAGCAGACCCGCATGACCCTCAAAGAGGTCAAGGACGAGAACAAACGCACCGAAGGTGACCCGCACATCAAGGGCGCGATCCGGTCCAAGCAGCGCTCCATGAGCCGCAACCGCATGATGGCGGAGGTCGCCGACGCCGACGTGGTCATCGTCAACCCCACCCACGTGGCCGTGGCGCTGCGTTACGAACCAGGGGTCGGGGCGCCCAAGGTCGTGGCGAAGGGCACGGACGTGCTGGCCGCGAAGATCAAAGAACGGGCGGCCGAGAACCGGGTGCCCACCGTCAGCGACGTGACGCTGGCCCGGGCGCTGTACGCGGCGGTCGAGGTCGACGCCGAGATCCCTGACTACCTGTTCGTCGCCGTGGCCCGTGTCCTGGCGTTCGTCATGTCGTTGCGCCAGCGCGGTGCGGCTTCCGGCGAGCACCGCAGCCCAGGGGGCACGACCTTGCCCGAGTACGTCGGTGCCGACCACACCAAGGTCGCCCGTGAGCACGCCCGCGCCGCCAGGGCCGCGCGGCTGCGTCCTGGTGCTGTCAGCGTGCGGGAGGCCCCGTGATGAAGAACCGTTCTGTCTCCCAGCTCGCGGTGCCCGTCGGCGTCGTCGGTATCGTCATGATGCTCGTGGTGCCGTTGCCACCGGGCCTTCTCGACGTGCTCATCGCCGTGAACATCACCTCGTCGCTGGTGATCTTGCTGACCAGCATGTACGTCAAACGTCCGCTGGATTTCTCGGTCTTCCCCTCGTTGATCTTGGTGTTCACGTTGTTCCGGCTGGGGCTGAACGTGGCGGCCACCCGGCTGGTGCTGCGCGACGCCTACGCCGGGGAGGTCATCCACGCGTTCGGGACCTTTGTCGTGGGCGGGTCGTTGGTCATCGGCCTGGTGATCTTCTTGATCCTCGTGGTCATCCAGTTCGTCGTCATCACCAACGGTGCAGGACGTGTCGCCGAGGTCGGCGCACGGTTCACCCTCGACGCCATGCCCGGTAAGCAGATGGCTATCGACGCGGACCTGAACTCCGGGCTGATCGACGAGGAGACCGCCCGGCGCCGGCGTGCGGAGATCGCCTCCGAAGCCGACTTCTACGGTGCGATGGACGGTGGTTCGAAGTTCGTCAAAGGTGACGCCATCGCGGGGATCGTCATCACGGTGATCAACCTCGTCGGCGGGTTCGTCATCGGTATGGTCCAGCGGGGGATGGACGCTGGCCAGGCCATCAACACCTACGCCATCTTGTCGGTCGGCGACGGTCTGGTCAGCCAGATCCCAGCGCTGCTGCTGAGCGTGTCGACCGGTATCGTCGTGACGCGGGCCAGCGAAGACGGAGACCTGGGGACCTCCGCGGCCGCCCAGCTGCTCCAGTCCCGTATGGCGCTGCTCATTGCCGGGGCCGGGGCGATCGGGCTGGGCCTGCTGCCGGGGATGCCCAAGCTGCCGTTCACGTTGGTCGGGGCGTCGTTGTTGCTGCTGGCCCAGCGGCGCAAGAAAGCCGAGGCCGAACAGGCCGCCGAGGCCGAAGAGGAGGAGCCTGAGGTCGAGGCGCCGTCCACCGACTCGCCCGAAGCGCTCATCGAGCAGATGCGGGTGCACCAGCTGGAGATCTTGCTCGCCCCGGACCTCGTCGACCTGGTGGGCACCGGGCCGGAGCAGGACCTGCTGGCACGGGTGCGCGGGCTGCGCCGCAAGATCGCCATGGACCTGGGGATCGTCGTGCCGCCTGTGCGGACCCGCGACTCGGTGGACCTGCCGCGGTCGACGTACGTGATCCGCGTCGGCGGGGTGGAGGTCGGCCGCGGTGAGGCCCCTAACGGCAAAGTGCTCGCCCTTGGTGACGACCTGGGAGCCCTGCCTGGTCCGTCGGTGACAGAACCGGTGTTCGGCCTGCCGGGCAAGTGGGTGCCCCTGGAGCTGCGCCACGCCGCAGAGATGACGGGTGCGACCGTCGTCGACCGTGCGTCGGTGCTCATCACGCACCTGGGTGCGCTGATCACCCAGTGCGCGCCGCGGCTGCTGGGGCGTGAAGACGTGCGGGTGCTCACCGAGGGGCTCAAGAAGGTGAACCCGTCGGTGGTCGAAGAGCTCATCCCTGCGCTGCTGTCGCTGGGGGAGGTGCAGCGGGTGCTGCAAGGGTTGCTGGCCGAACGGGTGCCGATCCGTGACCTGGGGCGGATCTACGAGGCGCTGACGTTACGGGCCAAAGCGTCCACGGAACCTGAGGCCCTGGTCGAGGCGGCACGTGAAGGGCTCGGTCCAGCGCTGGCCCAGCCGTACATCGCCGAGGGGACGATCAGGGTGCTGACCTTGGACCCGACCCTCGAACAGCTGCTGCTCGAAGGGCTGCGCCCGTCCGAGGCTGGAACCCAGCTCATGGTGGACCCGTCGATCATGGAGCAGATGCTGGCCCAGCTCCAGCACGCGGTGAACAAGGCCGAAGCCTCAGGGCGGCCGGTCGTGGTCACCTGTGCCCCCGCGATCCGTCCTGCGCTGTGCCGGCTCGTGGCTCTTGCGCTGCCGCGGCTGGCGGTGCTGTCCTATCCAGAGGTGACTGGCGCTGGGGTCACCGTCGAGACTGCCGGGGTGGTGAGCGGTGGCCGAGCGATTGCTGCTTGAAGGCGCTGACCTGCACGGGCTCATGGAGTACGTACGTGCCGAGTTCGGCCCGGGCGCGAAGATCGTGCAGGCCGAACGTGTCCGTCAGGGTGGGTTTGCGGGGTTCTTCGCCAAGGAGAAGTACGAGCTGACCGTCGAGGTCCCCGAACAACGCACCCCGGTGCGTCCGCTGCGTCCGCACCGTCCGCCGCCGCCTGCCCCTGCGGCCTCGTCGATGGACGACCTGCTCGCTGCTGCCGACGCCGCCGACGTCGCCCCTGGGGTGGTCCCGGCGCCTGAGATCGTGCCTGCCCCGAGCCCTGACCAGGCGCGTGAGGAGATCGTCGCCGCGCCGTCGGCTGCGGCCAAGGCCGCCACCCCGCGGGCAGCGACC
>WRET01000083.1 GCA_009779195.1 Micrococcales bacterium
CGACGGTCACATCGTCGGCGACGTCCGCCAGGCTCGGGGCGGGAGAACCCCGGTCCAGCCAGAAGGGGGCGAACACCTCGTCGGCGATAAGCGTCACCTGGTGGCGGGCGCACAGGTCGGCGATCAGGTGGGCAGTGGTCGGCTCCAGGTAGGCGCCGGTCGGGTTGCCCGGGCTGACAACAACCACCGCCCGCACATCAGGGGCCGCGAGCACGCCAGCCAAAGCGTCAGTGTCGACCGACCACCCGTGCGGGTGCACGTAGAACAGCGGGTAGCCCACAGTGCGCACCCCCGCGAACCGCGCCAGAGGCTCGACCAACGGGTACCCGGGCACCGGCACAGCAACCGCGTCCCCAGGATCGCAAGTCACCGTGAGCAACCACGTGTACGCCAGCGACGTGCTTGACGCCAACCAGTAGTCGTCAGGGGTGCCTCCGTAACGCCCCGCTAACGCCTCACGGGCAGCGACCGGCCCCCGCGGGTCCGGTTCGTACCCGCTGACCTGGTCAAGCGCAGCAGCGAGCACCTCAACCAGCCGCGGATGAGTCAGCCCATGCCGCGTCGGATTCGAATCCGACAAGTCCAGCACCGCCCCCGCCCGCTCCCGAGCCCGCGCGAACACGTTCACCGGCTCGTCCGCCCCAGCCCGTCTAGCCAACCGTCCGTCCACCCCCCGAGTGTGGCCCGACACCCCACCGAACCACCAGAGACCACGGAGCACTATCGATTCGGTATCCACCCCGCCCACCTGGTACAGTGGCTCGCCGCGCGCCATTAGCTCAATTGGCAGAGCAGCTGGCTCTTAACCAGCGGGTTCGGGGTTCGAGTCCCTGATGGCGCACGAGACCGAGGGCGACGTGTGCTTGCGTACCGCAAGCCTCGTCGCTCTCGTCATTCTGTGCGGGGCCCAGCCCCGCACCCGCCGGGGCCAACGGCCCCGGGCCCCCTGCTCGACCGGCTGGCGCCGGACATCGGTGTCGGTGAGGTGACCCTGGTCGGTTGTCTTGCCTGGTGAGGTGACCCTGGTCGGTTGTCTTGCCTGGTGAGGTGACTGGTGAGGGCGAGTCTGTGGTTGGGGGTAAGCCTCCGCGAGCCTGCCGGGGCAAGGGTTTCGGGCGGAAGCAAGTCTTCAAACCCTTGCTCTCGCGTGGAGGCCTTGCTTTGGCAAGGGCGAGACGAGGGGGCTGGTGGACCACTGCGGGGGTGCGGCTCCGCACCCTGCTCGACCGGCTGCGCCGGACATCGGTGTGCCGTGGTGGTGCTGGGGGTTCGGGGACCCGCCCGGCAGTGGAGGGCGAGACAGTGGGGACGGTTCCTACTGTCTTGCCCACTGCGCCGTGGGACGGCGCAGGTGGCAAGACTGAGGAACCGTCCCCACTGTCTCGCCCGGTCCCCGGCGCAGTGGGCAACACAGTAGGAACCGTCCCCACTGTCTTCCCACTGTCTTCGGTCCCACGGGGCTGGGGCCTGCGCAGGATGACGAGACCGACCCGGCTTGGTCAGCAGACCATTGGTTCGAACCTCAGGGACGGTTGCTGGCTGACGAGGGTGTCGGCCATGAACCTGGTGTTCTCTTCGCCGCAGCCTCGTTCGAACTTTCCGAGGGTCAGGGTCAGGTCGCTTCCCAGGCCTGGCGGGGACTTGTCGAAGTGGACCCAGATGGTGGTGCCGTCGGACGACCAGGTTCCTTTGCCTGTGGCCTCCGGGGTGAAATGGGTCCAGGCCATGGTGCCGCCGGCCTTGAAGCTGAAGTTCAACCAGTTAGACCAGCCTTCCGCGGTAGTTTCTAGGGGGGCTCCCCATTCTGTGCCGCACAGGTCGAAATCGTTCGGAAGGGTGCGGCACTCGGTGGTTCCTTGCTGCGCGTCGGGGCTGGTCGGCGGGTCGACAGGTGTGACTGTCGAGGTCACACCCCCACCGGGGCTGGTGGTGGAAGTGTCGTTCGCCTGCGGAGGTGCTTGCGGGTCTGTGCCGCTGTGGCACCCGGCTAGGGCGACAGAAAGGACGGCAGCAACGATGAATGGGAAAAATGCCCGGCGTCGCACAGCAGCTCCTCGTGGTCGACGGAAACAGTAGGACAACGGAAATCGATCGCGGCGATACCTGGGACTATCATACCCGACCTGGCGTGCTTACTGCCGGCGTGCCGTCTGGCAGCCACCAGAGACTTCGCCCCCCACAGCCACCGGGAGCACCGTAGGGTGTCCGTGAGAGATACGGAGGGACAAATGTCTGGTCTCCAGGTGGGCGACACCGCCCCTGACTTCACCCTGACCGACGCCGACGGGCAACCTGTTACTCTTTCTGGCCTGCGCGGGCAGGCTGTGGTGGTCTACTTCTACCCGCGGGCCTCCACACCGGGGTGCACCCGGCAGGCGTGCGACTTCCGCGACTCGCTGGGCTCGCTCCAGGCCGCCGGGTACCAGGTGCTCGGGATCTCACCGGACCCGGTCCCCCGGCTCGCCACGTTCGTCGAAACCCAAGGACTCACCTTCTCCCTGCTGTCCGACCCGGACCACGAGGTGATGGAACGCTGGGGCGCCTGGGGCACCAAGACCACCTACGGCAAGCAGACCGTCGGCGTGATCCGCTCCACCGTCGTCGTCGGTGCTGACGGGAACGTCACCTGGGCCCGGTACAACGTCAAAGCGACCGGCCACGTGGCGATGCTGCGCCGCGAGCTGGGGATCGACTGACGGGGCTGCGCAGGTCAGATCAGCCCGCGGCGACGCAGCATGACGATGCCGGTGGCTGCACAGCACAAGACGAGGGCAACACCAGCGGCGGCCAGCGGCATAGCCAGAGGCGACCCTGAGCTCTTCGTCGCAGGGACGGGTTCAGCGGCTGGCGGGGGCGGCACGGCGGCAGTGGCCGGAGGCTGCTCGGCGTGGGCTGCGAGGACTGTCACCGTCGCTTCGACGTCCAACGGCAGGTTCGACGGGTTGGCCACGTCCTCGGGCAGCTGGACGACCCCGCGGTAGGTGACCGTCTGCTCGGTGGGCGACGCTGGGTCGTAGGTGACAGAGCCGATCTCCCAGGTGACCGGCAGCTGTTTGTCGCCTCTGTCGGTGGGGACGGTGATGGTCGCAGGCAGGCCCAGCGACGTGGGGTCGTTGGGGGTGCCAGAAGGAGCGGTGATCTTGACGGCAGCAGGACGGGACTTCAGTGCTGCGGGCGTCGGAGTCGGGGTGGGAGTGGGAGTCGGGGACTGCTCAGGTGCGGGGTTGTTGGGGGTCGCTCCCCCAGGCTTGGTCACCAGTGCCGTACCGGTGGCGCTCAGGGCTGCGGAGATCGACGTGAACGTCCCGTCGGACAGCACTGCGATACCCACGGCGTATGCCGACCCGTCAGCACCCACCTTGTACACCGGTGCGCCAGAGTCGCCGCTGATGAGAGGGCCACCTTCGAGCGTGACACGCACCAGACCGCTCATCGCGGTGTTGAGGTACGTCAGCGACGCGCCGACCGACCGCACCGTGCCGCACACCTCTTTGGCCGACGCCGCGCCGCGCATGCACACCTTGTCGCCGACGGCTGCTGTGCCCTGCCCCACCACCGGTCGCACCAGGGTGGACGAGACGAAGACCGACGGTGCCAGGCTCGCCCCGTCGGCGACGGTGAAGGCCGCGGCGTCCGTCCCTTTGCTGAACGCGCTGACCTGGACGGTGCCCACGGCGGCGCCGCCCAGCGTGACGGTCGCCCCGACCGTGCCGCAGTGCCCCGCGGCAAGGTTCATGTAGGTCCCGTTTTTGTGGACCAGGAAATTCGCCGTGCAGGCGCTGGTCGCCTTACCGGCTCTCAGCGGTGCCGACGACGCTGTCTCCGCCGCCGTGGCGGCACCCGCAGTCAGGCCGACGTCGAACAACGCCAGCGCTCCGACGAGGGCCAGCACCCCGGCCAGAGGCAGCGTCCGCCGACGTTCACGTCTCACCCGCCAACCGTACCGCGCAAATGTGAATTTACGGGACGTTCTGGACGTCTGCGTCTTACAGGTAGAGCCCGGGGCCCTGCCCTGACTCGTCGGGCTGGGCGACACCGTGGATATCACGTTCGCGCAGCAGGAGGTAGGCGGTGCCGGTGACCTCGACCTCGGCGCGGTCCTCGGAGTCGAAAAGGACTTTGTCGCCGAGCCCGACCTGGCGCACGTTCTGCCCGGTCGCCACGACAAACCCCCAGGACAGGCGTTTGCCGACCTCGGCGCTGGCGGGGATGACGATCCCCGTGGCGGACCGTCGTTCAGCGCTCTCGGCGTCCAGGCGGACAAGGACGCGGTCGTTGAGCATGCGGATGGGGACTCGGGTGGACGTCGGGCCGGTGGCAGGAGTGTCAGGAGGCACCTGCTGACGGTACCCGTACCTCTCGGCAGGAGTGAAGGGCACAGCGTCAGGACGACAGGCACGCGGCGGTGCCCCGCGGCGGTTCGGACAGGTAAACCTGGTCGCCAACCCGTGCAGACGTGCCAGACTGGAGACCGCGCGTGAGTGGTGAAACGGCAGACACGCCAGGTTTAGGTCCTGGTGCCCGTAAGGGCGTGCGGGTTCAAGTCCCGCCTCACGCACCCAGGGCGTGTCTGGTATCCCCCGCACAGCGGGGTATGCCCCAGGGCGTGTCTCTTAACCCCCCGCACGCCGCGACGCGCCCGGCACGCACACTGGCGGCGTTGTCGTCGTCGGCAGCACCTCCAGTGCTGCTCTCCTCCGCCGCCTTGCCAGCGCACGCACCGGACACGCCGCGCTCGCACGGGGGGTTAAGAGACACGCCCTAGCGCTACTCGGCGGCCTGCTTCGCCCGGACCTCGTCCATGTCGAGGGCCTTCACCGCGGCGACCAGCTGCTCGAGAGCCGATGCGGGCACTGCCCCCGCCTTGCGGTACACCAAGACGCCCTCGCGGTACGCCGCGAGCGTCGGGATCGACGTGATCTGCATCTTGACCGACAGGCCCTGCTCGGCCTCGGTGTCGACCTTGGCGTGCACGACGTCGGGGTGAGACTGCGACGACGTCTCGTACACCGGGCCGAACATCCGGCACGGACCGCACCAGGGCGCCCAGAAGTCGACCAGGACAATATCGGCGTCGGCGACGGTCTGGTCGAACGTCGCCTCGGTGAGGTCAATGGTTGCCATGAGTCCTACTCTCGATCAGGGGACAGCGTCATGCACGTCAGCACATGTCCACCCCATGGTATTCCCGGTACCCCGAGGGGTATCAAATCCGCACGCTGGCACCGCCGAGGAGGTAGAACAGATCTGTGACTGCCGCTGCTGAGTTCCCGCACCCCGACGACGAGCCCACCGCGAGCCCCGCCTCCGCCTGGCTCACCGAAGGAGAGCTGGCTGTCGTACGCCAGCAAGTGCCTGTGCTGTACGTCAACGCTGTACCGGTGCGTGTCGACGACTCCGGCGACGTGGTCGAGGTCGGCCTGCTGCTGCGCGTCACCCCGACCGGTGCGATCACCCGTGCCCTGGTCTCAGGGCGGGTGAACTATCACGAACGCGTCCGCGACGCGCTGGTCCGCCACATCGAAAAAGACCTCGGGCCGATGGCCCTGCCGCAGATCCCCGCCTCACCGCAGCCGTTCACCGTCGCCGAGTACTTCCCCACCCCCGGGATCACGGCCTACCACGACCCGCGCCAGCACGCGGTGTCGCTGGCCTACGTCGTGCCGGTCGCCGGGGACTGCCGCCCACGCCAAGACGCCCTCGACCTGGCCTGGCTCACCCCTGAGCAGTGCTGCGACGACGACGTCCAGCTGGAGATGACAGGTGGCCAGGGTGTGCTCCTGCGCCAGGCCATGGCCTACGTCGGACGCCTGTCGTAGCGGGGATCAGTAGTTGTTGGTGTAGGTCGGGTCCTGGCTCACCAACCACACGATGAACACGAAGTACAAGATGGTGCCGACGATGGCCAGGACCATCACGAGGTACCCGATGATCAGGCCAGCTTTGGCCAGGCCCGCGCCACCCTCACCGGACTGCTTGATCTGCCCCATGGCAATGTGACCGAGGATGACACCCACGAGCGAGATGCCCAGCAGGGAACAGACCAGCGAGGCGATGGCGAGCCCGTTCGTCCTCTGCTCCTGCGCGTAGCCGACGTAACCAGGCGCGGGGTACCCCATGGGAGGCGGCGACCCGTACTGGGGGTACGGGCCTTGCTGGTAGGGCGGGTAAGACATTGGATCACCTCGGTGAACGGCGGTGAGAACTGATATGCGAAGTTGAGCCTACGGGACTGTGAGCCCAGCCGTGACCCGTTTCGTCGAACAATCTCACCCGGACCAACCGTTGGTCAGCCTGGCTGCCCCAAGACCGCGACGACAGACCCGGCGAGGGCCCGAAAAGCGGTGCCCCGGTGGCTGCGGGCGTTCTTCTCCTCGGGTGTGAGCTCGGCACAGGTCCGGTGCTCGCCGGTGGGGACCAGGACCGGGTCGTAGCCGAAGCCGTGGGCGCCCCGGGGGGCGGTCGTCAACGTGCCGTCGAGGTCGCCGTGCTCGACCACCTCGGTGCCATCAGGTGTGACGAGCACCGCGGCGCAGCGGAACCGTGCGGTGCGGTGCGGGTCGCGCACGTCTGCGAGCTGGTCGAGCAGCAGACGCAGGTTCGCCTCGTCGTCGCCGTGGCGGCCGCACCAGCGTGCCGAGAAGATACCCGGCGCCCCGCCGAGCACGTCCACGACCAGGCCGGAGTCGTCAGCCATGGCGGGCAGTCCGGTCGCAGCGACCAGTGCGCGGGCTTTGACCAGGGCGTTGTCGGCGAATGTCAGACCGTCCTCGAGCGGTGGGGCCACCCCCAGCTCGGCCGCCGAGACGATGCGCTGGGGGTCCACCCCTGCGGCGCCCAAGATGGCGCGCACCTCGGCGAGCTTGTGCTGGTTGTGCGTGGCCAGCACCACCGTGCCTGCTGCGCTCACGACGCCAGTGCCTGGTGCTGCAGCGCGGTCAGCGACCTGGTGCCCAGCAGGGCCAGGTCGAGCAGGGTGTCCAGCTCGGCACGGTCGAACGGGTTCTGCTCGGCGGTGCCCTGCACCTCGACGAACGTGCCCGAACCGGTGGCCACGACGTTCATGTCGGTGGAGGCGCGCACATCCTCCTCGTACGGAAGGTCCAGCACCGGTGTGCCACCGACGATCCCGACGCTGACCGCTGCCACCGAGTCGAGCAGCGCCTCGCCTTTGAGCAGACCGCGGCCTTTGGCCCAGGCCAGGGCGTCGGCGAGGGCGACGTACGCTCCGGTGACAGCGGCGGTACGGGTACCACCGTCGGCGGCCAGCACGTCGCAGTCCACGACGATGGTGTTCTCCCCCAGCGCTTTGGCGTCGACGACTGTGCGCAACGACCGGCCGATCAGCCGTGAGATCTCGTGGGTGCGTCCGCCGATCTTGCCGCGCACGGACTCACGGTCGGAGCGCGTGTCGGTCGACCGCGGAAGCATGGCGTACTCGCCGGTGACCCACCCTTTGCCGCCCCCGCGCCGCCACCGCGGCACACCTTCGGTGAACGACGCCACGCACAGCACCGTCGTACGTCCGAAGCGGACCAGGACGCTGCCCTCCCCCACGTCGAACGCTCCCCTCTCGATCGACACCGGCCTCAGCTCGTCCACGCGGCGCCCGTCGGCGCGCACCAGTTTCTCCTCGCTCATGGCCGCAACCCTACGCGACGACCACCATGCCCGGGACGGCGAGGTCGACAGGGCCGTCATAGGACGCCTGGGCCTGGGCGAGGGCGTGCTGGGCGTCGTCCCAGGGCGTGATGTGGGTGAGCACCAGACGTCGGGCACCAGCGGTCTGGGCGGCGGACCCAGCGCGGCCAGGGGTCAGGTGGATCCCACGGGGAGCGTCGTCGTCAGCGAAACCAGCCTCGGCCAGCAGGACGTCGGCGCTGGCCGCGAGAGTGTCCAGACCGGGGCCTTCGTCGGTGTCGCCGGTGTATGCCACGGTGACCTGGCGGGTCGGGTCGTCGTCGGACGGTCCGACGACCCGCACACCGAACGTCGGCACGGTGTGTTCCATGGCCACGGGGGTGATGACGAGCGGTCCGACAGCCACCGGGACACCGGGCTGCCACACGTGCACGTCGAACGCCGAGGTGGGTTTGCCGACCAGAGCGGTGATGCGCTCGGCAGTGCCGTCGGGCCCCCACACCACCAGGGGCGGGCATGGGCCCCCAGGCCAGTAGCGCCGGACGACGTCCAAGACGGCCAGGTCCGCGCAGTGGTCGGCATGCAGGTGGGTGATAGCGACCGCGTCCAGCGTCGTCGGGTCGGCCCAGCACTGCAGCGGACCCAACGCGCCAGAACCCAGGTCCAGCACCACCTGCCAGGTGCGCTGGGCGTCCTCAGCGGTGACCAGGTAGCCCGAGGCAGCGGACGTCGGCGACGGGAACGACCCAGCGCACCCCACGACGCGCAACCTCATGGGTGCAACGGCTTCACGTCGTGCACCTCAGGACCCAAGAACCGCCCGGCCAGGGCAGCGAACGACGCTGGGTCTCCGGTGGCGACGAACCGGCGTTCTGGGGGTCCTGCGTCCGGGTCGCGCTGGCTGCCAGCGGCGACGAGGGTCCGCACGACGTCTTTGGCGGTCTCCTCCGCTGACGAGACCAGCGTCACCTCTTCACCCATGACGTAGGAGATCACCCCGGTGAGCAGCGGATAGTGGGTGCAGCCCAGCACCAAGGTGTCCACCCCGGCCTCGCGCACCGGGTCCAGGTACTCGTGGGCCACCGCCAGCGCCTCGGGGCCGGTGGTCACCCCAGCCTCGACCAGCTCGACGAACCGGGGGCACGCCTGGGACGTCAGGTGCACCTTCGGGGCCGCGGCCAGGGCGTCGTCGTACGCCTGGGAGTACACGGTCGACTGGGTGGCGATCACACCGACATGACCTGACCGGGTCGCCAGCACCGCCCGGCGGGCCGCCGGCAAGATCACCTCCAGCACAGGCAGGCCGTGGCGACGGGTGTAGCGTTCCCGGGCGTCGCGCAACGTCGCCGACGACGCCGTGTTGCACGCGATGACCAGCATCTTCACCCCGGCGTCGACAAGGTCGTCCATGACTTCCAGGGCGTGGGCCCGCACCGCGCCCAGCGGTTTGGTCCCGTACGGCGTGTTCGCCGTGTCGCCGATGTACAGCACCTGCTCGTTCGGCAGCTGGTCGATGACGGCCCGGGCGACGGTCAGCCCGCCGACCCCTGAGTCGAAGATCCCGATCGGAGCGTCGTTCACACGCACCAGGGTAAGGCGTCAGGCAGCAGGATCGTCGGGCAGGGACTCGGTCATGGCGTGGATGAGGGTCTCTTGCCACCACGTCAGGGCCTGGTAGAGGTCGCCCAGGCCGCGGCGCGGACCGTTGGCGTTACGGGGGTCGCTCAGCTCGACAGCGAGGGCTTCGGCGTCGTCGTCGGTGCGCAGGCCGAGGCGTTCGGCCAGGACCAGCCGGACGTCGGTCAGCGCGGCGGCCGTGCGGGGCGCCTCGTCCATGAGGACGACCACGTCGTGGGGGTCAAAACCCGGCGGGGTGGCGCTCAGCCGCAGGGACAGCGCGCGCAGACCAGCGACTTTCGTGGTGCGCAGCTCCTCTTGGGTCAGGCGGCGGAACTCGTTGGCGACCTCAGGGTCGTCGCGCGACGCGTCGGGCAGGAGCCGGGCGACGGCTGGGTCGTCGGGAGGGAGCACATCTTCGGTGGACAACCACAAGGGGTCCGAGGCGACCGGTGTGTCAGGGGCGAGAAGGGCTTCCACGTCACCGACCACCTGGCCCAGGACGGTGCGCTCGGTGCGGGTCATCGCCGCCGCGTACGCCTGTGTGTCGTTGGTGCTGTCGTTCACAGGTCCGCGCTGGACACGCCGGAACGGTTTCACCGGTCACCTGACCGCTGCATCGTCGCCCACAGCCCGAACGAATGCATGGCCTGCACGTCCACCTCCATCGACTCGCGGTCCCCGGTCGAGACGACGGCGCGGCCGTCGCGGTGCACCTGGAGCATCAGCTGTTCTGCTTTGACCGCCGGATAGCCGAAGTAGCTGCGGAACACGTACGAGACGTAGGTCATGAGGTTCACAGGGTCGTTCCAAACAATGGTGACCCACGGCGAGACCGTGGCAGTCTCCTCAGCGATGTCCGGTGCGACAACCGGCACAGGAACCGTCACCATCACTCTTCCACCCTAGGGCATGTCTCACGGGTGCTGGCCCGTTACGGCACGTGAATCGCACCTCCCCGTCCGACACCCGTCGGACACGCCGCATTTCGGACACGGCGCTGCCCGCGAGGAGCGCACACCGGAGCTCGGCAGGCCCCAAGGCGTGTCCCACCCGCGAGCCAGGCACGCCCAACGCGGGTGCTGGCGAGGCGCAGGACGTCGTGCTGCTGGTGCGCCCAACAGGGTCGCAGCGTGCGTGAGGTCACGGCACAGGTTCTAGGTTGGTGTCATGACCTCGACGTCACTGCTGACCGACCGGTACGAGCTGACCATGCTGCAGGCTGCGCTGGCCGACGGGACCGCCCACCGCCGGTGCCTGTTCGAGACCTTCACCCGGCGTCTGCCACCTGGGCGGCGCTACGGGGTGCTCGCCGGGACCGGCCGTCTGCTGGAGGCGGTCGAGGCGTTCCGCTTCGACGACGAGCAGCTCGCCTGGCTGTCACGCGAGAACGTGGTCGACGCGGCCACGCTGGAGTACCTGGCGACCTACCGGTTCTGCGGTGAGATCACCGGTTACGCCGAGGGTGAGGTGTTCTTCCCCGGCTCACCTGTGCTGCAGGTGGAGGGCACGTTCGCCGAAGCGGTGCTGCTGGAGACCGTCGTGCTGTCGGTGCTGAACTACGACTCGGCGGTCGCGTCGGCGGCGTCACGGATGACCTCAGCGGCCGGGACCCGCCCGTGCCTGGAGATGGGTGCGCGACGGGCCAACGAGCACGCCGCGGTCGCTGCCGCGCGGGCCGCAGTCGTCGCCGGGTTCGCCGGGACCTCAGACCTGGAGGCCGGGCGCCGCTACGGCCTGGAGACCGTCGGGACCGCCGCCCACGCGTTCACCTTGCTCCACGACGACGAGCAGGACGCGTTCGCCGCCCAGGTCGCCTCGTTGGGTGTGGGCACGACGCTGCTGGTCGACACCTACGACGTGCGCCGCGGCGTCGAACGGGCCCTGGCAGCCGCCGGACCGTCCCTGGGCGCCGTACGCCTGGACTCTGGTGACCTGGGCCCCCTGGCAGCCGAGGTGCGCGCCCAGCTCGACGCGGCAGGGGCACGGGCCACGAAGATCACGGTGACCTCCGACCTGGACGAGTACGCCATCGCCGCCCTGGCGGCCGCCCCCGTCGACTCTTACGGCGTCGGCACGTCCTTGGTCACCGGCTCCGGCGCCCCCACGTGCGCCATGGTCTACAAGCTCGTCGCCCGCGAGAACCCCGACGGCCTCATGGTGCCCGTCGCCAAAGCGTCCTCGGCCAAGCACACCGTCGGCGGACGCAAAGGCGCCGCCCGCGGCCTGGGCTCCACCGGCCGCGCCGTCGAAGAAGTCCTCGTCACCGGCCCCGACGCCGCCGTACGCCAGTGGCAGTGCGACGCCCAGCACACCGACCACATGCGCCCCCTGCAAGTCCCCCTGGCCACCCACGGCGAGATCGACCCCGCCTGGACCGGCCCCGAAGCCGTCCGCGCCGCCTGCGCCCGCCACACCTCCTCCCGGGCCGAGCTCCCCCGAGGCGCCCTGCGCCTGTCCGCCGACGAACCCGAGCTAGAAACCGTCACCCTCACCCTGTGAAGAACCAGCTGGTCGCCGAGATCGAACCCTCCTTGTCACGGCGCGATGGAATCGGTTCCTCGGTCCGGCTCCTGCCCCTCGTCGGAACGTGGCGCGCGAAGTCAGGCTCGTGCATGGTGGACAAGATCGACGTCGAGGACTACCTGCTCAACGCCCGAGACGGCCAGCTGCAGCTTGACCTGGAGATCGCCGGGTGAGCCTGAGAGTCCTGTTCGCGCTGGTCCGGGAGGGGACCAGCGACGACGCACTCGTCCCCGTCCTTGAGAGCCTGGTGCTGCGGGCAGGTGCCGACGAGGCCGTCAGTATGGCGCGACCAGGTCTGGCCACATCGGGAAGTGCTTGGTGTTGCGCGTCGCCATGGTGGCGTCGAGCCGGACCGCGGTCGCAGCGATGACCAGGTCGGCCACGTCCAGGCCGGAGGAGCGGCGGTACTGGCGGCCGAGCTGGCCGGCGACCTGCGCGATCTGCTCGTCCAGGGCGTGCCAGGTGAACAGCGACAACAGCCGCGCAGTCGGGGTCTTTTCTGACGCACGCATCCCGGTGAGCACCTCCACCCGGCTGATCTGGCTGGCGTGCAGCTCGTCGCACGCTGCGAGGAACGCAACCGCCGCGCCGTCTCCACGCAGCACGTCGATCATCACCGAGGTGTCGACGAGGGTTGTCACAGGCCCAGGTCCTGCCAGCGGGTGCCGGGCCTGAGGTC
>WRET01000084.1 GCA_009779195.1 Micrococcales bacterium
CGCACTGGCTGACGTCGGCAAGTACCCGTTCCGTCCGACCCGGATCCTCGACTCCATCGCCGACCTGGCGAACCTGGAGTTCCTCGACCCGGTGGACGCCCACCGTGTCTGAAGGCATGCCACTGCGGTCACTGCGATGGTCCGCCAGCGGCGCCGAGCGGCCAGTGCGGTGATGCACGCCGCCAGCACCAGGAACCGAAACCCGAGCGACTGGAGCATCCCGACCAGCGGCAGGTCGTGCATCCGGTAGATACTCACTGGAACTATCTGCGCCAGCGCCGACTGGTCGCGCGACGGACTCCAGGCGGCCTGGGACGACCCAACGTCGGCCTGAGGGGCCAGACCCCACGAGTCGTCCAGGTAGGGTTTCCCCGCGTGGTGCGGGATGCCGCTGGTCGTGTTCCAGTAGTTGACCTCCGGTCGCCTGGCTAGTGGCCAGCCCCGTCGCGGAGGGGCGGATCAAGAGTCCACGCTTGTGCTTGACTATCCATCGTTGCTGGAGGCGGGAACACGGCGACGGTTTCGTCTCCGGTTGCGGAGGTAGTCGACAACGACCAACACCACACCGAACACGACGCCAAACACGCCAGCCTCGACGTCGAGGTGGCCGCGAACTCCCTGGTAAACGAGGAATATCGCCGCCACAACAACACCGTTCCACACCGATCGCATCAACATGTCACGGCCTTCCACGTCAGGGGACAGTTTTAGTGGGCCCGGCCGGTTTCGAACCGACGACCTCCGCGGTGTAAACGCGGCGCTCTGACCAGCTGAGCTACAGGCCCGGGGGAGTGCACGTCCCGGTGGGCGCCTAGGCTACCCGGTCGCGGCTCGTCGTAGGAGATCGCCCCCAACCTTCAGGGTCGCACGCCACCTTCGTGGCCGTGTCCGGTAGGTTCGCGGGATGGACAACCCGACCGTCGGCGACGTGGTCGCCGCTCTGGACCGTCGTTACCCGCCACGCCTGGCGATGGGCTGGGACCGGGTGGGGCTCGTGTGCGGGGATCCGGCGGCGCCGGTACGACGGGTGCTGTTCGCTGTCGACCCGGTGGCTGACGTCGTCGCCGAAGCCTTGGACACCGGGGCGGACATGCTCGTCGTGCACCACCCGTTGCTGCTGCGGGGTGTGCACTCAGTAGCGGCGACGACGTTCAAAGGCGCGCTGGTGCACCAGCTGGTCAGCGGGGGAGTCGCCCTGTACACCGCGCACACCAACGCTGACGCTGCCTCTGGCGGGGTTGCCGACGCGCTCGCTGGTGCCATCGGGCTGGTCGACGTGGCGCCTATGGTGCCTGACCCCGGTCCGGCGCTGGACAAGCATGTGGTGTTCGTGCCGGTGGCCGACGCCTCAGCAGTGGTCGACGCCATGTCCGCCGCTGGTGCTGGTGCTGTCGGCGAGTACTCGCGTTGTGCGTGGAGCACGGTCGGCGAAGGCACGTTCGTCCCGTCCGCGCAGGCCACCCCGACGATCGGGACGCAGCTGGAGGTGACGACAGTCGTCGAGGCCCGGGTGGAGATGGTCGCGCCGCGGGACCGGCGTGCCGGTGTCGTGGCTGCCATGCGTACTGCCCACCCGTACGAGGAGCCTGCGTTCGACGTCCTGGAGCTGGCGACATGGCCTGGCAGCACGGGGCTTGGTCAGGTGGGGCGCCTGCCCGCCGAGGTGAGCCTCGACCAGCTGGCCCGGACCGTCGCCGCTGTGCTGCCTGCCACCGCGGCGGGGGTGCGTTACGCCGGACCGCCTGACGCCCTGGTGCGTACCGTCGCTGTGGTCGGCGGTGCGGGGGACAGCGAGTTCGACGCGGTCCGTTCGTGCGGTGCGGATGCGTACGTCACAGCCGACCTGCGTCACCACCCCGCGTCCGAAGCCCGTGAGCAGGCCGTGCATGACGCGGCGACCGGACGGCGCACCGCCGCCACTCCTTATCTCGTGGACGTCTCCCACGCCGCGTCGGAGTGGTTGTGGCTCCCGGCCGCCGCCGACAAGCTTGCCGCCGATCTGGGCGGTAGCGTGGTCACACAGGTGAGCACTGCGCGCACCGACCCGTGGACCGGGCACGTCCCGTCCCCAGCTGAAGGAGAGTCGTGACCACCGCCCCCCATGCCGACCAGGTCCGGCTGCTCGACGTCCAAGAGCTCGACACCCGCACCGACCAGCTGGACCACCAGCGCCGCACCCTGCCCGAGCTGGCCACGGTCGCGGCCCTCAAAACCCGCTGCGCCGACCTGCAGCGCGTCTTGACAGCCGCCCGCACGACCACCGACGACCTGCTCCGTGAGCTGACCAAAGCCGAAGCCGACGTCGAGCAGGTGCGGGCCCGGACCGTCCGCGACCAAGGTCGTCTGGACTCCGGCTCAGCCAGCCTCAAAGACGTCCAAGCCCTGACCGCCGAGATCGAGCACCTCGCCGGACGCCAGGCAGTCCTCGAAGACGCCCAGCTTGCGGTCATGGAACGCCTGGAGGTCCAGCAGTCCGCCCTCGACGAAGCCCAAGCCGCCTTCGACGCCGCCGACACCGAGCTCACCTCCGCCCAAGCCGCAGCCGACACCGCCCTGGCCGCCCTCGACGCCCAAACCACCGAGGTTGCCGCACAGCGCGCCACCGCCGCCGACGGCCTAGACACCGCCCTGCTAGCCCTCTACGAAAAGCTCCGCGCACAACGCGGCGGCCGAGGCGCCGGCCGTCTCGTCGGCACCCGCTGCGAAGGCTGCCACATGGAGCTCAACCCCCTCGACCGCGAAGCCATCGCTTCAGCCCCCGCCGACCAAGTCGTCCGCTGCGAAGAGTGCCGCCGCATCCTCGTCCGCGTCTGAGCGACCGTCAGCGACGCCGTGCTGGGCCTTGGTGACCTCTCGGGTCAGCGCGTTCACGTCCTCGGCGTACCAGACCCGCCCGGTCTCTTGGTGCGCCTGGGCCTGGATGTGCTGGAGTTGCTCAGCACGTTCCTGCTGGGTCATGACCTTGATGCCTCCTACTGGGGACGAACGACTCGATCATCTCGGGCGTGGCTAGCCAACTGGTTTCTCTTCTAGTTGTAGTTACAGTATCATCATGGTTCATGAGCCCGTATCGTCACCCCCCGCTGGTGCTCGCACTTCTTGAGGTGCGGCATCCTGAGGCGGGTGTTCTCACACCAGGTGAGCTGAACGCGATCAAGCAGACGCTCATCCAACATGTCCCGTTGACCAGGACTGATGCGGTCTCGGAGATGGTGGTCGAGATCGTCGCGGGGCAGCCCCAGGCCATGGCCCACACGCACCCGGCCCACCGTTTCCTGTCGCGCGACAGCCGGACTCAGGTCACGTTCCAGCCCACGGCGATCACTGTTGAGACCGCCGCTTACCAGGACTGGGCGTGGTTCAGCGGTATCGTCCGCGATGTCCTGACGACCCGGCAAGACGTAGCCCCGGTCGACGGTGTCGACCGGGTGGGCTTGCGGTACGTCGATGAGATCCGCATCCCGCCAGACGTGGGCCAGAGCGACCCGCCAGTCTGGGACGCATGGATGACACCTCAGCTGCTCGCTCCGCGGTTCGACGGTCTGAGGTGTGCCCAGCAGCAGTGCGCCGTCCAGTACGAACTGGACGGTCCTGGCCACACGCTCACAGTCCGCTACGGTGCGCTCGAAGCACCGTCCCAGGTCCCGCGCACCTTCTCCGCCCGGGCTGCTGCCGAGGTGCCGACAGACCACTTCTTCCTGGTCGACACCGACGCTGCCTGGACGGTGTTGGTCGGTGACGAGACCCCCGAGCTTGACGTGGATCAGGTGCTCGACACCGCAGACCAGCTGCACGCCCCTTCCAAGAAGGTGTTCGAAGCCGCCATCAGCCAGTTGCTTCGCACGGAGGTGCTCGACCGTGCCTGACACCACAGTCTCTGGCTCCTACCGACCTTTCGCACCGCTTCCGGCAACCGCTCTCGCTGAGACCGCACAAGACAAAGACTGTGCGGAGGTGCTGTACCGTCGCGCGAGCGACATCCAAGGGGACGCGGCGGTCCTGAGACGACGAGCAACGGTACGAGACCTGGACAGGCGCACAGAAGACGTCGCACGCCGACAGGCACCCAAACAGATGCTCGACACCCTTGCCGACCTTGGTATGGCTTGGCGTGACGTGGCGCGCCTTACAGGTGTTTCGGTACCAGCGGTCCAGAAGTGGAGGCAGGGCGGTGACCTGCGTGGAGAAAGCCGTCTGCGGCTTGCTCGGGTTGTGGCCCTCCTCGACGCGCTGGGAACCTACTTCATCTCCGACGCGGTCTCCTGGCTGGAGATGCCCGTCATGGCGGGTGTCGCGCTGAGCCGCATGGACCTGTTTGCCTCTGGGCGCACAGACCTGCTCCTCATCTTGGCCTCCGACGACGAGACCACCGCACCGACCACGGTCCTCGACGAGTACGAGCCGACATGGCGGTTCACGCTCGTCGACGACAACTGGGAGGCCTTCCAAGCCGCAGATGGACACACATCAGTGAGGCCAACCCGGTGACGACTCCAGCGCAGGGGGCAATTCCGGACAGCCGCCCAGAAACGTCCGGCAGCGACACCGACCACCGCGAGCTTGAGAAACCTGAGCACTCCGATGCGCTCTACCAGGCTCGTGGACCCGAGGTCCACGAGCTTGCTCACCGGCCGTTACTCACTGGTGACGTTCTGCGCCTGCCCGACGGACAGATGGTCACGCTGGTCCAGCACCCATGTGCCATGGCCAACACGCGTGGCCGCAAACAGCTCACCGCCACGGTGGATCTGGCACCAAACAGTTGGCTATGGCGAGGTAGTTACCGTCTGATGCCCTTGCCAGCGCTCATACCAGGCACCGACTACGCGGTCTATTTCGACGATCTTGTTCTCGTGCCGCATCCCGATGTCGCCGCCGCCGAACGCGTCACGATCCTCTCGGACTTCGGGCTCAACCTGCTTGTCCAGCGTTGGGCGCACCACAACACCCGGATCGTCGTGTGGACCAAGACCATCCACCAGCACACCGCTCGGGCCATCGAGGAGGCTGATCTTGTCGCTGACACGGTCGGACAACTTGTCGCCAGCGGATGGCTACCCGCCGAGGCCCGCACCGCGATGAACACCTGGCTCGACGAACGCCAGCCCCATTCCACGCTGACGTACCGGGCGATGCTGGGCGACCCGCAAGCGCGCAGCACAGTCCGCGCCGCAGCCCGCAAACATGTCCGCCAGCTTCGGCCACCAGACGTCACTGGGGATGACACATAGGCGGATGAGTCAGTCGGTACGCCGGGTTCTGTACCTGCGCTCGGTTGCCCTCGCGCAGGTGGCGACCATCCATCTACGACGTACGTTGCCGCACGCCTCTAGCGGCCTACCCGGGAGCTCGGGCGGGCCGCCCTCGAATGCTCCCTGTCTGGCCTTGCTCCGGGTGGGGTTTACCTAGCCGCACCAGTCACCTGGTGCGCTGGTGGTCTCTTACACCACCGTTTCACCCTTACCGGCCTGGCGGCCGGCGGTCTGTTCTCTGTGGCACTGTCCCGCGGGTCACCCCGGGTGGGCGTTACCCACCACCCTGCCCTGCGGAGCCCGGACGTTCCTCGGCGGGCCTTGTGGGCCCGACGCGGCCGCCTGACTGACTCATCCGCGCCCGCCAGCATAGTTCAACAACATGACCAGCGTGAAGACGACAGGTGCCACACATGGTGCGATAGATGGTAAGATGATGCGTATGGCCAGTTCGCTCACCGTCAAGCGGTCTTTCACCATCCCTGCGGACCTCATCGAGCAGGCACAGCTGCGTAGTGGGCCGCGGGGGCTGTCGGCGTATCTGACGCAGGCGCTGGAGGCGCAGCTGCGCATCGACAGGCTCAACGAGTACGTCGCCGCTGCCGAGGCCGAACAGGGCCCGGTCCCCGACGAGGTGCTGGCCCAGGTCTACGCGGACATCGCCGCTGCCGACGCTCGCCGATGACCGGCCCTGGGATCTTCGGGCGCCCCATCGTCCTCGACTGCGAAGGGCTGTCTCGTGCCGTGGCTCGCGACACCTATCTTGTCGGCGTCATCAAGGCTGCTCGGGACAGCCGGTGCCCCGTGGTCGTCTCAGCCATCACGCTCGTCGAAGCCGTCCACGCCAAGTCCAACCAAGCGGCGTTGCAGTGGACGCTGTCGCGCCTGACCGTCGAACCTGTCAGCGAACAGATCGCCGCGGATGCCGCTGCGCTGCTGTCCCGCGCGGGGCTGCACGGCCACCAGCATGCGATTGACGCTGTGGTGTGCGCGACAGCGATGAGCCTGCCTGGGCGCCCGCTGCTGTACACCAGCGATCCCGACCTGGACCTGTTGCTTGACGGTCAGGCCACAGTCGTCGCGTTGCGCTGAATGCTGAGGCCACCTGGACGCCGGTGGAACCGTCCTGGTCTGGACGTCAAACGGCTCTTGTTGTCGAAGACGCCGCACGTGACGCGCTGGACTGGTGATGTCCCCGGGTAGGGGGTCGCGCTCATTTGCGGCATGGTAGTGCTCTGCTGTGGCGACGACTGGCACGGCGGTGCGAGGTACGGCGACGCGGGAGAGGAGCCGATGTACGAGCTGGCGCGGTGTGTGCTCACAGGTGGGGGTGCCACCTTCACCGGGTACGTGGACCATTTCGACTCTGCGGTGCTTGCGGTGCGGTTCGCCGGACCGGTCGAAGGGCTGGACGTGGCCGACGGCGTCGAGATTCGGGTGCTCGACGACGTGCGCGGGGAGGTGCACTTCGGTGCGTCGCTCGCCGGGGTCGACACCACCGACGACGCCACCGTGGTCTACCTGGCGAGCCTGCGCGAGATCGGGGTGCGCCAGCGCCGCGCCGCAGCGCGGGTGCGTGTCAGCGTGCCTCTGACCGGCACTGTCACCCGCGGCGACCCACCGGTCGCCGTACCTGTGAAGCTCACAGTCTTGGACGTGTCGGCTTCGGGTGCCAAGCTCCTCGTCGCCGACCGGCTTCCCCTGGACGCGACAGTGGCGTTCGCGTTCCCTGTCGGTGACGACGTGGTGGACCTGGTCGGCGAGGTGGTCTGGTCCGAGGAGTCGGCGTCGGGGTGGCGTATGGGCTGCCGGTTCGTCGGGATCGATGCCAAGGACACCGAGCTGCTGTTCCGCTACGTCCTGCTCACCCAGGGTGCCCAGCTGCGCCGTGCCCGTGCTTCGGGGCTCGGCGACCAGTAGCCCGTCGTCGGCACCGCTGGTTGTCCCGTCTTGCCTGGTGTCCCTGCGAACCCGGACACCTGCCGACCACAACCTTCTGCCGCAGGATCAGTGGGTTTCACCCACCGGCGGCACCAGCTGTGGCGGGATACGCTCGTGCTGAGCGCTGACGGCCATGACCAGGAGGAAGACGATGGACCCCACGCCCCGCAAGATGCGGATCCACCACCTGGCGCAGGCCAAGGAACGTGGCGACAAGCTGGCCATGCTCACGGCCTACGACGCGGTCACCGCCAGGATCTTCGACGACGCCGGGGTAGAGCTGCTGCTCGTGGGCGACTCGATCGGCAACACCATGCTCGGGTACACCACCACGCTGCCGGTGACCGTGGACCAGATGGTCGTGGCGGCGCGGGCCGTGGCAGGGGCGGTGCACCGTGCGCTGGTCGTGGTGGACATGCCGTTCGGGTCGTACGAGGCGGGACCGGAGCAGGCGCTGGCGAGCGGCACGCGGCTGATGAAAGAGACCGGGGCCGCCGCGGTCAAGCTGGAGGGTGGACGACGGGTCGCAGCGCAGGTGCGGGCGTTGACCGACGCGGGGATCCCTGTGGTCGGGCACCTGGGGTACACGCCGCAGTCCGAGCACCTGCTCGGTGGTCCGCGGGTCCAGGGGCGCGGAGAGGACGCCGCCGGACGGTTGCACGCCGACGCGCTGGCGCTGGTCGATGCCGGGGCGGTCGCGATCGTGCTGGAGATGGTTCCCTCACCGGTCGCCCGGGAGCTGACGGCCGCCGTTCCCGTGCCGACGATCGGTATCGGTGCTGGCCCGGACTGTGACGGCCAGGTGCTGGTCTGGGTGGACATGGCTGGGATGGGGGACTGGTCGCCGAGGTTCGCCCGGCGGTTCGGGGAGGTCGGGCAGGCGCTGGCTGACGCGGCCCGGGCCTATGTCGGCGAGGTGCACGGCGGCAGCTTCCCCGACGACGCCCACTCCTTCGCCGAGTGAGAGCTCAGTCGTCGTCGGCCTGGCCAGCAGGGTGCTCGGCGGCGTCCCAGTCCTGGGTGCGGGCGCGGGCGATCTCCAGGGCCTGCTCGGCGGTCTCCCGGTCCGGGTAGGGGCCCATGAGGTCGGTCCACGACGACTTGCGGCCCTCTTCGACCTGGCCGGTCTTGATGTTGTAGTAGAACTTCTTCTTCCCGAACACCACACGCCTTCCTGATGGTCCGGCGGCGGACCGACCTTTCGTAGACTGCCAGGTATGAACGTCCGAAGCCCGCTCGTTCCCGGCAAGATCTCGCCGCGCCGACCGGTCCCGGCCTCGATCCAACGCCCAGAATACGTGGGCCAGAGCGCACCGACCCCATACACCGGTCCGGACGTGCTGCCCGACGAGATGGTCGAACGTGTCCGGGCCGCCTCGCGCCTGGCCGCACAGGCCCTCGCGGAGGTCGGGCGGCACGTGGAACCCGGGGTCACCACTGACGAGCTCGACGCTGTCGGGCACGAGTTCCTCGTCGACCACGGGGCGTACCCGTCCACCCTCGGCTACCGCGGCTTCCCCAAGTCGCTGTGCACATCGCTGAACGAGGTGATCTGCCACGGCATCCCCGACTCGACGGTGGTCCACGACGGCGACATCGTCAACATCGACATCACCGCGTACCTCGACGGGGCGCACGGGGACACCAACGCCACGTTCTTGGCCGGTGACGTCGCCGAAGAGCACCGCCTGCTGGTCGAACGCACCCGCCAGGCCCTGGCCCGGGCGATCAAGGCTGTGCGGCCAGGGCGCCAGATCAACGTCATCGGCCGGGTGATCGAGACCTACGCGAACCGGTTCGGGTACGGGGTGGTGCGTGACTACACCGGGCACGGGGTGGGCCCGGCGTTCCACACGGGGCTGGTCGTTCCCCACTACGACGCGGCGCCGGCCCACGACACGGTCATGAAACCAGGCATGGTGTTCACCATCGAACCGATGCTCGACCTGGGTACGCCCGACTGGCTGATGTGGGACGACGACTGGACGGTCGTGACCGCAGACGGGCGCTGGTCAGCGCAGTTCGAGCACACTTTGCTGGTCACGGCCGACGGTGCCGAGGTCCTCACACAGCGAGAGGATGAGGTATGAGCGCTCACGCGTTCGGCCTGGACATCGGTGGTTCTGGGATCAAAGGCGCCCCAGTCGACCTGGTCACTGGCGCGTTCGCGGCCGACCGGGTGCGCATCGCCACCCCGCACCCGTCCACACCTGAGGCAGTCGCCGCGGTGGTGGCGCAGGTCGTGGACCGGTTCGCCCTCGACCCACAGGTGCCTGTCGGTGTGGCCTTCCCTGCTGTCATCCGCCACGGGGTCGCCTGTTCGGCAGCCAATATCGACACGCAGTGGGTAGGCACAGACGTGGAGAAGGTTGTGGAGGCGGCGACCGGCCGACGGGTGCACGTGGTCAACGACGCTGACGCCGCCGGGTACGCCGAAGTGGCGTACGGGGCAGCCCGCGACGTGCCCGGGGTGGTGCTCGTGGTGACCCTGGGCACCGGGATCGGGTCGGCGCTCGTCGTCGACCAGCACCTGGTGCCGAACACCGAGCTGGGCCACCTGGAGATCGACGGCGTCGACGCCGAGTCACGTGCCGCCGACGCCGCCCGCGAGCGCGAGAACCTGGACTGGCCCACCTGGGCACGACGGCTGCAACGGTTCTTCGACGTGGCCGAACGCCTGTTGTCCCCCGACCTCATCGTCGTGGGCGGAGGTGTGAGCAAGAAGCACGAGCTGTTCTTGCCGCTGCTGGACCTGCGCGCGCCGGTCGTCCCCGCGGCCCTGCGCAACGACGCAGGGATCGTCGGTGCCGCCAACCTCGCCGAAGCGCATTTTCTATGATCGACTCCTGCTGACCCCGTCCGAGGCAAGGGCTTCACGCAAAGGCAAGGGTTTGAAGACTTGCTTTCGCGTGGACGCCTTGCCTCGGCCAGGTGTCCGTCGACCGGCGGCTAAGGAGGGTCTGGCTCCTGCCTGGCTGGGTGGGGGTTGGTGGGCGACGATAGTTGTGCTGGGGCAGCGTTGGAGGTCGTGATGCCTGGTCGTCGTCGCTCGTCGCGGGAGACTGTCGCGCTGAACCCGGTGTTCAGCCAGCCGGGGGAGGCGACGCAGGTGCCACGGTTCCGGTTGCCGGACGGACCGTCGCTGCCGGAGACGGCGTACCAGATCGTGCACGACGAGGCGATGCTCGACGGGAACGCCCGGCTTAACCTGGCCACGTTCGTCGGCACGTGGATGGACGACTACGCCGCCCGGCTGTACGCCGAGGCCGCTGACAAGAACCTGGTCGACAAGGACGAGTACCCGGCCACCGCGGCGGTCGAGGCACGGTGTGTGACCATGCTGGCCGACCTGTGGCACGCCGACGATCCGCGCACCACGATCGGCACCTCGACGGTCGGCTCGTCGGAGGCGGCGATGCTCGGCGGTCTGGCGCTCAAACGGGCCTGGCAGCACACCCGGCGCGAGGCAGGACTGGCGACCGACCGGCCGAACCTGGTGATGAGCTCGGCTGTGCAGGTGTGCTGGGAGAAGTTCTGCAACTACTTCGAGGTCGAACCGCGCTACGTGCCGATCAGCGTGGAGCACAAGGTGCTCGACGGGCACGACCTGGGGCGATATGTCGACGAGAACACCATCGGCGTGGTCGCGATCCTGGGCGTCACCTACACAGGGATGTACGAACCGGTGGCGCAGATCGCCGCAGCGCTGGACGAGATCGAGGCCGCGACCGGGCTGGACGTGAAGATCCACGTCGACGGGGCCTCCGGGGCGATGGTCGCCCCGTTCGTGCAGCCGGACCTGGTCTGGGACTTCCAGGTGGGCCGGGTGGTGTCGGTCAACACCTCCGGGCACAAGTACGGCCTGGTCTACCCCGGAGTGGGTTGGGTGGTGTGGCGCGACCGGGCGGCGCTGAGCGACGACCTGGTGTTCACCGTGGACTACCTCGGTGGCCAGATGCCGACGCTGGGGCTGAACTTCTCCCGGCCAGGGGCCCAGGTGCTGTTGCAGTACTACATGTTTTTGCGGCTGGGTTTCGAAGGTTTCCGCAACGTGCAGCTCAGCAGCCAGGACGTCGCGGTGTTTTTGGCCCACGAGATCGGTGCTATGGGTCCGTTCGAGCTGTGGAACGACGGTCGCGACATTCCCGTTTTCGCCTGGTCACTGAGGCCCGACCCGGCCCGCACCTGGGACCTGCACGACCTGTCCGACCGGTTGCGCACCCGGGGCTGGCTGGTCCCGGCCTACCCCATGCCCGCGGACCTGACCGACGTGACTGTGCAGCGCATCGTGGTCCGCAACGGCTTGAGCCTGGACCTGGCCGAGGCCCTCGTGGCCGACCTGCGCACCCAGGTGGACCACCTGGACCAGACGGCCGCAGCCCGGCCGGCGCCGCGCCGGGGCTTTCGGCACTGACGCCTCGGGCACGCCCAGCGACGACGAGAAGTGCCGCCGTGGGCGCAGCTGCTGCCAAAAACTTGATCTAGATCAAGTTTTGCTTGTGCCGTGGGGTATCTTCTGGGCGAATGTACACCGAAGGCTGTTGCGCAAGGCGCGGTGAGCTGTACGGTACGGCACGTAGCGTGCCCGACCGGGACAAAGGAGGATCGCCTAGCTGGGCGGTGGCACCGCCCTAGGCCCTCAACAAGGGCGTGAGAGCCCGGCATCGGCAAAACCCTCGAAGCCATGGCCGGAGGCTCTGCTGTGCCACCGTTGTGTCGTTCTGTTTGGCATCGACATCAAGGAAAGACGTATGAAAGAGTCGTTGTTCAGTACGGTGAGCCCGTCGACTGTGCTGTGGGGACAGTTCGCCATCTACACGATCTACTGCCTGGCAGTGATCTCTCTTGTCGCATGGTTCGCGTCCCGGGTCAGCAAGGAAGAAAAGGAGGGCGGACGAAAGGTCGGCCCACGAGCGTTCTACACATGGGTGGGGTTCTTGGTCATCCTCGGTGTGAGCCTGCACGTCACCACCTACGCCACCATCCCGTGGGTGAAGGACGACCTGTTCGGCTCGGACTCCGACGTCGTGGCGACCTATGAGCTGTCGATCGGCAAGACCGACGTCGACGGCACCGCCGCCAAGGCCGA
>WRET01000085.1 GCA_009779195.1 Micrococcales bacterium
ACCAGCCGTCCGGCTCAGTGCGCAACTTGTTGCGCATATAGTGCCACGGGCCCTTGTCCGCTGCCCCTCCTGGCGTCACCTGCGCCGCCACAGACACCGTCGCGTCCTGCCCTTCCAGCCGGGAGGCACGGTGGTGCGTACCGGCAGAGAATCGCGGCATACTTGGGGGGTCAGGTGAGGCTGGCTCCTGCGAGAGGTGGGCAAAGACAGACGTTCTCCGGCGCACCGGCGTCGACGCCGTGCACGACGACAGCAACAGAACAGGTGGGACACGTGAGCGAGACCGACGCGCCGAGAAAGCCAGACAACGTGATCGCCGACGAGGTGATCGCCGGGAAGTGGGGCAACGGACAAGCCCGTGTCACCCGGCTCCGCGACGCCGGGTACGACCCTGCCGCAGTCCAGAGGATCGTCAACCAGAAGCTGGCGCCAGCACCCCGAGCACCGCTGTCGCCGCCGACCGAAGGTGTCGACTTCTCCGTCGTCAACGGCACGACGGCCCAGCACCTCTTGGCTGCGGGCAAGCGCTTCGTGTGCCGCTACGTCTCTGGCGGCACCTACAAGGACGTCGTCAAGACGGAGTTCACCGGCTATGTCGCCGCTGGCGTCATGGTCGTGTTCGTGTGGCAGACAACGCCACAGCGTATGGCCGCGGGCCACCAGGCAGGCAGGACGGACGCCGACCTCGCCGACCAGCAGGCGTCGTCGCTCGGTGCCCCGGGGGTCCCGGTCTATTTCGCCGCCGACTGGGACGCCACCTCTAGCGAGCAGACCGCGATCAACGCCTACCTCGACGGCGCCGCCGAGATCATCGGCCGTTCACGCACCGGGGTGTACGGGTCGTACGACGTGGTGGGCCGGGCGCTCGACACGCAGAAGGCCACCTACGCGTGGCAGACGTACGCATGGTCCGCCGGCAGGTGGGACCCGCGGGCGCACCTGCAGCAGTACCGCAACGAGATCAGGGTCGTCGGCATCCCGACGGTCGTCGATCTCGACCGTGCGATGTACGCCGACTTTGGGCAGTGGCCACGCCCGCGCAAGACCAACGACGAGCTCGCAGACGAGGTGATCGCCGGGCGGTGGGGCAACGGACAAGAACGCATCACCGGCCTCCGTGACGCTGGCTACGACCCAGCCGCGGTCCAGAAGATCGTCGACCAGAAGATGGCCCCGCTGGTCACCGTCTACTACACGGTGAAGACCGGTGACACCTTGAGCTCGATCGCTGCGAAGAACGGCACGACATGGCAAGAGCTCGCCCGCCTCAACAACCTGGCGAACCCGGACCTCATCATCGTCGGACGCACCTTGCGCATCCGGTAGCCGTCAGCCGACGACGGCTTTGGCGACCTCGGCGATGACGTCGGGGTCGATGAGGATGCGGTGGTGGCCCAGGCCGTGGGTGGTGACGAGGGTGGCGCCGGGCCAGGTGTCGGCGATCTGCTGGGCGACAGCGAGGGGAACCTCTTTGTCGGCGTCGTCGTGGATGATGACGGTGGCGGCGGGGAGCGTGCCGGTGGCGCCCATGGGGGCGATGTCGAAGTCGTGCATCGAACGGTGCGCCCAGCGTTCGCAGCCTTCGAGGAAAGCCTCTTCCAGACCCGGCGCGAGGCCGACCTGGCGGGAGAACCGCCGGCCGATCTCAGCCATGTCAGGGTTGGGGCTGACCAGGCACAACCGGCCGACCTGGGCGCCGTGGAGGATGACCCGGCAGGCCGAGGCGCAACCCATGGAGTGACCGACGACCGCGTGGGCAGGCCCGAAACGTTCGTAGACCGCCTGGAACGACTCGATCATCTCCCCGCCCGACGAGCGGGCCGGGCCGTGCTCACCGGCGTCAGAGTCGCCGTGGGACAGGCAGTCGAACGTCACGACCCGGAAACCGGCGGCGACCAGCTCTGGCGCGAACGACGAGACCTGCCCGCGCCACCCGCCCCACCCGTGCGCCAGGTAGACCACCGGGCCCGTGCCCCAGGTCTCGGCGACGATCGTGCGTCCACCGGCGTCGACCTCGACCCGCTCGCCCGGTTCGTGGCGGTTGTCCTTGCGGCGGCCGGTGTTGGTCGGCAAGGTGCACCAGATGTCGACGGCCTTGCGTACCGCGGCCTCGGGCGCGAACCGGCTGGCCACACGGAAATACGTGCGCAACCAGGCGACGACGAGGGCCTTGCGCGCTGACTTGGTCACAGATCCCACGAGCCAAGCGTACGACGGGTGTGCGCCGTCACTTCCCTCGTCCGCGGCTCGCCAGACGTGTCGCCGACCAGTCGTCCGCAGCGGCGAAGGTGCTCATAACATGCATCCCGCAGGTCATGGCGGCGTCCTCGACGTCCGATGGCGGGACGTGCCCGCGACGCCCGGCCTTCGGGGTGAGCACCCACACCGGCCCGTTGTCGTCCAGGCCGCCCAGGGCGTCCATGAGGGTGTCGGACAGGTCGTCGTCGTCGCCGCGGTGCCAGATCAGGGCACCGTCAGTGACGTCGTCGTAGTCCTCCCCTACCAGCTCGTCGATCATCTCTTCGAGGTCAGTACGCAACCCGGCGTCGACGTCGTCGTCGTAGCCGAACTCCTGCACAACCTGACCAGCCGCAAACCCGAGCCGTACCACTGCCCGGGTCGTCCCCTCCGTGCTCGATGACACCGTGACCTTCCTGTTCTCTTGACGTCCGACAGCCGGTTGCCGTCGTCGCACACCGTAGCCCAGGGTACGCGCTCTGGCGCTGGCAAGCGACGGTTCTTGCCGCCTGGCCCCCTCGTGAGAAGCGCCAGCCTCAGGGCTGGGGGGAGGCGATAGCGGCCTGGAGGCGTGGGAGGAGCTCGAGGACGGCTTCGGAGTCGGGGTGGTCGGTCAAAGCGTCCATGTACTGGCGGGCTTCGGCAGGACGCCCGGACTCCAGCGCTGCCAAGACGAGCTGTTCGCCGACCTCGGGCGGCTGTTCACGGACGCGCCAGTGCCCGACCCCGAGGTTGAGGGCCTCACCAGGACGGCCTTTGGCCCGCAACAGCTCGATCCCGACGAACAGGGCACGACCGGTGGGGTCACGTTCGGCGGCGGTGACCAGACGGCGGGTGGCGGCCTCGTGGTCGTCGTCCACGGACAGGCGGGCCAGCTCCAGCAGCGGGTACCAAGCGCGGGGGCTGGCTGCCAGCTCTTCACCCAGGGACCACACGGCCAGGTCTGCGGCACGTTCGCTCTCTTGTGCGGCCCCAGGGGCACGCAGAGGGTCGTGCTCGGCCTCGTACGCCTCGCCCGCACGACGGCGGACCACCTCAGCCAGGGCTGAGAAGGCCCGTTCGTTGTTGGGGTCGTCGGAGAGCACCGAGCGCAAGGCGTCCTCGTGCAACGTGTCACCGCGCCGCCCCGCGGTACTGGGACGGCGCACGCCGACACGTGACGCTGACGTCGGTCGGCGCATGAGATGACGCAGACGCGGCAGCAGAGCCATACACCTGACGATAGCCGGTACACCGTCGCCGAACCTGGTGAGATACGTCTCACCGCCCCGTACGGCCGACGGATCTTGTGGGAAAGCCACAACTGAGCCTATCCTCGCCAGATGGCCACCCCCCCTACCAGCGAGACCCACCGCCGTGTCCGGGACGCCTCAGGAGTCTTGTCGAGCGCGACGCTGCGCCGGCTGGAGGCCGAATCGGCCTGGTACCGCGGGCTGCCTGCCGAAGACCGTTCCTGGGTCGGGCTGATCGCCCAGGCCGGGATCGCGGCCTTCGTGACCTGGTACGACGACCCGTCCAAACCCCCCACCGGGGTCGGGGAGATGTTCACCGCCGCCCCACCCCAGCTGGCCCGGTCCATCTCCTTGCAGCAGACGCTGCAGCTGGTCCGGCTCGGTGTCGAGGTGGTCGAGGCCCACGCCGACGAGCTCGCCGCCACCGGCGAGGAACGCGACCTGCGCGAAGCCGTCCTGCGGTACTCGCGGGAGGTCGCTTTCTCCGCCGCGGAGGTGTACGCGCGGGCCGCCGAGGTGCGTGGCGCGTGGGACGCGCGGATCGAGGCGCTGATCATCGACTCGCTGGTCCGCGGAGACATCGACGACTCGCTGCGGTCGCGGGTCGCGGCGCTGGGGTGGTCCGGGACCGGCGGGACCCTGGTCATGGCCGGGACGCTGAGCACCGGGTTCGAGGAGGACTGGGGAGCCGACCTGCGCCGGACCGTGCACCGGTCCGCCCAGGACGCCCTGGTCGGAATGCACGACAACCGGCTCGTGCTGTTCCTGGGCGGCGAGGACGACCTCATGGCCGCTGCGCACGCGATGCTCGGCCGCTTCTCGGACGGCCCGGTGGTCGTCGGGACGGTGATCGCCGGGTCGTTGCCGTCCGAGCTCGCCGAGTGCTCCCGGTCCGCGCAGGAAGTGCTCGCAGCGCTCGCTGCCACCCCTGCCTGGCCGCTGGCACCTCGCCCGGTCCAGGCCGTCGAGCTGTTGCCCGAACGGGTGCTCGTCGGCGACGGCACAGCCCGCCGCGAGCTCGTCGAGCGGGCATACCGGCCGCTGGCCGCGCACACAGGGGCGCTGCTGGAGACCTTGTCGGCGTACCTGGGGACCGGCCGGTCCCTGGAGGCCGCAGCCCGCGAGCTGTACGTGCACCCGAACACGGTGCGGTACCGCCTGCGCCGCGTCACCGACGTCACCGGGTGGGACCCGCTGGACGCCCGCGACTCGTACGTCCTGCAGACCGCTCTGGCGCTCGGACGGCTCGCTGAGGCTGGTTAGCAAGGACGGCACCGGGCCCGCCCAGCGCCACAGACGGCAAGGCTCGACGGTGACGCATCCTGCGTCGATCCTCGACGTTGTAGGTCATCGACAACGTCGAGAGACAACCTTCGTACGGGCCGTGACCGGCGGGTCGCCCACCTCCCCGGGCACAGTGGTCGGGTGCTCGCCGTCGTCTGCCCCGGTCAGGGGGCCCAGTCCCCCGGGATGCTGCGTCCGTGGCTCGCCCTGCCTGGTGCTGGAGCCTGGTTCGAGCAAGCTTCCTCCACGACCGGCGTCGACCTGGTGCGGCACGGCACCGTGTCAGACGCCAAGACGATCCGTGACACCGCTGTCGCCCAGCCGTTGCTCGTCGCCACCGCCCTGGCCTCAGCCCGCGCCGTGCTCGACGGTTTCACCACCGACCCATGGCCGATGACCAGCGCCGACGTCACCGCCGGGCACTCGGTCGGCGAGCTGGCAGCAGCCGCGCTGGCCGGTCTTCTGGACGAAGGCGAGGCACTGCGCCTGGTCGCCGTCCGCGGGGCTGCCATGGCCGAGGCGTCGCGTGCGGGGACACCCACAGGGATGAGCGCGGTCGTCGGCGGAGAAGCCGACCAGGTCCTCGCCCGGTTGGCCGAGCTGGACCTGGTTGCCGCTAACGTCAACGGCGGCGGCCAGGTGGTCGCTGCCGGGAGCCTCGAGGGTCTGGCCGAGCTGGCTGCGGCTCCTCCAGCCCGTGCGCGTGTGGTCCCGTTGCAGGTCGCCGGAGCGTTCCACACCCCGGTCATGGGCCCGGCCGTCGCGACGCTCGCCGCGGCCGTGACCACCAGCGTCCCGCGCACCCCTCAGGTGACGCTCGTGGCCAACGCCGACGGGGCCCAGGTCACCACGGGGACCGACGGTCTGGCCAGGCTCGTCGCGCAGGTGGCCAGGCCGGTACGCTGGGACCTGTGCGGCCAGACCATGGCCGACCTGGGTGTCACTGGCCTGCTCGAGCTGGCGCCCGCCGGGGTGCTGGCCGGGTTGGCCCGCCGCACGCTGCCCGACGTCGAACGCGTCGCGCTCAAGTCCCCCGACGACCTGCCCGCAGCTCGTGACCTGGTCGCCCGGCACGGTCGCACCCACCAGGAGCAGCCGTGAACCGTCCGACTCTCGCCCAGACCAGCGGCGCGGCACACACCCGTATCGGCGGCCTGGGTGTTGCCCGTGGTGAGATCGCGGTGACCAACGACGAGGTCGCTGGTCTCATCGACTCCTCCGACGAGTGGATCCGCCAGCGCACCGGGATCGTCACCCGGGTCCGCGCCGCCGACGGCACGACGTTGCTGGACCTGGCCGAGACCGCGTCGCGCGCAGCGCTGGGTTCGGCGGGCCTGGAGGCGCACGAGATCGACACCGTCCTGTTCTCCACCGTCACGCACTTCGAGCAGACCCCGTCGGCGGCAGCGCTCCTCGCCGACCGCATCGGCGCCGCTCCTGCCGCAGCCTGGGACATCTCCGCAGCCTGCGCCGGGTACTGCTACGGCATCGCACAGGCTGACGCGCTGGTACGCGTGGGGTCTGCGCGCAACGTCTTGGTGGTCGCCGCCGAGCGGCTGTCGGACTTCATCGACCCCACGGACCGGTCCATCTCCTTCTTGCTCGGCGACGGCGCCGGGGCGGTCGTCATCACCGCGTCGGACGCACCCGGTATCGGCCCGACAGTGTGGGGCTCGGACGGGTCCCGTGCCGGGCTGGTCGGCCAGACCCACACATGGCTGCAGTGGCGCGACGACCCGTCGCTGGGCTGGCCGACGCTGCGCCAAGAAGGTCCCAGCGTGTACAAGTGGGCGACCACGCAGGTCGCGAACGTCGCCGCCCGGGCCGTCACCGCAGCGGGTCTGGAGCCTTGCGACATCGAGGTCTTCGTCCCGCACCAGGCGAACAAACGCATCATCGACCAGATGGTCAAGACGCTGGCGCTGGACGAGTCGGTCGTCGTCGCCCATGACATCGTGGACACCGGCAACACCTCAGCTGCCTCCATCCCCCTGGCCACCGAACGGTTGTACCGTGACAGGCTGGTCGGTGGCGGCGAGCTGGCACTGCAGATCGGCTTCGGAGCCGGTCTGGTCTACGCGGCGCAGGTCGTGGTCCTGCCCTGAGCCTCACCAACACCCACCCCCTGGAAGAAGGAGAACCACCATGGAAAACACCGAAGCTGCGGTCCTGGCTGGCCTGGCCGAGATCGTCAACGAAGAGACCGGTCTCCCGGCCGACTCGATCACCGCCGACAAGTCGTTCATGGACGACCTCGACATCGACTCGCTGTCGATGATGACGATCGTGTCGATCGCCGAGGAGAAGTTCGAGGTGTCGATCCCCGACGAGGAGGTCAAGAACCTGCCGACCGTCGGGCAGGCCGTGTCCTTCATCGTCAAAGCACGAGCGTGACACCCGACGTCGTCGTCACCGGCCTGGGCGCCACCACTCCCCTGGGCGGTGACATTCCCAGCACCTGGGACGCCGTGCTGGCAGGGGTGTCCGGCGCCCGGCCTTTCGACCCAGCCTGGGTGGAGCGGTACGCGCTGCCAGTGACTTTCGCGGCGACCGTCGCGGTCTCCCCCGCCGAAGTCCTGGAGCGTCCGGCGCTGCGCAAGATGGACCCAGCAGCGCAGTACGCCGTCGTCGCCGCCCGGGAGGCCTGGGCGCACGCCGGCTCTCCGCAGGTTCCCAGCGAACGGCTCGGCGCCGCGGTGTCGTCGGGAATCGGTGGGATCTGCACGACCCTCAACGCCTGGGACACCCTGTTGAACAAAGGCGCGAGACGGGTCTTGCCCATGACGGTGCCGATGATGATGCCGAACGCGCCGGTCGCCTACGTGTCGCTGGAGTTCGGTGCGCGCGCTGGTGCCCACGCCCTGGTGTCGGCCTGCGCGTCCGGCGCGGAGGCGATCGGGCACGGCATGCAGATGATCCGCAGCGGACACGCTGACGTGGTGCTCGTCGGAGGTACTGAGGCCGCGATCCACCCCTTGCCGATCGCCGGCTTCGCTGCCTCGCGCACCTTGTCGCTGCGCAACGACGACCCTGCGCGAGCCTCACGCCCCTACGACGTGGACCGCGACGGGTTCGTCATCGGCGAAGGGGCTGCTGTCCTGGTGCTGGAGAGCGCCGAGCACGCCGCAGCCCGTGGCGCCCAGGTGTACGCACGGCTGGCCGGGGTAGGCACATCCGCCGACGCCTTCCACCTGACCTCCCCCGACCCGTCGGGCCAGGGCCAGGTCCGGGCGGTCCGCCAGTCGCTGTGTGACGGCGGCCTGTCGACGCGCGACGTGGTGCACGTCAACGCCCACGCCACGTCGACGACTGTCGGCGACATGATCGAGGCCCGCTCCATCCGCGAGGCTCTAGGCGACGACGCCGACCAGGTGGCTCTCTCGGCGACCAAGTCCATGACCGGGCACCTGCTCGGTGGCGCTGGCGCCCTGGAGACCGTCCTGACGGTCCTGGCCTTGCACCACCGCACCGCTCCGCCGACCATCAACGTCGACACCCCCGAACCTGACCTGGACCTCGATCTCGTCGGTGGCACACCCCGGCCCCTACCAGCCGGCCCGGTCGCAGCCGTGAACAACTCCTTCGGTTTCGGCGGCCACAACGTCGCCCTGGCCCTGACCTCCGCGTGACGGCTCGTCAGCCCACCCGGTGCAACCAGCGCACCGGAGCGCCCTGGCCGGCGTAACGGAACGGTTCGAGCTCGTCGTCCCACGCCTGGCCGAGCGCCAGGTCGAGGTTGGCGCGCAAGGTCGCCGGGTCGCTGGCGTCTTCTAGCGCCGCGCGGATCCGGTCTTCGGGCACCACCGTGTTCCCGTCGGCGTCGGTCATGGCGTAGAAGATGCCCAGCTCAGGTGTGTGGCTCCACCGACCCCCGTCGACACCAGGGCTCGGCTCTTCGGTGATCTCGTAACGCAGGTGCGCCCACCCACGGATGGCCGACGCCAGCCGCGCCCCCGTCCCCGCGTCACCAACCCACGGGTACTCGGCGCGCACGAGGTTGCGCCCGGCGGGCTGGTCGGTCCAGTCCATGGCGACATGCCCTCCGAGGATCCCCGCCGCCGCCCACTCGACGTGCGCGCACAAGGCACGCGGAGCAGAGTGCACGAAAATCACACCGCGCGTCACGGCTGCAGCGCCCATGTCGTCCTCCTGAACGGGTTCGAGGGTCGTCTTCCCCTACGCCCTCACCGTCGGAGTACACGGTGTACTGCTCCAGGATGCCCGAAGACCAGCCCGATTGCCAGCGTTTGCGGCTCAACCGCCCATCTCGGCCACCTTTGCCCCGGTATGCCCCCTCGGGAGCCAGTCGTCACTGCTCGCCGGTCTGGCGAAGGCAGAGCTGGCATCAGACACGACGGACCAGCCCAGGCTGATCAGCGTGGGTGGTTACCGAGGCGACGCTGAGCACGGCTGTGCAAGGAAACGCCTCGATCTCGGGGAACTTCTGGTGGGAGGAAAGAAATTCATGGGATGCTTTGTCTACCAAGGTAGACTTGTAGGGAATTCTGGTAGACTCATAGTATGAGCCTGAACATCAAGAACGAACGGACCCACACACTGGTCCGTGAGCTCGCGGTGCTCACCGGGGTGTCTCAGACCGAGGCGGTGACCGACGCGGTGGAGCGTCGACTGCACCAGCTCCGGAGTGCTGGGCATGAGGTTGGCCGGAGGGCGCGTATCGATATGGTGCTCGCCGAGCTGCGCGCGGGACTGACCGACGCCGACCGGCAGGCGTTGCGTCGGGCTGAGGCAGACCTGTACGACGAGACGGGGCTGCCGCGGTGATCGTCGACACCTCCGCCATCGTCGCCCTGCTCCTCGACGAGCCGACCGCCCCCGCTGTCGACCGTGCGTTGCGCGAGGCTGACGTCGTCCGCATGGCAGCGCCGACCCTCGTCGAGCTCGGCGCCGTCGTCGAGCACCGCGGGCCGGCCCTGCGCCGCGGGGTCGACCAGCTGCTCGAGCTGTACCGGGTGCAGGTCGAACCGTTCGACGTCGACCAGGCACGCCTGGCCCGCGAGGCGTACCGCGACTACGGCCGCGGCTCAGGCCACCGCGCCCACCTCAACCTCGGGGACGTGTTCGCCTACGCCCTGGCTGCCCGTCTGCACGAGCCGCTGCTGTTCGTCGGTGACGACTTCACCCACACCGACGTCGTCCCGGCGCTCAGGTGATGGACACTAGAAGAGCGCCTGGTGACCGGCACAGGCAGACCTCACGGTGAACGGATCAATGATGGTGATCACCAGCAAAGCCCGAGCGGTGTGCCTGGCTGGCGTGCTCGCGTTGGCGGCGTGCACGACGGGCGGGTCGACTGGTGGCGCTGTGCTCGACTACGGACAGTCGTCGAGGTACAGCCAGGCCGAAGTCACCGCAGCGGCCGACGTCGTCCTCGCCGAGTTCCGTCATTACTGGTCTGGGTGCGAGCTCAGACGCTTGTGGTACGACGAGACCTGGTCAGACGAGCAGATCACCGACGACCTGACCACATCAGGGGGGAACAGCCTGAAGGAGTCGGGGGCAGACATCGCCAACGCCATGATCTGGCGCATGGACTTCTACGCTGGCAAGCGGTGCGGTTCTGGGGTGGTCTCTCCCGGGCAGCTGTACACCGACTACAGCTGGATCCTGGTCAGAGAAGGCCCCGCAGCCGCCTGGACGATCCTTGACCAAGGCTATGGATGAGCGTTCCGTCAGGTCGTCCGCTGGGATCCGGTCATGCTGGCGGGGCGAGACAGCAGGCCTCGACGTTGTTGCCGTCGGGGTCGCGGACGAATGCGCCGTAGTGGGTCGGGGTGTACTCGGGCCACAGGCGTGGGGTGTGCAAGACCTCGGCACCAGCGGCTGTGGCGGCGTCGAAGAACGCGTCGACGTCGGCTCGGGTGGCAGCGTCGAAAGCGACGTGCGACTCGCGGAACCCGTCGCCGGTGTTCAACGGGCCGATCCAGAACTGCGGCGCACGGACCGGGCCGACCCTCCCGTACCCGATGGCGTGCGGAGCCATGTCCACGATGCGCCCACCGCCGAGCGGAGCCAAGACAGCGTCGTAGAAACGGGCGGAGGCGTCAAAGTCTGCGCACTGGAGCGAGACGTGGCTGAGCAGCATCTGACGACTCTACGACGAGATTGCCAGGCGCGTTGCTGCTCCAGACCTGATGTCCCGACACCAGTTCTCGACGACTACCCATACCTCGATTCATAGGATGTATCAGAGGAGGTGTTCCAGAGCTCGGCACCCTGCACCAGCCACGACGGCCGGGCCTGGTTCCTGTAACCGTCCGCGGAACGCCTTGGCCCGACCCGCCAACCCGACGCCAGCCCGTCGGCCCACTCGTCACCGTCGTCACCTGCTCTTACGCGAGTCGTGCTCTTGGCTCCCAGCCCATGTGGTGGTGCGCAACGCTGTGACGGGCAGGGCCCACATGTCCTCGTCCAGCTCGCGGACCTCAGTACCGGTGTAGACGACGAAACCCCGGTCCATGCCTTTACGGTCGCGCAGGGCACGCAGGCCCTTGAGGTCGGCGGGGTTGACCCGGGACGCGGCTTTGACCTCGATGCCGACCCGGCGGCCCCCGAACGCCTCCAGCACGATGTCCACCTCGTAGACCGGAGCGCCAGCCCGCCGCCAGTGGTGGACACTCGTGGTGCGCTGCGCCCAGGCGCGGGCGGCGATGACCTGGTTGGTGACGTGGCTCTCCAAGAGCTGGCCGAGCACCTCGCGGGTGCCCAGGATGTCCACGCCCGCGCGTTCGAGGGCCTCGACGGCCAGACTGGTGTCCACCGGGTGGACCTTGGCCCGGGTGTGGGCCTGGTTGGCTGGGGCGGTGG
>WRET01000086.1 GCA_009779195.1 Micrococcales bacterium
GACGTGGTGCATCGCAAGGCGGAGGAGGGCGCGATAGCAGCGCTATCGCAACTGACGACAACGCCGCGAGGTGCCGCGTATGGCGTCGACTTCTGCAGCGAAATTGCCGGACAGGACACTAGGGCACTGACACTAGGTACCGGGTCTGCGGACGAAGCCGCGTTGCATACCCTGGTCGAGGGGCAGGCGTACGTGCACTGACGTGCCTTCGCCGAGGCGGGACGACAGGTCTACGACACCGCCGTGACGTTCGACGACGGAACGGACCAGGGCCAGGCCCAGGCCGAAGCCGGGGACGTCTTCGGTGTTGGAACCACGGGCCAGGGTCTCCCACACCTGGTCGACCTCCGCCGCGGGGATACCACGGCCGGTGTCGACGACCTCGAGCACCGCTGTGCCGTCGTCGACGCAGTGGACCGTGATCGACGCGTCTGGGTCGGAGAAACGCAGAGCGTTGACGACCAGGTGGCGCACGACAGCAGCGAGCATGTCCGGGGCGCCAGAGACGACCAGACGGTCCGCCAGCGACGGCGGGAGCACCGAGATATGCCGCCCTGGGGGGCACAGCGCCGGGTCGTGACGCACCTCGGCGACGACCTGCTCGACGAGCGGCACGAACGCCACCGGCTCGAAGTCCAGCTCGGCGGTCTCCACCTCGGCCAGAGCGCTGAGGTCGGAGACCAGCTGGGTGATCCGCGCGGACTGCTCAGCCGCGACCATCGCCGGTCTGGTCTTGTCGCCGATGGAGGCCATGGACAGGTGGATGGCCATCGACGGGCCCCGCAGCTCGCGGTCCAGGCGGGTCAAGAACGCGGCGTTCTGCGCCCGGGACTCCATCAACCACTGTTGGCGGGCTTTGCCGAGCTGGGTCTGCCCCGGCGGGCCCGCCAGTGTGCGGCTAGCCCCGCGGTACACCCACCACAGCCCGATACCCAGACCCAGGACCGCCATGGACAGCAACCCGACGGTGATGATGGCGACCCACAGGGGCGCGTCGACGAGCATGACGCGCCCGTCGGAGGAGACCAGCACCGCAACAAGGACAGCGATGATGCCGGGGGCGACAATGACCGCCGGTACCGCGTAACGACCGGCACCCGAGGTCCGAGCCGGGGTCCGAGCCGGGGCTCGGCGTGGTCGCGGCGCAGCCCGAGAACTAGCACTCATCCCTGCTCCTCTCGCCGACCGATGGCCGGATCACGGTCCTGGCACCGGCGGATCAGTCGTCGGGTCGACCGTGGGCTCGTCTGTGGTCGGGGTCGCGGTGGGGGTTGAGGTGGTCGGAGTCGGGGTCACGGTCTTGGTCGGAGTCTTGGTCGGGGTCTTGGTGGGCGGTTTGGTCAAGGTCGGTTCGTCGGTCGGGGTCTGGGTCGGGGTGGGCGTCGCGGTCGGGGTCGGGGTTGGCTCACCTAGCTGGACCACGTCGATGGTCTGGAGGTACCCACCACCGTAGACCTCTACCGTCGCCATGCGCTGGCTGCCGGTGTTCTTCGTCACGGTGATCGTCAGCGTACCGTTGCCAGTCCCTGATTCCGGGCTCAGTTTCACCCATCCTTGGTCGCACGTCGCCTCCCACAGCTGGTCCTTGGTGGTGGTCACGGTCAGCTCTGTGGTCTCCTCGTCGGCGGCAGCCGACCAGTTCGACATCCCGAGGGAGAGCGGGATCTGCTCCACCGTGACCAGGATGCCCACCGTCGCAAGCAGCACACCAACCCACGCGACAGCGACTACCGACACCAGGACGGCGACGACTCGGGGTGCTTGCATCTGACTACCTCTGGCTCGAACTGTGGCATACCGACCTAATCCTACCCGTCCCGGGCCCCCACCGCCCCGGACTCAGGGCACTGAAACATAGGGCGTGTTGGCGCACAGGAAACGTCTCGGGTGCCGCGCGGCGGGACCACTGTGTCGGTGGTGGTCGGTAGCGTGCAGGGCGTGGGCCGGCCATCGCAACCAGCACCGCTCGTCGTGCACGTCGCCGAGCGGGCGGACGCTCTCGTCACCGACCTTGCCGAGCTGCTCGCAGCCGGGTTCGACGACCCGTTCGCCACCGAGCTGGTGGCTGTCGAGGCCCAGGGGCTGGCACGGTGGGTGGCCCAGCAGCTGTCGCACCGGCTCGGGGCTGGCGGCGCGCACGACGGGATCGCTGCGCAGATCCGGTTCGACCCGCTGTGGCGTGTGGTCGCACAGGTGCTGGCGAACGTCGTGGGGGTGGACCGGCGCGACGACCCGTGGCACCCTGACCGGCTCGTGTGGCAGGTACTGGCCGCTGTCGACGACCACCTGGACGAACCATGGCTCGCGGTGGTCCGCCACCACCTGGGCGACGAGGCCGACGAGGTGCGCCGTGGCCGACGCCTCCAGACGGCCCGGCTCGTGGCCAGGTTGTTCACCTCCTACGACATGCGGCGCCCGGCCATGCTCACCGGGTGGGCGTGCGGCCACGACACCGACGGGGCTGGCGCTGCGCTGCCCGACGACCTGGTCTGGCAGGCCCGGTTGTGGCGGGCTGTGGCCGACCGGACGAGCACACCCGCCCCGTCCCAGCGCCTGGGGCAGGCCGCTGAGGCGTTGCGCGACGACCCGGGGCTGGTACGTCTGCCGCCGCGGCTGTCAGCGTTCGCACCCACAGCCCTGCCTGACGCCCACCTGCAGGTTCTCGGGGCGCTCGGGGTGCACCGCGACGTGCACCTGTGGCTGGTGCACCCGTCGGCCAGGCTCTGGCAGGCGGTAGATGCTCTCACGCCGGTGCTGCGTCGTCGCGACCTGCCTGTGGCCACCAGGCACCGGTTGCTGGCGTCGATGGCCGGGCCGGCCACCGAGCTGCAGCTGCGGGTGTCGCCGCTGGCCACGGTGGAGGTCGCTGCGGCGCAGAAGCGTCCCAAGACGGTCCTGGGGGCACTCCAGCAGGCGTTGGCCGACAACCGTCCTGGCAACGACGGCCGCATGGTGCTGAGCACCGCCGACCGGTCGGTGCAGGTCCACGCGTGCCCCGGGCGCACCCGCCAGGTCGAGGTGCTGCGTGAGGTCCTCACAGGGCTGTTCGCCGACGACCCGACGCTCGAACCGCGCGACGTGGTGGTGCTGTGCCCCGACCTGGCGACGTTCGGACCGCTGGTCGAAGCGGTGTTCGACCCGGTGGACACCATGGCCTCGGCCGACGAGCAAGGCACGCGCGCCGGGCACCCAGGCCGGAGCCTGCGCGTCCACGTGGACCGCACGGCTGGCGACCAGCCGACGAACCCGCTGCTGGCAGTGCTGGGCCAGGTGCTGGCGCTGGCGTCGTCGCGGGTGAGCGCCTCGCACGTGCTGGACCTCGCCCGCACCGAACCGGTACGCCGCCGCTTCGGCCTCGACGATGACGACCTGGACCACCTGCGGACCTGGACCACCGAAGCAGGGGTGCGCTGGGGCGAGGACGAACACCGCCGCGCCCGCTACCGCCTGCGCAACACCCAGGGCACGTGGGCCGCAGGTCTGGACCGGTTGTTGCTGGGGGTGGCGATGGCTGAGGAGGACCAGCGCTTCGTCGGCGCGGTGCTGCCGGTCGACGACGTGCCCTCGTCCGCGGTGGACCTCGTCGGGCGGTGGAGCGAGCTGATCGACCGGCTGGCTGGTCTGCTGGCGCAGCTGTGCGGCACCCACCCGGCCGACCACTGGCTCGATATGTGCGAGCTCGCGTTGACGCTGCTCACCGACACCACACCGCGCGACCGCTGGCAGCAGGTCGAGGCAGCCCAGGCGCTGGCCAAAGTCCGCGGACGTCTCACCGACCCGACCGTGGCCCTGCGCCTGAGCGACGTCGTCGCCCTGCTGCGCCCCGCCCTGGCCGGGCCGCGCCCACGGTCGGCTTTCGGCACCGGAGCCCTGACCGTGTGCGGGTTCGCCCCGTTGCGCTGCGTGCCGCACCGGGTGGTGGTGATGGTGGGTATGGACGACACCGCGTTCCCCCGGCGCGGTGCCCGCGACGGTGACGACATCACCGCCCGTGACCCGCTCGTCGGCGAACCTGACGTGCACGCCGACGACCGCCAGGCGTTCTGCGACGCCGTGGCGTCAGCGACGCAGACCCTCGTGGTGGTGCACACCGGCGCCGACGAGCGCACCGGAGCCCCCCGTGTGGCATGCGTGCCGGTCGCTGAGCTGCTCGACGCCGTGGACGACGCGGTGGAGCTGCACCACGACGACGGCACTCCTGCGTGCGCCCGCGACCTCGTCGTGCACCACCCGTTGCACCCGGTCGACCCGCGGGCGTTTGCCCGTCGCAGCTATGACCGCACAGCCCTGGCAGCCGCCCGTGCCCTGGTCGCAGCCAGGAACGACCCGCCGCAACCACAGCCGTTCTTGGCTCCCCCGCTGCACTGGGCTGGTGACAGCGATATCGAGCTGGCGTCGTTGGTCGCAACCATGCAAGACCCGGTCAAGGCGTTCGTCCGCGACCGGCTCGGCGTCACCGTCCGCGCCGACGACGACTCCGACGACGACCGTCTCCCGCTGGAAGCCGACGGACTGGCCAAGTGGAACGTCGGCGAAAGGATCTTGCACGCGGCCCTCGACGGCGCAGACCTGGCTGTGGCCAGCGCGGCAGAACGCCGCCGCGGGCACCTGCCGCCCGCAGCCCTCGGGCAGGCCGTCGCCGACGAGGTCTACGCCGAGGCGGACGCGGTGCGCCGGGCGGCGGCCCGGTACCTGACCGAACCACCGCGCTCCGTCGCTGTCACCGTCGCCCTGGGCCCCCGGCGGCTGACCGGCGCGGTCGAGGTGCGTGGCCAGGTGGTGGCCTCCGCGACGTACTCGCGGCTCGGGCCCAAGAACCGTCTCCAGGCGTGGCTCCAGCTGCTCGCCGTCGTCGCTGACGGCACCGTCCCGGTACGTGGGGCGGTCGTCGTAGGACGGGGTGCGACGACGCGCCTGCACGCGCCCGACCGCGAACGTGCCCACGCCCTGCTGGCGTCGGTGGTCGACCTGTACGACGAGGCGATGACCGAACCGTTGCCGTTGCCGCTGGGCACGTCGTGGGTGTACGCCCAACGCCGGTTGCGGGGGCTGCGCCGCGAGATCGCTGTGGAAGCAGCCAACGAGAAGCTCAAGAAGGAGTACCCCAGCGCCTACGACGACCTGGTGTGGGGTGGTCCGCTGGACATGGCGACCCTGCTCACCGCTCCCCCGACACCCGCCGACACCCGCAGGGCCCCAGGTGAGGACACCCGGTTCGGGGCTCTGGCACTGGCCTGGTGGCAGGACCTGGCAGCGCACGAGGAGCGGGGATGATGGCTGAGCACACACCGTTCGACCCATGCGGCCCCCTGCCCACCGGTTCGCTGGTCCTCGAAGCCTCGGCAGGGACCGGAAAGACCCACGCCATCGCGTCGCTGGCCCTGCGGTACCTGGCCGAAGGAGTCGTGCGGCTGCCGCAGATGCTGCTGGTGACCTTCGGGCGGTCAGCGACCAGCGAGCTGCGCGACCGGGTACGTTCGCGCCTCGTCGCCGCCGAACGTGCCCTGCGCGACCCGCAAACAGCTCTGACCAGCGACGACGAGGTCGTCGCGCACCTGGCAGCGTCGAGCGACGTCACAGCCTGCCACCAGCGCCTGGTCACGGCCCTGGCCGAGGCGGACGCTGCCACCATCACCACGACCCACGGGTTCTGCGAGCAGATGCTGCAGGCCTTGGGTATGCACGCCGACCGTGACCTGGACGCCACGTTGGTACCTGATGTGACCAGGCTGCGTGAAGAGGTCGTCGACGACCTGTACCTGCGCAAGTACGGCAGCACTGGTTCGGCGCTGCTGAGCGTGCGCGACGCACGTGCCATCGCCAGGGCGGCTGTCGGCGACCACGTGGCCCAGATCGTCCCGCGCGAGGCACCACCGGGCTGGGCGCGCGACGCCACCGGCCTGGCCACAGCGGTGCGCACAGAGCTGGCGGCCCGCAAACGCGCTGGTGGCCTGGTCGACTACGACGACCTGCTCACCGACCTGCGTGACGCGCTGGCCCACCCGGTGACCGGGGCGTCAGCCCGCGCCCGGGTGCGCCAACGTTTCCAGGTGGTGATCGTCGACGAGTTCCAAGACACCGACCCGGTGCAGTGGGAGATCTTGCGCACCGCGTTCCACGGCCATGCGCCACTGGTGCTGGTCGGCGACCCCAAACAGGCGATCTACGCCTTCCGTGGCGCTGATGTGGTCACCTACCTCGACGCGGTGCGTCTCATCGGCGCCACGAAAACCCTCGACCGCACGTGGCGCGCTGACGCCCCTGTGGTCGCCGGGTTGTGGCCGGTGGTCGGCGACGCAGCCCTCGGCGACCCGGCGATCCGGGTACGGCCCGTCGAAGCGGTCCACACCGCACGCCGGGTCACCGGGATCCCGCCGGTGCTGCTGCGCTGGGTGCCCGCCAGCATGTACACGGCGGCGAACCCGCTGGTCGGCGAGGTGCGCACGCTGCTGTACGCCGATGTCGTCGCCGCGGTGCAGCGGGTGCTGCGCGATGGTGTGGTCGACGGCATGCGCTCTGTGCGGCCCGGCGAGATCGCGGTGCTGGCCCGCTACCGCGACGACGTGGAGCACGTCCACGCTGCCCTGCGCACCGCCGGGGTCCCTGCGGTCAGCTCGGCGCTGCCGTCGGTGTTCACCTCCCCCGCCGCCCGTGACTGGCAGGTGCTGCTCACCGCCTTGGGCAACGGGTACGCGGGCACGGAGGCCGCTGCGGCCCTCACCCCGTTCGTCGGGTGGGACGCCCACCGCCTGGGCACAGCCACGAGCACCGACCGGGACCGGTTGGCAGCCCGGCTGCGCCGCTGGTCGCGGGTGCTGGAGTCAGGGGTGGCCGCCCTGGTCGAAGCCATGGAGCTGTCCGGCCTGGCCGAACGCCTCGTCGCGCTGCCTGACGGTCCGCGGCGGCTGACCGACGTACGTCATGTCGGCGAGCTGCTGCACACCGCAGGCGCCACAGGTCTGGACGCCGCTTTTGTGGACGCCACCGTGCTCGCCGAGTGGTTGGCGGCCCGCCGCACCGAGGCCCGGGCCGACTACGACGAGACACGCTCACGCCGCCTGGAGACCGACGACGAAGCCGTCCAGGTCATGACGATCCACGCCGCCAAGGGGCTGCAGTTCCCGGTCGTCCTCGTCCCGTTCCAGGCGAACCGGTACTTCGGCACCGACGACGTGGCTCTGTCGCTGCACCGCGACGGTGCGCGGGTGCTGGACCTGAGCGGCACCCAGGGCCGTGACCGCCTCGACGCGCAGACCTGCGCTGACGCCGAGGCTGCTGGTGAGGACCTGCGCCTGACCTATGTCGCCCTGACCAGGGCGGCGAGCGCTGTCATGGTGTGGTGGTCGCCAGCCACGACCGCCGACCGCGCACCACTGAACCGTCTGCTGTTCGGCGGACGCGACCGCGACGGTGTGCTGCCCACGTCTGTGGCGTGCGGGTCGGACCGCAAGGTCCGCGAGCACCTGGGGCATCTGGCCGACGAGAGCCTCGTCGTCGAAGAGGTGGACACCCGTCCGCGACCGTCCACGCTGGTCCGGCCCCCCGAACCGGTCGGCGAGCTGGGTGTGGCGACGTTCGAGCGGACCATCGACGCAGACTGGGGCCGCACGTCGTACTCGGCCCTGACCGCTGACGCCCACGACCACGGACCTGGGCTCGACAGGCACGGGCTCGATCGTGGGACAGACGAACCCGACGACGACGCGCAACCGGTGACCAGCGCCGACCACAGCGAAGACGTCCTGCACGAGACCGTCTCCCCTCTGGCGGACCTGCCCGCGGGCGCTACGTTCGGCACGTTCGTGCACGCTGTGCTGGAGCTCGTCGACACCAGCGCACCTGACCTGGACGGGCAGATCGCCGCCCGGGTGGCCCAGGTCGGCACCGCCGGGCTCGACCTGGACGCCGACCAGGTCGCCGCTGCGCTGGCCCCCCTGTACTCGACACCCTTGGGCCCGCTGGCCGACAACCTGGCCCTCGCACAGGTCCTGCCCGACGACCGTCTGGCAGAGATGGATTTCGAGCTCCCTCTGGGCGGTACCGACGCGACTGGCCGAGCGACTCTGCGCGACGTGGCTGACCTGCTGCGTAGCCACCTTGACCCGGACGACCCCTTCGCCGGGTACGCCGACCGTCTCACCGACGGTTCGGTGGCCGCCGACCGCCCGCTCGCCGGGTACCTGACCGGTTCTGTCGACGCCCTGCTGCGTATCCGCCCTGAGGATGCTCCGGCGCGCTTCGTCGTCGTGGACTACAAGACGAACCGCCTCGGCCCGCCCGACGAGCCGTTGACCTGCTGGCACTACCGCCCTGCTGCCATGGTCGCCGCCATGGTCGAGTCGCACTACCCGCTACAGCTGTTGCTGTACTCGGTGGCGGCCCACCGGTTCTTGCGCTGGCGGTTGGCCGGTTACGACCCTGAGGCCAACCTGGGCGGCGGGCTGTACCTGTTCGTGCGTGGGATGGCTGGCCCTGCCACCCCTGTGGTTGGTGGTGCACCGTGCGGGGTGATGGCCTGGCGTCCACCGTCGGCGCTGGTCACTGACCTGTCAGACCTGCTCGGGGGGTCACGATGAGCGATGCGTTGCTGCCGTGGAGGGTCGAAGGGCTGCTCGCCGATTTCGCCGCCGGGGGGGTGCTCGCCGCCGCGGACGTGCACGTCGCCCAGCGGTTGTGCACGCTCACCGGCGAGACCGACGAGCGGGTTGCGCTCGCGGTCGCGCTGACGGTGCGGGCGCTGCGGGGAGGTTCGGTGTGCCTGGTGCTCGCCGACGCCCCTGACCTGGTCGCCGACGCCGACCCGGAAGCCGAGGACACCGAAGGTCTCGCGCAGCTCTCCGCCGACCTGCCCTGGCCCGATCTGGACGCCTGGTGCGACCTGGTACGTGCCTCACCCCTGGTCGCCGACGGTCCGCACGGCGACGACGACCGGCCGGTGCGTTGGGTGGACGGCCGGCTGTACCTGGACCGCTACTGGCGTGACGAGCTCGTCGTGCGTGGTGTGGTCGCCGAGCTGGTGCCGACCGCTATCGACACCACAGCCGTGGACGAGGCAGCCGACCGCCTGCTCGACGGACCAGCCGCACCCCGCCAGCGCCAGGCCGTGCACACTGTCGCCAGGTCGCGTGTGGCAGTGCTCACCGGGGGCCCTGGCACAGGCAAGACCACCACGGTCGCCCGCCTCGTCGCGACGCTGACCGCTGCCTCCCCCGGTCTGCGCACAGGTCTGGCAGCCCCCACCGGAAAAGCCGCCGCCCGGTTGCAAGAAGCAGTGAACACCGAGGTCGCGACGCTGGCTGAGGCTGACCGACGTGCTGTGGGCACGCTCGTGGCCACGACAGTGCACCGTATGCTCGGGTGGAAACCAGGGTCGAGCACCCGGTTCCGCCACGACCGCGCCCACCCTTTGCCGCACGACCTGGTGGTTGTCGACGAGTCGTCGATGGTCCCGTTGTCGCTCATGGCCCGCCTCATGGAGTCGCTGCGGCCCAACGCCCGGCTGCTGCTCGTCGGCGACGCCGACCAGCTGGTCGCGGTGGAGGCCGGGGCAGTCCTGCGTGACCTGGTCGAGGCACACCCCGCGTCGGTCGTCCGCCTCGACCACGTCTTCCGCTACGGGGAAGCGCTGGCCACCCTGGCCGAAGCCATCCGCACCGGTGACGGCGACGGCGTGGTCGACCTGCTGCGCACAGGCGACGAGGCGTACGAGCTCGTCGAGACAGACCGGCCCACCGACGCTGACACCGCCCAGGTCCGTGCCGATATCGTCGCCGCAGGCCGTCGCCTGGTCACTGCTGCCCGCGCCGGAGACGCCAGCGCCGCCCTGGCCGCCCTCGACTCGCACCGCCTGCTGCTCGCCCACCGCTCGGGGATGTTCGGCGTGGCGCACTGGGCGCCGCTGGCAGCCGCCTGGGTCGGCGAGGCGACGGGCCGTCCGCGGCCGGTGGGTGGTTCGTGGCCTGTGGGCGAACCGTTGCTCGTCACCAAGAACGACCCCCCCTCGGGCCTGTACAACGGCGACGCCGGAGTCGTCGTCGCCACCGGCTCGGGCACCGCTGTGGCCTTCGGCACCCCCGACGCTGCCCGTCTCGTCCCGGTGTACCGCCTGCCTGAGGTCCAACCCGTCCACGCCATGACGATCCACCGGGCCCAGGGCAGCCAGTTCGCCCGGGTCACCGTCCTGCTGCCCCCCGCCGGGCACCTGCTGACCCGCGAGCTGCTCTACACCGCCGTCACCCGTGCCAGCACCCACGTACGTGTCGTGGCCACCCCCGAAGCAGTCCGCACGGCTGTGGCGACCCGTTCGCGCCGCGCCTCAGGCCTGCGCACTCCGCTGGGCTGACCGACGACCGGGCTGACTGGGAACCGGGGCTGACTGGGAACCAGAGCTGACCGGCACCAGGGGCTGACCGGCAACCTGGCCTGGCGACCTGGCCTAGCCAGCGACGCGGGGAGCGGGGACGAGGGCGATCTCTTCGGTGGGGGCGGTGCGTTGGACGGTCGAGCGTGGGGGGTCGAGGGCACGGAGCTCGGCGCGCATCTGGGTGGCTGTCTGCTGGCGGTCGCCGCGGTCTTTGGCCAGGGCGGTCGCGATGAGGCGGTCCAGGGCGTCGGGCAGGAAAGGCATGACGGCGGAGGCCAGCGGCGGTGTGCCGCCGACCTGCTGGGCGGCGACAGTGGCCTGGTCGTCACCGTCGAAGGGGGTGCGGCCGGTGATGAGCTGGAACAGCAAGCACCCCACCGAGTACAGGTCAGAACGCGGGTCGACCCGTTCGCCGCGGATGTGCTCGGGCGACATGTACTGGACGGTGCCCACGACCTGCGGCGGTTCGGTCGTGTCACGTGCCCACGCTGTGCCGAAGTCCATGACCTTGACCTGGCCGCTCGAAGCGATCATGACGTTGCCGGGTTTGATGTCGCAGTGCACGACCCCCGCCACGTGGGCGTGCTCCAGGGCGCCGAGCACCCCGTGGGCGATCTTCAGCGCGACAGGCACCGGAACGGGACCGTCGCGCAGGATCCACCGCAGGGTGCGTCCGTCCACGTACTCCATGACGATGTAGCGCACACACGCCTGGTCCGGCCCGTTCTCCTCGCCAGAGTGCAGGACTGCGACGATCCCGGGGTGGTGCAGCCCCGAGGCGATCTCGGCCTCACGGGTGAACCGGCTGACCAGCGCCGGGTCTGCGGCTACTTCGGCGTTGAGGACCTTGATCGCCACGCGTTGGCTGGTCTGGCGGTCGACCCCGTCGTGGACCTGCGCTGTCCCCCCGCGCCCCACCACACGGCCCAGCTCGTACCGGTCGGCGAAAGTCGTCGGAAGCTGCACCCGTCAGCCCTCCCGCACGCTGCTCAGGCGCAGGCCACAGCCTGTTCCGGAGGCGCCGAGGACGATGGGTCCAACATGCACGGTGTGCCCTCCTGGCTCTCGCAGCAAAAA
>WRET01000087.1 GCA_009779195.1 Micrococcales bacterium
GGTGGGGGGGCACGGGGGAAAAATTTCCCCTGGGTGAGAGGTTTGTGGGTGATAGGGGGGAAAGGGGGGAGGGGGCGGCAGGGGGGGGGGGGGGGGGTGGGGGGGGGGGGGGGGGGGGCGGTTCGGAGGGTCTCGGGGCTGGTGGTGGCTGGTGATGGGGGCGGTGTTGGTGCTGGGTGGGCAGGGGTTCGTACTCTGTTGGGCGATTGTCGGACCGGATGTCTGTTCTTGGCGGTGGGGCTGTGCGACCATAGACCTACGACGACGACGGGGTCGACGGGGCGGAGCGCCAGTTCCGCCGGTGGGACGCTCGTCCCCACGCGTGATGGTTGCGCGCGTCGGTGGACTTCGTGCGCCAACGGGGTTATGCTCGCGCACAGCGCTTGCCTGTGCCCGCGATCCCGTATAACCCGAGCCTGCCGGTCGTCCAACGTGCGCCGACGCCTGGTGTGCTCCAAGGCCGGGGGGTCGTGCCCAGCTGGCTGCGTTGCGTGCACACAGATCCGCAGGGAAGGACCCCCCTTGGCTGCCTCGCGCATCCCTTCTGCACTTTCGCCAGACGCCTCAACTGACCCTCGCCGCCGTATCTCGTTCGCCCGGATCTCCGAACCGCTGGAAGTTCCTGACCTGCTGGGCCTCCAGACTGACAGCTTCGACTGGCTGCTCGGCAACGAGCGTTGGCAGGCACGGGTGGCCCGTGCGGTCGACGCCGGACGCGACGACGTCCCGACCACCGCCGGGCTGGAGGAGATCTTCGAGGAGATCTCTCCGATCGAGGACTTCAACCAGATGATGTCCTTGTCGTTCCGCGACCACCGCTTCGAGGAGCCGAAGTACACGGCCGAAGAGTGCAAGGAAAAAGACTTCACCTACTCCCAGCCGCTGTTCGTCACGGCTGAGTTCGTCAACTACACCACCGGCGAGATCAAGTCCCAGACCGTCTTCATGGGCGACTTCCCGATCATGACCGACCGGGGCACGTTCATCATCAACGGCACCGAGCGTGTCGTGGTGTCCCAGCTGGTCCGCTCCCCGGGTGTGTACTTCGAGCGCACCGCGGACAAGACGTCGGACAAAGACGTGCTCACCGCCAGGATCATCCCCAGCCGCGGTGCGTGGCTGGAGTTCGAGATCGACAAACGCGACTCGGTCGGCGTGCGTGTGGACCGTAAGCGCAAGCAGAACGCCACAGTGCTGCTCAAGGCCCTGGGTATGGACGCTGCCGCGATCCGCGAGGAGTTCGCCCAGTTCCCGGCCCTGCTGGACACGTTGGACAAGGACCACGTCAACACCCAGGACGAGGCCCTGCTCGACCTGTACCGCAAGATCCGCCCCGGCGAGCCACCGACGGTCGAGGCCGGGCGTGCCCTGCTCGACAACTTCTACTTCAACACCAAACGTTACGACCTGGCGAAGGTCGGCCGGTACAAGATCAACAAGAAGCTGGGCCGTGACGCCCCGCTGAGCGACTCGGTGCTGACGGTCGAAGACGTGGTCGCCACGGTCAAATACCTGTGCGCCCTGCACGCCGACGCCCCGCTGACCGGTGTGCGCAACGGTGAGCCGGTCGATCTGCGGATCGAGACCGACGACATCGACCACTTCGGCAACCGTCGTATCCGCGCAGTGGGCGAGCTGATCCAGAACCAGGTCCGCACGGGCCTGTCACGGATGGAACGCGTCGTGCGTGACCGTATGACCACCCAGGACGTCGAGGCGATCACCCCGCAGACCTTGATCAACATCCGCCCGGTCGTGGCGAGCATCAAGGAGTTCTTCGGCACGTCCCAGCTCAGCCAGTTCATGGACCAGAACAACCCCCTGGCGGGCCTGACGCACAAACGGCGCCTGTCCGCGCTGGGTCCTGGTGGCCTGTCCCGCGACCGCGCGGGTATGGAGGTCCGTGACGTCCACCCCTCGCACTACGGACGTATGTGCCCGATCGAGACCCCTGAGGGTCCGAACATCGGCCTCATCGGTTCGCTGGCGACCTACGGGCGTATCAACCCGTTCGGTTTCGTCGAGACCCCCTACCGCAAGGTCTCTGGCGGCAAGGTCTCCAACGAGGTCGACTACCTCACCGCCGACGACGAGGACCAGCACGTCATCGCCCAGGCCAACGCCGAGCTGCTGCCCGACGGCACGTTCGCCGAAGACCGTGTGCTCGTGCGCACCCGCGGTGGTGAGCCGGACCTGGTGCCCTCGACCGCTGTGGACTACATGGACGTCTCCCCGCGCCAGATGGTGTCGGTGGGTACCGCGCTGATCCCGTTCCTGGAGCACGACGACGCCAACCGGGCCCTCATGGGCGCGAACATGCAGCGCCAGGCTGTGCCGCTGCTGCGCTCGGAGACGCCGCTGGTCGGTACTGGGATGGAGTGGCGCGCGGCGACCGACGCCGGTGACGTGGTGGTCGCCCGCAAAGGCGGCGTGGTCACCGAGGTCTCTGCGGACCTGGTGGTCGTGGCCAACGACGACGGGACGTACATCAACTACCCGATCGCGAAGTTCCGCCGGTCCAACCAGGGGACGTGTTACAACCAGCGCGTCCTGGTCGCTGGTGGTGACAGGGTCGAGTCCGGCATGGTGCTGGCCGACGGTCCGGCCACCGACGGCGGCGAGCTGGCCCTGGGCCGCAACCTGCTGGTCGCGTTCATGTCCTGGGAAGGGCACAACTACGAAGACGCGATCATCTTGTCCCAGCGTCTGGTCTCCGAAGACGTCTTGTCCTCGATCCACATCGAGGAGCACGAGGTCGACGCCCGCGACACCAAGCTGGGCCCAGAAGAGATCACCCGTGACATCCCCAACGTGTCCGAAGAGGTCCTGGCTGACCTCGACGAACGCGGGATCGTGCGGATCGGTGCGGAGGTCGCCGCCGGTGACATCCTCGTCGGCAAGGTGACCCCCAAAGGTGAGACCGAGCTGACCCCCGAAGAGCGGCTGCTGCGCGCGATCTTCGGCGAGAAGGCCCGTGAGGTGCGTGACACGTCCCTGAAGGTGCCGCACGGTGAGTCCGGCACGGTCATCGGTGTGCGCGAGTTCAACCGCGACGAGGGCGACGAGCTCCCTGCTGGTGTCAACCAGCTCGTCCGGGTGTACATCGCCCAGCGCCGCAAGATCACCCAGGGTGACAAGCTCGCCGGGCGGCACGGGAACAAGGGCGTCATCTCTGTCGTCCTGCCCGAGGAAGACATGCCCTTCCTGCCCGACGGCACCCCGATCGACATCATCCTCAACCCCATGGGTGTGCCCGGCCGTATGAACGTGGGCCAGGTGCTGGAGGTCCACCTCGGTTGGGTCGCGGCACAAGGCTGGGACCTGGACCTGGACACCGGCGACCCGTCGTGGAAGGTCGAGGTCCCCGAAGGTGCGACGGTCTCGGCGGCAGGCGCCGCAGTGGCCACCCCCGTGTTCGACGGTGTCCCCGAGCAGACCCTCAACGGTCTGCTGCGCTCGACGCTGCCCAACCGCGACGGGGACCGCATGGTCGGCCCTGACGGCAAGGTCCAGCTGTTCGACGGCCGGTCCGGCGAACCCTTCCCGGACCCGGTCGCCGTGGGCTACATGTACATCCTCAAGCTGCACCACCTGGTCGACGACAAGATCCACGCACGGTCCACCGGTCCGTACTCGATGATCACCCAGCAGCCCCTGGGCGGTAAGGCACAGTTCGGCGGGCAGCGGTTCGGCGAGATGGAGGTCTGGGCGCTGGAGGCTTACGGCGCCGCCTACACCCTCCAAGAGCTGCTGACCATCAAGTCCGACGACGTGCCGGGCCGTGTCAAGGTCTACGAGGCGATCGTCAAGGGCGAGAACATCCCCGACTCGGGTATCCCCGAGTCCTTCAAGGTGTTGCTCAAAGAGATGCAGTCGTTGTGCCTGAACGTCGAGGTGCTGTCCGCCGACGGCGAGGCCATCGACATGAAGGAGAACGACGACGAGGTCTACCGCGCCGCCGAAGAGCTGGGTATCGACCTGTCCCGGCGTCCTAACGCGTCCTCCATCGACGAGATCTGATCTTCAAGAACCTAGGGAAGTAGGCAGCTTTGCTCGACGTCAACGCGTTCGACCAGCTCCGTATCGGCTTGGCCACGGCGGACGACATCCGCGCCTGGTCGCACGGTGAGGTGAAGAAGCCCGAGACCATCAACTACCGGACCCTCAAGCCGGAGAAGGACGGGCTTTTCTGCGAGAAGATCTTCGGTCCCACCCGGGACTGGGAGTGCTACTGCGGCAAGTACAAGAGGGTCCGCTTCAAGGGGATCGTCTGCGAACGGTGCGGGGTGGAGGTCACCCGGTCCAAGGTGCGCCGCGAGCGGATGGGCCACATCGAGCTGGCCACCCCCGTCACCCACATCTGGTTCTTCAAAGGTGTGCCTTCACGGTTGGGTTACCTTCTGGACCTGGCGCCCAAAGACCTGGAGAAGGTCATCTACTTCGCCGCCTACATGATCACGTGGGTCGACAACGAAGGCCGCACCGAAGACCTGCCGAACCTCCAGGCCGAGATCGACCTGGAGCGCAAGGAGATCGAGACCCGGCGCGACAACGACATCAACACCCGTGCCCTCAAGCTCGAGTCCGACCTGGCCGAGCTGGAGGCCGAGGGTGCCAAGGCCGACGCACGCCGCAAGGTGCGCGACTCGGCCGAACGCGAGATGGCGGCGCTGCGCAAACGGTCCGACGCCGAGCTCGAGCGTCTTGACCAGGTCTGGGACCGGTTCAAGAACCTCAAGGTCTCGGACCTGGAGGGCGACGAGTCGCTGTACCGGGCCATGCAGGACCGTTACGGCAACTACTTCGCCGGGTCCATGGGTGCCTCCGCGATCCAAAAACGCCTGGAGTCGTTCGACCTGGAGGCAGAGGCCGACTCGCTGCGCGAGACCATCCGCACCGGCAAGGGCCAGCGCAAGACCCGCGCGCTCAAACGCCTCAAGGTCGTCAACGCCTTCTTGACGACGAACAACTCCCCGACGGGGATGGTCCTGGACGCGGTCCCGGTGATCCCCCCGGACCTGCGCCCGATGGTCCAGCTGGACGGTGGCCGTTTCGCCACGTCAGATCTGAACGACCTGTACCGGCGCGTCATCAACCGCAACAACCGTCTCAAGCGGCTGCTGGACCTGGGCGCCCCGGAGATGATCGTCAACAACGAGAAGCGGATGCTGCAAGAAGCCGTGGACTCGCTGTTCGACAACGGCCGTCGTGGCCGGCCGGTGACCGGCCCGGGCAACCGTCCGCTGAAGTCCATCTCCGACATGCTCAAAGGCAAGCAGGGCCGGTTCCGCCAGAACCTGCTGGGCAAGCGCGTGGACTACTCGGGCCGTTCGGTCATCGTCGTCGGCCCCCAGCTCAAGCTCCACCAGTGCGGTCTGCCCAAGCAGATGGCCCTGGAGCTGTTCAAACCGTTCGTCATGAAACGCCTGGTGGACCTGGGCCACGCCCAGAACATCAAGTCTGCCAAGCGTATGGTCGAACGTGCGCGGCCGGTCGTGTGGGACGTGCTCGAAGAGGTCATCGCCGAGCACCCGGTGCTGCTCAACCGCGCGCCGACCTTGCACCGTCTGGGTATCCAGGCGTTCGAGCCACAGCTGGTCGAAGGCAAGGCCATCCACCTGCACCCGTTGGTCTGCGGTGCGTTCAACGCCGACTTCGACGGCGACCAGATGGCTGTGCACCTGCCGCTGAGCGCTGAGGCGCAGGCCGAGGCACGTATCTTGATGCTGTCGTCCAACAACATCCTCAAACCGTCCGACGGGCGTCCGGTGACCATGCCCACCCAGGACATGATCATCGGTCTGTACCACCTGACGTCCTCCCTCGACGAGGCTACGGGCGAAGGCCGGTCGTTCAGCTCGGTGGCCGAGGCGATCATGGCTTTCGACGCTGCCGAGCTGCACCTGAACGCCCAGGTGCGGATCCGTATGGACGACCTCGTCTTCGCCGAGGGTGAGGCGCCCGAAGACTGGGCTCCTGGTCAGCCGGTGCTCTTCGGCACCACGTTGGGCCGGGCCCTGTTCAACGAGCTGCTGCCTGTGGACTACCCGTACGAGAACGGTGTGGTCGACAAGAAGCGGCTGTCGACGATCGTCAACGACCTGGCCGAGCGTTACCCGAAAGTCGAGGTCGCCGCCTCGCTGGACGCGCTCAAAGAGGCCGGGTTCCGCTGGTCGACCCGCTCGGGTGTGACGATCGCGATCTCTGACGTGGCCACCCCGTCGGCCAAGGCCGGCATCTTGGAGAAGCACGAGGCCGAGGCCGCCAAGGTGCAGGACCAGTACGACATGGGTCTGATCACCAACGACGAACGCCGCCAGAACCTCATCGAGATCTGGACCCGCGCCACCGACGCGGTCGCCAAAGAGATGCAGGACAACTTCCCGGCACGTAACGCGCTGCTGCGGATGGTCGGTTCGGGTGCCCGTGGCAACTGGATGCAGGTGCGCCAGATCGCCGGTATGCGTGGTCTGGTCGCCAACCCCAAGGGCGAGATCATGCCTCGTCCGATCAAGTCCAACTACCGCGAGGGCCTGTCGGTCCTGGAGTACTTCATCGCCACCCACGGTGCCCGCAAGGGCCTGGCCGACACCGCTCTGCGGACCGCTGACTCTGGGTACCTCACCCGGCGTCTGGTGGACGTCTCCCAGGACGTCATCGTGCGCGAAGAGGACTGCGGCACCGAACGCGGGCTGACCACGACCATCGCCGTCACTGACTCCACCGGTGCGCTGCGCCGGGGCGACAAAGTCCCCACCTCCGTGTTCTCGCGGACCTTGGCTGAGGACGTGGCGATCGACGGTGAGGTCATCGGCCGTGCCGGCGACGACGTGGGTGACGTGCTGCTGGACCGCCTGATCGAGTCCGGTGTCACCGAGCTCAAAGTCCGTTCGGTGCTGACCTGCGAGTCGCGTGTGGGTACCTGCGCCAAGTGCTACGGCCGGTCGCTGGCCACAGGCAAGCTCGTGGACATCGGCGAGGCGGTGGGTATCATCGCCGCGCAGTCCATCGGCGAACCTGGCACCCAGCTGACGATGCGGACCTTCCACACTGGTGGTGTGGCCACCGCGGAGGACATCACCCAGGGTCTGCCGCGTGTCCAAGAGCTCTTCGAGGCCCGTACCCCCAAGGGTGAGGCGCCGATCGCCGAGTTCTCCGGGCGGATCGCCATCGAAGAGCTCGACCGCAGCCGACGGATCGTGCTGTCCCCCGACGACGGTTCGGAGGAGATCACCTACCCGATCACCAAACGCTCACGGTTGCTGGTCGAAGACGGCCAGCACGTGGCGGTGGGCACCCAGCTGGTCCAGGGCGCTGTGGACCCCAAGAAGGTCCTGCGCATCCTCGGCCCGCGTGCTACCCAAAAACACCTGGTGGACGAGGTCCAGGAGGTCTACCGCAGCCAGGGCGTGGATATCCACGACAAGCACATCGAGGTCATCGTCCGCCAGATGCTGCGCCGTGTGACGGTGCTGGACTCTGGTGACACGGACCTGCTGCCCGGCGAGCTCGCCGAACGCGGCAAGTTCGAAGACACCAACCGTGGTGCTGTGGCCACCGGCGGCCAGCCTGCCTCCGGCCGTCCCGAGCTCATGGGTATCACCAAGGCGTCGTTGGCCACCGACTCGTGGCTGTCGGCCGCGTCGTTCCAGGAGACCACGAAGGTCCTCACCGAGGCCGCGATGTCGTCTCGTTCTGACCCGTTGCTGGGCCTGAAGGAGAACGTCATCCTCGGTAAGCTCATCCCCGCCGGGACGGGCCTGTCGCGCTACCGCGACGTCGAGGTCGAGCCCACCGAAGAAGCCAAGGCCGAGCTGTACCCGACCTTCGGCTACGACGAGATCGACTTCCCGACCTTGGGCCTGGGCACAGGCGAAGCCATCCCTCTCGACGACATCGACTTCGGCGACTTCCGCTGACGTCTCCGCGACGGGGCCGCACCACTGGTGCGGCCCCGTCGTGCTTCCTGGGTCGGCCTGTCTCCGTCTGGGTGGCTGGGCTTTTGTCTCGCCTTGGGTGGGTGGGGCGGGTGGTCTGCCGACGACGCAGTCCCTCGTCCGGCTGCGCCGGCCTCCCGCCAGGCCCGGTGCCAGCGCCGCCGGCAGACCACCCGCCCCACCCGGTTGGGTGCACCACCATCAGTCGTCCACCCACAGACCACCCGCCCCACCTGGCTGGGTGCGCCACTTTCGGCCATCCATCCTCATTCGGCGACGCTCAGTCGGTTACGTGATTCGTGTATTCTGCGCCATGGCTGCCGATAGGCAGACACAGTGGTGCGTGGTTGGTGCTGTTTTGGCGCGGGTGGTGCATGAGAGGCTGGGCTGGTGGTCATTCCTGACGAGCTGCCGCGGTCGCCGACGGGGAGGATTCCCCAGTGGGTGATCGACGAGGCTGCTGCTCGTCGTGGCCAGACGGGGGTCGGTCCCGACGAGTCGTCTGTGGCCGTGGTGGCCCGGCGGGCCGGACGTGGACGTCGGTGGTGGCTGGGGGTGCTTGTCGCTGTCGCGGTCGTGGCGGTGGGTGTCGCGGTGAACTGGTCGACGGCGCCGTGGGTGCACCCGGGGGGCTCGGTGGACGTGGGGGACCTGGCACAGGAGGCCGCGATGAGCTCCACAGGTCAGCAGCTGTTCTACGCCAACGACCCCCAGGTGCTTGGTGACGACGAGTTCACAGCTCACTGTCCGGAAGCGTCGGGCGGGTGCTACGACGCTGCGGCACGGTCGATCGTCGTCTACCGCTACCCTGACCAGCGGATGCACGGCCTGGTCGTCACCGTTGCGGCGCACGAGATGCTCCACGCGGCCTATGAGACGTTGAGCCCAGCCGAACGCAGCGAGGTCGACCAGCTGCTCTGGCAGGTCGTGGAGGCCCTCGACCCCGATGACCCTCTCCTGGAGCAGGTGGCATGGTCTGTGGGCGACCGCGAGCAGGTCCGCGGCACCGAGCACTTCGCGTACGTCGGCACCCAGGTCGCCGACCTCGACCCACTCCTGGAAGAGGTCTACGGCCGGTTCTTCGACGACCGGCAGGTCGTCGTGCGGGCCTACACGACCACGATGCGTGCACTCGAGGGTCGCTGACCAGCGAGACCGGCACGTCGCACCGACGCCCTAGATCGGCCGACTGGACCTGGGCACAAACGAAGCCATCTTCCTCGACCATCGACTCCGGCGACTTCCGCTGACGTCAACCCCCGGGGCGTCCGGCGCCCCCGTCGTCATCGGATGACTACCTGGGCCGTCCTTTCCGCCCCACCTGCGCCGCGGTTATGCGCACACCATACCCAAAACCCTTGCACGACCAGCAACGTTGTCTACCCGTTCCATCGTGCCCTGCCTGTCCAGCACCGATGAGAACGGTGTGCCAGTCCTCTCGCTGGCGCAATGATGTCGATCCCTCCAAGGCCCGCGGCCATGACGACGGTCACTGTCATGGCCGCGGGCTCTCCGCCTGAGCCGACGGAGAGCAGCCGTTGGTGGATCCAGCTCAGCCCATGACGAGGGTGTATTTCGTGGTGAGGTACTCGTCGATACCTTCGCGGCCTCCTTCGCGGCCCAGGCCGGACTGTTTGACGCCGCCGAAAGGCTGGCTCGCGTCGGAGACGACGCCGGTGTTCAGGCCCAGGAGGCCAGATTCCAGGGTGTCGATGAGGCGTGTGGCGCGGGCCAGGTCTCGGGTGTAGGCGTAGGCGGCCAGGCCGTACTCGGTGGTGTTTGCCACACGGACCGCCTCGGGTTCGTCGGCGAACGACGTGATCGCCAGGACGGGACCGAAGATCTCTTCGACCATGACGCGGGCGTCGACGGGGACGTCGGCCAGCACAGTGGGTTCGAAGAACGAGCCGGGGCCTTCGGGGGCATGACCACCGGTGAGCACCCTGGCGCCACGGTCGACGGCGTCGGCGACGAGGACGGCACAGTTGTCGACGGCTGCGTCGTCGATGAGGGCGCCGATCTGGACGCCGTCGTCGACACCAGGGCCGACTTTCATGGCGGCGACCCGCTGGGCCACCTTGGCGGCGAACTCTTCGACGACCGACTCGTGGACGATGAACCGGTTCGCGGCGGTGCACGCCTCGCCGATGTTGCGGAACTTGGCGGCCAGGGCGCCGTTGACGGCGGCGTCGATATCCGCGTCATCGAACACCAGGAACGGGGCGTTGCCGCCCAGCTCCATGGACGTGCGCAAGACGTTCTGCGCGGCCTGGCTGATCAGTCCCTGGCCGACGTTGGTCGACCCGGTGAAGCTCACCTTGCGCAGACGCGGGTCAGCCAGCAAAGGCGCGGACTGGGCCGATGCGCTCTTCGTCGGCACCACGTTGACCACACCCGCCGGAACCCCCGCCTCGTGCAAGATCGCCGCGAACGCCAAGGTTGTCAGGGGGGTCAGCTTGGCGGGTTTGACGACCATCGTGCAGCCCGCAGCCAGAGCCGGGGCGATCTTGCGTGTGGCCATGGCCAACGGGAAGTTCCACGGGGTGATGAGGTAGCACGGGCCCACAGGGTGGCGTGAGACGATGGCGTGGCCGGTGCCCATGGGGTTCGTGCCGTAGCGTCCGGCGATCCGCGCA
>WRET01000088.1 GCA_009779195.1 Micrococcales bacterium
CTTGGTGACAACCTGTCCCAGGGGCGACACAATACTTCTGGAGAGAACAATGAGAGCAACAACAGCCAGGACATCGCTTGTGCCGGTCTTGGCCCTCGCCGTCGGGTTAGGTGTTGGGGGGTGCCAAGTCGAGAAGGTCACCAAGGACGATCCCGCGACCACCTCGAGCGTGCCCGCAGGGGCGCTGGCCGACGCCGGGCCGCCGTCCGCCCCAGCTTCGGAGGCGTCACCCACGAATAGTGTCTCTGGTCACAACAGCCGTGAGGCATCGGGCGGAACACTTCACAACGTCCCGGCTGACTACACCCTGCCTCAGGACATCGAGCTTGGTACCTGCTACCTGCGGCTGCCCGACACCTACGACCTGTCCGACGCCATCAAGGTCGACTGTGCGCAGCCGCACTTTATAGAGATCATCTCGACTTTCACCTGGCCGAAGGAATATGCCGATTTCCAGACTGACGAGTGGAATAAACAATCGAAACGTTGTGATACGGATAATGTCAGCCTGGTATCGGCGGCCCAGAAAAAGGGAGGCGCCAGTGGTTGGTCCGCAGATAAACGCCGTGTTTGGGCTCCCAGCGTCACCCAGCTGTCCGATGGGCAGGGAACTGGATACTGCACAGTCTCCGGGTGGGTTGCCTCAGATCTGTTTGTCGGGTCTGTGGTATCCGGTTCCTTGACGAAAGCCTGACCGAGTCGAGCCAGTGTGAGGTCGGCGTCTCGCTGTTCCGGCGGGACGCCGGCCCCCAGCCACTCACGGCTCACAGAACCGCAGCCCGCGCAGGCGGGGTTGCGATCTGGGAGATCTTCCGTCTTGCCCGGCACGGCGATCTCTGGGTTCGCTAGGCTCGACGAGAACCCGGTGGATCGGCCACCACAGGCCAGGCCGGGCGTGTGACGGGCACGAGTGCTCAGCCTGTTCGGGGAGGTGCCGTGGACGAGAGGTCTGCGAACGGCAGACAGAAGCTTCTGCTGGTCGACGACGCGGAGGCGATCACGTCGGTGCTGGCGCCGTTCTTCGAGAGGAACGGTTTCGACGTGGTCGTCGCCGCCGACGGAGCGGCCGGGCTGGACGCTGCTGCGCAGCACCGCCCCGACGTCATGGTCTGCGACGTGATGATGCCGGTCATGGACGGCCGCCAGATGCTGCGCTGCGTGCGCCAGCGGGGGGACTGGACGCCTGTGGTGCTGCTCACCCAGCACGGTGAGGCTGCCGACCGGGCTGCTGCGATCGACGAGGGCGCTGACGACTACGTCAACAAACCGTTCGACCCGGGCGAGCTGTTGAGCCGGGTGCGCGGGGTGCTGCGGCGCCAACAGGTCGGCGGGCAGCGGTTGACCACAGCGTCGGTGCTGGTCGCCGACGGACTACGGATGGACCGCGACTCCCACCGTGCCACCCTCGACGGTGCCGAGCTGACCTTGACCCCCCGCGCTGCGATGCTCTTGGACTACCTCATGGCGCGCCCCGGCGAGCTGCACACCCGCGACCAGCTGCTCTCGGCGCTGTGGGGCTACACGTTCCCCACCGCGACCCGGGCGGTAGACCAGAGGGTCTCTGAGCTGCGCCGGGTCCTGGGGGAGAGCGGGGTGCCGCGGTTCATCGAGACGGTACCCAACGCCGGGTACCGGTTCTGCGCGGCGGTGTCGCGAGGATGAGCACCGGGCCCGCCCCGGTGCCACTGCCGTCAGCGCCGTCGCACGAGCGTCGTGCCCTCCCGCGGGCACGGGTGTGGGTTGTGGTGCTGGCACCGACGGTGGTGGGGATCGTCGTGGGGATGCTGCGCCCGTGGGACCGGCAGGTGGAGGCCATCCGGGTCACCAGCCGGGTCGTCGACATAGTGGTGGGCACCGGTGTGGTGGTGTCAGTGCTGGTTGGTGTGCTGGTCTGGACCCTCGCAGCGCGCCGTCGGGCGCGGGAACGGCACGCGGCGAGCACCGCGGCTGCGGTCGCGCAGGCTCAGGCCCAGTGGGAGCGCGACACGCGTGCCGCGCACCAGACTTTCCTGTCGCGGCTGGACCACGAGATGAAGAACCCTGTGACTGCGATCCGGGCGTCGGTCGACGCCCTCCGCGACGGCGGGGCCGACGGTTGTCTGGTCACGGTGATCGACACCCAGTCGGCCAGGATCGCCGCTCTGGTGGCCGACCTGCGCAAGCTGGCTGACCTGGAGACGGCTCCTGTCGAGGTGGCCCCGGTCGCGATGGAACGGCTCGTCGCCGACGTCGTGGCGATGGTCGACGACGAGCTGGCGGCGAACCCGGCGTCCGGTCCGCGGTCCATCCGCACCGAGCTGCCGACTGTGCCGTGGCGGGTGGCTGACGTGGCCGGAGACGTGGACCTGCTGTTCTTGGCCGTGTACAACGTCGTGCACAACGCGGTGAAGTACTCGGCGGCAGGCGCGTCGGTCGTCGTACGGGGGATGGAAGATTCTGGCGGGATTCTGCTGGAGGTCGCCGACACCGGGCAGGGCATACCTGCTGACGAGGTCGACGACGTGTGGGACGAGCTGAAGCGTGCGTCCAACGTCCACGGCCAGCCTGGCTCAGGCCTGGGCTTGTCCCTGGTGCGTACCATCGTCGAACGGCACGGCGGCCGCGTCCAGCTGTCGTCCCGCCTGGGAGAAGGCACATCAGTACGCCTGTGGTTGCCGTTCACCCACCCCGGCGTCGTCAGTGGCTGGAACACCACCCGGACGCCCGGATCCTTCGTTGCCCCGTAGTGACTGGCGCGCCCTCACAGGGGGACCACGGAGACGTCCGCGCCTTGGGTGAGTGCTCGGATGTCGTCGGGGTCGCTGGTCACGATCGTTGCCGGGAGGTAGGCCAGGGCGGTCGCTGCGACCAGGGCGTCCATCGAAAGGTCTCGTTTTTTGCGACGGGTGGAGGCGGCGTGTTCGCGCAGCGTGCCGGCCCGTGCGGCTGTCGTGGTGTCGATGTCGTGGACAGGCAACCGGTTGACGGTGTGCCAGACGGCGGCGTCCGACGGCCGGCCCGTCATGACCTCAGTGAGGACTGACGCAGGCAGGACGACCCGGACATCACCGGTCAGCGCGCCGTGCATCACTTCCCAGGCTCGTCGTTCGCGGCGCACGAGAGCACTGAGCCCTTCGGCGTCGAGGACGATTGTCCGCCCCGTCACGCCAGCGCCTGGGCCTGGCGGCGTGCCTCGTCGTCCGACATCGGTCCGTGGACCTCATCCAGCTCTCTGACCAGGTCTGCCAGGCCTTCGCGCTCAACCTGGCGGCGAAGAGCCTCGCTGACGAAAGAGGACAGCGAACGCTGTTTGCGCACCTGGTCCACGCTGGCCAGCAGCTCGGTGGGGATAGTGACGGACTTCTTCGTGTATTCGGCAACACTCACTCAGCAATCGTACCACTGGTACGACAGGTATCGAGTTGCCGCTCTATCCAGGCGATTGAACAAAGGGGATCGTGCAGTCGGCGCTACTGACCCGGTCGGGAACTGTCGAGGATCTCAGACTCCACTCCAGGTAGACGGTCGCGATCCTCAGTCCCCCCGGGCATCTGGGGCCGTGGCGTGCGGTCGCGCGGTTCGGGTCTACGATATTGACAACAGGGCTGTTGTGATATTCGCTTGTGCCTTGTGCGACGGAAGGTGGTGAGAGCGGTGGCTGGTGCCGGTGAGGGCGCCGACGATGCGGGGACTCGTCGGCGGGTGCTGCAGCTGGTCGCCTCGGACGGGCCGGTGTGCGCCACTGAGCTGGCTGAGCTGTTGGAGCTGACGCCGACAGGGGTGCGGCGGCACCTGGCCGAGCTGGAACGTGACGGGCAGATCGCTGTGCACCAGGTCGCTGTCAGTGGTGTGCGGCGGGGCAGGCCGGCCCGGCGGTACGTCGTCACTGGCCATGGGCAGGCGGCGCTCGCCCAGGACTACGCGGCGCTGGCGCTGGACGCGGTGCGGTTCTTGCACGAGGAGGCCGGGCACGACGCTGTGGTCCGGTTCGCCGAGCGCCGGGCCGCGGCCCTGGCAACCGAGCTGGCCCAGGTGACCAGCGACGAAGACGACGACACGGCAGCACGCACGCAGGCCGTCGCTGAGGTCCTCGACGGGGCGGGGTACGCCGCGACTGTCCGGCCGGTGCCGGGGTTCGGGGCGGTCCAGCTGTGCTTGGGGCACTGCCCGGTGCAGGACGTGGCCGAACAGTTCCCCCAGCTGTGCGAGGCCGAGACCCGGGTCTTGGCGCAGGTGCTCGGGGTGCACGTCCAGCGGTTGTCCAGCCTCGCGGCAGGTGGGCACGTGTGCACCACCAACGTCCCGGCACGGCCCGTGGCCACGACCATCACGGAAGGACCCGACTGATGACCACAGCGTCGCAACCGCTGTCCCAGGACGAGGCCATCGCCTCGATCGGTGGCAGCTACGGCTACGGCTGGCACGACCCTGACGTGGCAGGGGCCAGCGCCCGGCGCGGGCTGTCTGAGGAGGTCGTGCGCGATATCTCCCGTCTCAAGGACGAACCGGAGTGGATGCTCAAGACCCGGCTGAAGGCCCTGCGGCTGTTCGACCGCAAACCGATGCCGCACTGGGGCGCGGACCTGTCGGGGATCGACTTCGACACCATCAAGTACTTCGTGCGGTCCACCGAACGCCCTGCGACCAGCTGGGAAGACCTGCCCGACGACATCAAGCTCACCTACGACCGCCTGGGCATCCCTGACGCGGAGAAACAACGCCTGGTCGCAGGTGTCGCCGCCCAGTACGAGTCGGAGGTGGTCTACCACCAGATCCAGGACTCGTTGGCCGAGCAGGGCGTGGTGTTCCTCGACACCGACACCGGCCTGAAGGAGTACCCGGAGATCTTCGAAGAGCACTTCGGGTCCGTCGTGCCGCCTGGTGACAACAAGTTCGCGTCGCTGAACACCGCGGTGTGGTCCGGCGGGTCGTTCGTCTACGTGCCGCCGGGGGTGCACGTCGACATCCCGCTGCAGGCGTACTTCCGTATCAACACCGAGAACATGGGCCAGTTCGAGCGGACGCTGATCATCGCCGACGAAGGTTCGTACGTGCACTACGTGGAGGGTTGCACCGCACCGATCTACAAGACCGACTCGCTGCACTCAGCGGTCGTGGAGATCCTCGTCAAACGTGACGCGCGGGTGCGGTACACGACGATCCAGAACTGGTCGACCAACGTGTACAACCTCGTCACGAAACGGTCCACGGTCGCTGCGGGCGGCACGATGGAGTGGGTGGACGGCAATATCGGCTCCAAAGCGACGATGAAGTACCCAGCGGTGTACCTCATGGGGGAGAACGCCAGCGGTGAGACGCTGTCCATCGCCTTCGCCGGGGCAGGCCAGCACCAGGACACCGGCTCGAAGATGGTCCACGCCGCCCCACGCACGTCCAGCCACATCGTGTCCAAGTCGGTGGCCCGCGGCGGTGGGCGCAGCTCGTACCGGGGGCTGGTGCAGATGCTCGAAGGGGCACACGGGTCGAAGTCCAACGTGCTGTGCGACGCGTTGCTCGTCGACCAGGTCTCTCGCTCTGACACGTACCCATACGTCGACGTGCGCACCGACGACGTGACCATGGGCCACGAGGCCACCGTGTCACGCGTCAGCGAAGACCAGCTGTTCTACCTCATGTCCCGGGGGATGGGCGAACAAGAGGCCATGGCCATGATCGTGCGGGGGTTCGTCGAACCGGTCGCCCGCGAGCTGCCCATGGAGTACGCCCTGGAGCTCAACCGGCTCATCGAGCTGCAGATGGAAGGAGCCGTCGGCTGATGACCCCCACCGAGCTCGCCGTCGTGCCCGAAGCATCGCGCGCAGCACGCCGCACATCGTTCGACCCGGCAGACTTCCCGGTGCCGACAGGCCGCGAAGAGGAGTGGCGTTTCACCCCCATGGAGCCGCTGGCTCCGCTGTTCGCCGACCAGGTCGACGGTCACGACGTGGTGGTCGACGTCATGGCCGCACCGGGGGTGGAGGTCTCGCAGGTCGGTCACGACGACCCGCGCGTGGGTGCTGGTGGTGCGCCAGGGGACCGCGCTGCTGCGGTGGCCTGGGTGTCGGCGGACGAGGCCACAGTCATCGCGGTCCGCGGGACGGTGCCGGACGTCACGACGGTGACGCTGCGGGGTCACGGCCGGGCCCCGAGCGCCGCGCACCTGCTGGTCTGGGCCGAGCCGGGTGCGTCGGGCACCGTGGTGCTCGACCACACCGGCACCGCCGTGCTCACCGAGACTGTCGAGATCGTCGCCGAGCAGGGGTCTGACCTGACGGTGGTCTCGTTGCAGACCTGGCGGGACGACACCGTCCACGCCGCGAACCACCGTCTGCGCCTGGCTGATGACGCGAGTGTCAAACACGTGGTCGTGACCCTCGGCGGCGCGTTGGTCCGCATCGCACCAGACGTGCAGTTCACCGGACCAGGAGGGGCGGTCACTGCCCTCGGGCTGTCGTACGGCCACGCCGGACAGCACCTGGAGCACCGGTTGTTCGTCGACCACGCCGTGCCGCGGTGCCGGTCCCAGGTGACCTACAAAGGCGCGCTCCAAGGCGACGGAGCCCACAGCGTGTGGGTCGGCGACGTGCTCATCCGCGCCGCAGCCGAAGGCACCGACACGTACGAGCAGAACCGCAACTTGTTGCTCACCGAAGGTGCCCGCGCCGACTCGGTGCCGAACCTGGAGATCGAGACCGGGCTCATCGAAGGCGCCGGGCACGCCAGCGCCACAGGGAGGTTCGACGACGAGCAGCTGTTCTACCTGCGCAGCCGTGGGATCGACGAGACCGAGGCCCGCCGGTTGGTGGTCCGGGGGTTCTTCGCCGAGCTCCTCGCCCAGGTCGGTGTCGCTGAGGTGACCGACCGGATCATGGCCCATGTCGACGCCGAGCTGGCCCGGCTCGCCACACAACCAGGAGCTGTCTCATGACCGCCCAGTTCGCCTGCCGCACCAGCGACGTGGCGGTCGCTACCATGCTGCGCTGCGAGCTCGACGGACCAGACGGTCGCGTCGCAGTCGTCGTGGTCCACGACGGCGACGGCGGCTGGTACGCCCTGGCAGACAAGTGCTCGCACGGCGATATCCCGCTGTCCAAAGGGGACGTCGAAGGGTGCACCATCGAGTGCCTGGGCCACGGCTCGCCTTTCGACCTGCGCACCGGCAAACCCCTCAAGCCGCCGGCGACCGACCCTGTCGCTGTCTACCCGGTGACCATCGACGACGACTGTGTGTACGTCGACACAGACGTCCCCGGTCCCAGCCCCGAGCCCACCCACGCCTGAAGGAGCCAGATGTCCACCCTCGAGATCTGCGACCTGCACGTCAGCGTCGACACTAGAGAAGGCACCAAACAGATCCTGCGCGGGGTCGACCTGACCGTCGCCTCCGGCCAGACCCACGCCATCATGGGTCCCAACGGGTCGGGTAAGTCCACCTTGGCGTACTCGGTAGCAGGGCACCCCAAGTTCCACGTCACCGGTGGTTCGGTGACGATGGACGGCGAAGACGTCCTGGCCATGAGCGTGGACGAACGCGCGCGCGCCGGGCTGTTCTTGGCCATGCAGTACCCGGTGGAGGTGCCCGGGGTGTCGGTGTCGAACTTCCTGCGTACCGCCAAGACCGCCGTCGACGGCAAAGCCCCGCCCTTGCGCGCGTGGGTCAAGGACATGAAAGCCACGATGGCTGAGCTGCGTATGGACCCGGCGTTCGCCGAGCGGTCCGTCAACGAGGGCTTTTCCGGTGGGGAGAAGAAACGCCACGAGATCTTGCAGATGGAGCTCCTCCGGCCGCGGTTCGCCATCCTCGACGAGACCGACTCTGGACTAGACGTCGACGCGCTGCGTATCGTCTCCGAGGGCATCAACCGGGCCCGGGAGACGAACAATGCCGGGGTCCTGCTCATCACCCACTACACCCGGATCTTGCGGTACGTGCGGCCCGACTTCGTGCACGTCTTCGTCGCCGGGCGGATCGCCGAAGAAGGCGGCCCTGAGCTGGCTGACCAGCTAGAAGACGAGGGCTACGACCGTTTCGAGCAGGTCGCATGAGCGGCAGGTTCACCGCGTCCGAGCTGGCGGAGGTACGGGCCGGTTTCCCGTTGCTGTCACGCACCCTGCGCGACGGCAAGAAGCTGGTCTACCTCGACTCGGGTGCGACCGCACAGAAACCGCAGGTCGTGCTCGACGCCGAGCGCGAGTTCTACACACGCACCAACGCTGCTGTGCACCGTGGCGCCCACCAGCTCGCCGAAGAGGCCACCGACGCCTTCGAACAAGCCCGGGCCCAGGTTGCTGCTTTTGTCGGGGCTGAGGCTGACGAGCTCGTGTGGACCCAGAGCTCGACCGGTGCGTTGAACCTCGTGGCCTACGCCATGAGCAACGCCACAGCCGGCCGTGGGGGAGCAGGTGCCCGACGTTTCGCCCTCGCCCCCGACGACGAGATCGTCGTCACTGTCGCCGAGCACCACGCCAACCTCGTCCCGTGGCAAGAGCTGGCAGCCCGCACCGGCGCGGTCGTGCGCTGGGTCGACGTGGACGAGAGCGGACGGCTGCGCACCGACCAGCTCGACGAGGTCGTCACCGACCGCACGAGAGTCGTCGCGTTCACCCACGTCTCCAACGTCACCGGCGCTATCACCCCCGTCGCCCCGTTCGTCGCCGCAGCCCAGCGCGTCGGTGCGCTCACCGTGCTGGACGCGTCCCAGTCCGTCCCGCACCTGCCGGTGGACCTGCACGGGTTGGACGTGGACTTCGCGGCGTTTACTGGCCACAAGATGCTCGGGCCCACAGGTGTGGGCGCCCTGTACGGGCGGCGCGAGCTGCTCGCAGACCTTCCCCCTGTCATGACCGGCGGGTCCATGGTCGAGGTCGTCACCATGGAGTCGGCGACCTACGCCCCACCTCCGCAGCGGTTCGAGGCCGGCACCCAGATGGTCGCCCAGGCCGTTGCCCTGGGTGTCGCCGCGCAGTACCACGCCGGGCTGGGTATGGACCGGGTCGCCGCCCACGACGCCCATATGACCGCTGCGTTGCTCGACGCGGTGGCCGACCTGCCCGGCGTGCGTGTGCTCGGCCCGACCGACGCGGCTGACCGGGTCGCTGCGGTGTCGGTCGTCGTCGACGGTGTGCACGCCCACGACGTGGGCCAGGTGCTCGACGACGCCGGGGTCGCGGTACGTGTCGGTCACCACTGCGCCCAGCCGTTGCACCGCCGGTTCGGCGTCACGGCGACGACGAGGGCCTCAGCCTCGGTGTACACCACTGAGTCTGAGGTCGCAGCCTTCGGAGACGCCCTGGCCGACGTGCGTCACTTCTTTGGAGCCGACCGATGAGCGCCAACGCGATGGAACAGCTGTACCAGCAGGTCATCCTCGACCACGCCCGGCACCCCCACGGCCGCGTCGCCCTGGAACCCGACAGCCCCGCGACAACAGCCGTCGCTGGTCACGACGGCTGCTCAGGCCGTTCCCACCAGGTCAACCCGACCTGCGGCGACGAGGTGACCTTAGAGGTCGTGCTGGACCGCACCGGGACAGTTCCTTCGATTGCCGACGTGCGCTGGGAAGGCCAGGGTTGCTCGATCTCCCAGGCGTCGGTGTCGGTGCTGTACGACCTCGTCGTCGGCGAAGACCTGCCCGGCGTCGACAACCTGACCACCACGTTCCGCGAGCTGTTGGCCACCCGAGGCGCTGGCCTGGACGACGAAGACGCCGAAGACCTGCTCGGTGACGCCAACGCCTTCACCGGCGTCGGCAAGTTCCCGGCCCGGGTCAAGTGCGCGCTGCTCGGCTGGGTGGCGCTGACCGACGCGCTGGTACGTACCGGCGTGCGAGAGGAGCACTGAAAGTGACGACGAACGCGAGCGCCTGGGGCAAACCCCCCAAGCCCCAGCCAGAGGCTGCTCTCCCCACCGCCGCCGACGTCGAAGAAGCCATGCGCGACGTCATCGACCCCGAGCTGGGTATCAACGTCGTCGACCTCGGCCTGTACTACGGCGTCGCCTTCGACGGCACCACCGCCGTCATCGACATGACCCTGACCTCCGCCGCCTGCCCCCTGACCGACCTCATCGAGTCCCAAGCCGCCGCCGCCCTCGAAGCCCTCGTCCCCGCCTTCCGCATCAACTGGGTCTGGATGCCCCCCTGGACCCAAGACCGCATCACCGAAGACGGCCGCGAACAGATGCGAGCCCTAGGCTTCAACATCTAGGCCGTGTTACGAAACTCCCTGCGCGCTGCGGCACGCCCGGCACGCACGCTCGCGGCGTTGTCGATCCTCGGCCGCAGCGCTGCTGCGACTGTCGTCCTCCGCCTTGCGAGCGCACGCC
>WRET01000089.1 GCA_009779195.1 Micrococcales bacterium
CGACATCCAAGACAGCGTCCGCCACGCGCCCGCAGCGCACGACGATCCGGGCGAACACCTCAGCCCGCCAGGACAGCGCCAGCAGCGACCTGCCACCGGTCGTACCAGTCACCGACAGGCTGCACACCGGCCTGTCCGAGAGCCCTGTGACCCAAGACCGAGTACGCCGGACGCTCAGCCGGACGGACGAAGTGCTCAGAGGTGGTGGCCGTGACCGCCTGCGGGTCGAGGCCGGCGGACGCGGCGCAGGCACGCGCCAGGCCGAACCACGACACCTGCCCCGACGACGTGCCGTGGTACGTCCCGGCAGGTGCCCCGGCGTCGACCAGACGCACGACGAGGTCAGCCAGGTCCACCGTCCAGGTGGGCTGGCCCACCTGGTCGTCGACCACCGCGACGGTGCCGCGCTCAGCGGCCAGACGGGTGATGGTCCTGGGGAAGCACGGTCCGTGGGCGCCGTACAGCCACGCCGTACGCACCACCAGGTGGTCGGGAGCGTAGGCGCGCACAGCCCACTCACCGGCGGCTTTCGTCCGCCCGTAGGCCGTGCGGGGGGCGACGGGGTCGTCCTCGCCGTACGGAGCTGAGGCGTGCCCGTCGAACACGTAGTCAGTGGAGATCTGGACCATCCGCGCACCTGCTGTGGCTGCCGACCGGGCTACCAGACCCGCACCGACCGCGTTGGCCGCGAACGCCGCTGGCTCGTTGTCCTCGGCGGCGTCGACCGCGGTCCACGCCGCGCAGTTGACCACGACGTCCACCCCTGCCAGCTCGCGGTCCAACGACCCGGGAACAGTGATGTCAGCCTCGCCCTGGTCAACCCCCCGCACGACGTGGCCAGCGGCTGTGGCCACCTCGACCAGGTCTGTACCCAGCATTCCTTTGTGCCCAACCACCAACCAGCGCACGCCACTCTCCTGTCCGTGCTACCACTTCATGGCCACTAGGGTAGAGGCGCCAGTCATCGCCGGGCACTAGGGAGACCCAGTGGAGCGTCGCGAGCTCGCCGTCCCAGGGGCGTGGGTGCTGACCCCGCGCCAGTTCTCCGACCCACGCGGCACGTTCCTGGAATGGTTCACCGACGACGACTTCCGCTCGTGCGTCGGCCACCAGTTCGACCTGCGCCAGGCGAACCTGTCGGTGTCAGCCGCCGGGGTGGTGCGCGGGGTGCACTTCGCCGACGTGCCACCAGGCCAGGCCAAGTACGTCACCTGCGTGTCAGGCGCTGTGCTCGACGTCGCTGTCGACATCAGGGTCGGGTCGCCGACGTTCGGGACCTGGGACTCGGTGCTGCTCGACGACGTCGACCGCAAGGTCATCTACCTCACCGAAGGGCTCGGGCACGCATTCATGGCGCTGTGCGACGGTGCGACGGTCGCTTACCTGTGCTCGACCGGCTACGCGCCTCAGCGCGAGCACGGCGTCCATCCCCTGGACCCGGCGGTCGGTATCTCGTGGCCCACCTCCAGCCGTGACGGCAGCCCCCTGTTGCCGCTGCTGTCGGACAAGGACCAGGCGGCTCCGACGCTGGCGCAGGCCATGGCCGACGGGCTGCTCCCCAGCTGGGAGGTCTGCGCCCCGTACTGCGGCCCTCAGCTGTGACACCGTCGCCAGTGACACCGTGCGTCGTGGCGGTCGTCGTCACGTACCACAGCGACCTCGACCAGGTCCGTTCGCTCCTCGACGAGCTGTGCCCGCAGGTCGACTCGGTGGTCGTGGTGGACAACGGCAGTGACGACGAGGTCGTCGCCGCGCTGCGCGACACGGTGTCCGACCGGGGCGAAGTCGTCGCGCTGGGCGACAACCTCGGTATCGCCACAGCCCAGAACCGAGGGATCGAGGCTGCCCGGAACCGGGGCGCCACCCATGTGCTGCTCTCCGACGACGACTCTGCACCGTCAGCTGGGATGGTCGACCAGCTGCTCGCGGCACTGGTCGACGACCCGACCGGCCGTCTGGGTGCGGTCGGTCCGGTCGTCGTCGACGAACGCACCGCACAGGCGCCCCTGGTCTTCACCGACCAGGGCACTGGTCCACGACGGATCCCCGACCTGCCGACCACACCTGGCACGGTCGTCGACGTCGCCTTCCTCATCGCCTCGGGCTGCCTGGTCGACCTGCGGGTGGTCGACGACGTGGGCGGAATGCACGACGGGTTGTTCATCGACCACGTCGACCTGGAGTGGGGGTTGCGGGCCCGGGCACGCGGCTGGCGGCTAGCCGTGGTTGTCGGCGCTCGTCTAGACCACCACCTGGGCGACGCCACCCGGCCGGTGCCCTGGCGCAGCCGCGAGGTGCATATCCAGTCGCCGGTGCGCAACTACTACACGGTCCGCAACACCTTGTGGCTGGTGAGGGGCCGACGGATGCCCGTGCGCTGGCGTTGGGGCTACCTGGCGTGGATCACCCGGTACATCGTGTTCTACCTGGTCACCATGCCGCCACGGTGGGTGCGCGCACGATTGGTCGCCCAAGCGGTGGCTGACGCCGCAAGGAACCGGCAAGGACGTGTCCCGGCACGCTTAGTCGAGCGCAAAGCAGGCAGACGGGCCTGACGGCCCCTCAGCGGCGCAAACGGTCACGCAGGCGGCGCAGCGCGTCGACCGGCGGCCACGAGGACCGGTCTTCCCACTGGTAGACGATCCAGTCGTGAGGCTGGGGTTGTTTGAGCTTGTCGCGCAGCAGGCGCACTTCAGAACGGGCCTCGTCCAGCTGGGCCCCTGTCGCGAGAAGCAGGTCGCGGGTGGCGATCAGCTCTTTGGCGTCCAAACCCGCCTGCACCCACACCGGCTCGGGCGGTGTGCCCTGGCGGGGGTGGTCGAGCCGTTTCCGCAGCTCGGCGGCCACCTCCTCGGCCTTGGCACGGCGCGACTCGTCGTCCCTGGCAGGACAACCCACGTCGACCTGCAGCTCAGCCTCACGCTGGAGGGCTTCGTCGAGGTCGTCGGTGGTGAGCTCTTCGCCAGCCCAGCCACAGACCGCTGCTGCGAGGCCCCAGCCGTCGTCGACCCCCCACTGAGCCACCGGTGCCTGGTCAGCCAAGTCTCGCGCCAAGAGCAGCGCACCCCTGACGACGACGTCGCGCAGGCTCAGCAATTCCGAGCGCCACTCGTCGTCGATCACCGTGACTTCACCGTCGCAGTAGATGAGGTTGTGTGGCAGCACGTCGAACGGGACGCCCTCGGTGCTCTGCGACACCCGCTGGTCCAGTGCCTCGCGCCAGTCGGCCACGAGCTGGGGCAAAGACGCGGGTGCTGCCAGCGCCCGGGCGGTCAGGGACTGCCCGTCGCGGACCCACGGTTCGCAGTAGCCGAGCACCCGCAGACCGTCAGCCTCACCGCTGCCCAGGAGCCTGGAGGTGATGGAGACCTCACCGTCGTGGTTGCAGACCTCCTTGGCCACCCGGAACGCCCGGCGCCGGGATGCCGAGAAAAACATGGCGAGCCGCTCTTCCGGCCAGGTGCCAGTGCGCTGGTCCGAGGCGACGACGAGGAAGGAGTTGACGAAGGCTGGCCCCAGACCGGCTCCGACCAGCTGGCGCCAGACCGAACCCTCGTCACCAAGCGCCGGACGCGGTTCGCCCCAGTCAGGGCTGGGGAACGACGGCACCTCGACCGCGAGCTGCTCAGCGTGGGCAAACAGCCCGTCGTCGAAAACCGCCCGGGTGAGCTTGTAGTCGGGGAACGCCCCGAGCACCTTGACCGTGCCGAACCCAGCCTGGGTGAACAGCCGGGTCAGCACCCGCCGCGAGAACGTGCGCGCCGGGCTGGGGCCCGGATAGCCCTCGACAGACTCAAACACGACTCCGGAGTGGTCCTCGCGTGCCCCAGCGACGTACTTGGCGCCCAGGGCGTTCTCGATCGCCAGGAGCATCACGCCGCCCTCGACGAGGGTGCTGCGCAACGACTCGAGGAACTCCACGTACGGTGCCGGGTCTTCGCAACCCCCGCCGACGTACTCCAGGACCCCGACGACCACGACCACGTCGTAGGCGGCAGCCGCCGGGATATCGCTGACTTCGCCGTTGAACACCTGCACACCAGGCAAGTCGGCGGTGCGGGCAGCGGCGACCCTCGCACGGGCAAAGGTCGGCTCGACCGCGTCGACCAGCACGGCGCGCTCGCCCAGGTACCGGGTGATCGCCCCGCACCCAGCCCCGATCTCCAGCACCCTGGCCTGCGGCGGCAGCTCGACCGCACGCAGCACGTTCGCCCGTTCAGGGGCCAGGTGGTAGCGCTGCGGCCAGTCGGTGGCGGTGGCGACGAGCTCGTCAGACAACGAGTCGAGCGGCAGACCACTATCGTCCAGACGTGCGAAGAGCGTGTCTTCGGAGCCGTCGAGCCAGGCGGCGCCGGTCTCGCGCAGCACCCGCACACGGTCGCGGACCGTGTGGTCGCACTCCCTCAGTGGCGTGGTCAGGGCAGACGATTCCACTGGTCCTCCGTCTCTTCCGGAGTCAAAGGCTAGCGGTTGACGAGGTAGTTGGTGGACGGTTTGGCTGGACGTTCACGCGATAACCACGTCGCGCAGCGCCAACAGGTAGCCGCGCCCGTGACGTTCTGAGGGTTCGAGGACCGCCGACTCGGCCCATTCGTTCCACGCGTTGACGAACACCACGCGGCGCTGGGCAGGACGGGCCTCGACAGCACGGACGGTCGAGGCGACCCACCGGCGGAACGTGTACGGGTTCGAGCCCCACCACAGGTCAGCCCGCACGTTACGCCGTGCTGTGTTGTCGAAGTCGACCATCACCGCAGGGAAAATCCGTTCGTCGAGGTCGGCGAGCCTCTCCTCGGCGTCACGCACCAGCGTGTGGTAGCTGAGCAGGTTGCCCGTGAAGTCTTCGGCCATACCGAGGCTGGCGTAGTCGATCCAGTCCCACCGGGCGTTGTGCGGGGGGAACCAGTGCGTGCCGTCCAGGCCCGCGACCGCCACGTCCCGGTCGAGCCCGTCGAACTCTGCGGCGACGTCGACGTTGACGATGAACAGCTCACCGACCCCGGCCTCGCGGGCACGGCGGCGCCAGTGCTCGAGGACCTGCGGGTAGTCCGGAATCTGGGAGATCCGGTAGACCGACAGGACCGCTGCGCCGTCGATACGCAGGTAGCGGTCGTCGGTGAGCAGGTCCATCACGTCGTCGATGAACTGCGTAGCCGGGACCTTGTCGTAGTGCTGGCCGATGAGCAGGTCTTCGCTGCGCCCGTCCCAGCGTCGCGTCCAGTTCTCGTTGGCCCACATCAAGCAGAACGGCTGGTCCAGGTCGCTGCCAACCAACGCCTTGACCGGCACCGACAGCAACCGCTCACCAGCGAACCAGTAGTAGTAGTACATGAACCCTTCGACGCCGTGAGCCACGGCCAGGTCCCGTTGCGCCTGGCGGACCTCGTCCATGCGCAGGTCGTAAAACCCCAGCTCACCGGGCAGGCGCGGTTGTTCCTGGCCGGGGAACAACGGGCGGGCAGCCACAACGTTGCGCCACTCGGTAAAACCTGTGCCCCACCAGCGGTCGTTCTCAGGTGTGGGGTGGAACTGCGGAAGGTAGAACGGCACCACCCGCACCCGGGGGGACACTGGGCCAGCCACGTCGTACACGTCCAGGTCTGCGTCGTGGTCGGGCAGGTCACCGCGTTCGACCACGCTGAGGGCGGCCTCGGCCGCCACGATCCCGACGAGACGTTCGACCGCGTGGGCGGCGGTGCCGTCGACCTGCCCGGCCTCGGGGGCGAAGTCCTCGGCGTCGATACCGAACGACCGCAGACCCTGCAGGACGAACCCGCGGACCCAGTACATGGAACCTGACGCGAACCGCAGCGACTCGGCATCGACGTCCAAGGCGATGCGCTGGGCGAGGTCGTCGACGATCTGGTGGTCACCACCCCAGAACTGCGGGCCGAGCACCGAACCGTCTGCGGTCACCACACCCAGGGTGTCGTCGGCAGCGAAAGCACGCAGGACAGCAGTGACGTTCTCCTCGTCGCCCAGCAGCGCCTCCAAGAGCTCGGTGCGCCACTGGCTGCCGGTCCCTGACAGCTGCGCGTGGTCTGCCCGCCAGTCGCTGCGTTTGGTGTGGACCTTGAGCACCAGCCGGTAGGGGTCGAGCAGACCAGCGTTGACCAGGGCGACCATCGGCGCGATGTCACGGCCCCGGTTCTGGCAGTCCAAGACCGCCACGTGACGCACGTGCGTCAGGTCGCAGGTGTCCAGCTCGAGCGGCGAGCCGCTGGAGTTCGTCACCAGCAGGTCGAAATCCACCGGGACGTGCCGCAGCTGGTCGAGCAGCTCGTCGACCAGCTCGGGGAAGAACACGTGCATGACCACCGCGACCCGCGACGGGTCGGTGGCCTCCATGACCGGGGCTGTGCGCCAGTGGTCGGGGAACAGCTGCGGACGACGCCCGTCGCGCCGTGCCAGCCAGCTCGACAACGACGTGCGCGAACCGGAGTCAGACCGGCGGACCCGGCGACCAGCGACCCTGGCGGCCACAGCGATCCGCGCCCGTTGGACCCGGCCGCGGACAGCCTGCTTCGTCAGCTCTCTGCCGGTCACCGCCTTGGCGACCTTCTTCACCGGGGCTGCCAGGAACGACACCACCCGCTCTGGCGGGGCGGGCGGCACGCTCGTCGCGCGGCTCACCTCGCGGCTCTCAGTCACACCCATTGCTCTACCTTCGCACCGAACCGCCGCAATATCTCATCAGCCACGGCGCTGCCGTCAGGAGCCAGGTCCGGGTTGCGCACCAGCTCGCGCTTGACCAGGGGCACGCCCCGGTCGAACAGCTGGCGCCAACCGATGATGGTCGGGTTGTCCCTCCAGTCCACGACGGTCCCGACGGGAAACGCCGCGTCCACGGCATATCCCTCGGCGGCCAGGAGCCGTCCCAGGCCAATCTCGTTGCGGTGGATGACGAGGTCCTTGTCGTCATGGTGGCGCACGGTCTGCCAGAACCACCGCAGCGGCCGTTCGCACAGCACCCCTGGAGCGAACCCCATCATGTAGCTTTGCAGGTGGCAGGCGAACTGGGCGGTCTGGGTCAGGCCCCACACGTCAGCGCCCGAGGAGCAGAACTGCTCCAGCCACGGGCGCAACGTGGCGAACGGTCCGACGAGCGAGTCGTTGACCAGCAGGACCCGTGCACGCCTCACGACCTGGGGTACGAGCCAGTCCAGCCCGATGGCCCACGACCCGAAGTCGTAGCCGACATTGGGTTTGCGCAGCACGGTCACCGCAGCTAGGTCGACGTCCGCCCAGTCCAGAGGCTCGGCGGCCGGGCTGGCCGAGACCACCAGGACGGCGAACCCTGCGCTGGTCAGCTCCTCGACCAGACGCCGGGCCGACAACGACACCGCTGGACGGTCCGACCAGTGGGCGAGCACTGCCACCGCCGGGAAGCCGTCCAAGGGACGGCCCAGGTGCTCGGTGACGATCCGCCCGGCCGTCAACGCCAGAACCCTGCGCGTCACCGACGCCCCATCCGTACGAGCCTGACCAGCTGGCGCAACGGCCAGGTGACCCGCCACGACAGTGACCGGCGCATGAGTGCCAGCTGGTTCCACGCCTGGTCACGCTGCTCGCGCAGATGCACGATCTCTTCGCGCAGGGCAGCCTCGCTGTCGGTGCCCACAGCGCCTGGCTCTGGGCTCTCGCTCACCGGGCTGCTCCGTCGTCCGCCGGCTGGGGATCCGACCAGCTGCCCGACAGCCGCACCGCCCCGTTCTCGACCTCCCCTTTGGCCCGCACGGTCATGGGGAACGCTTTCTCCAGCAGGTCCATCGTGTGCGCCCTGGAGCGCACAGCCGTCGACAACCGCCAGTTCGCAGGAAGCATCGGCAGCTCGTCGAAGGTGTAGTCGACCGTCCCGGCCCCGGCAGCCAGGTCCAGCGGCCCATACTGCATCCGGGTGTTGGTGCCGGCGATACCGATACCGTTCTCGTGGACGAACCCGAGGTAGAGCGCCACGTCCTCGACATCCTCGTGGGCGGTGTAGCGCACCCGGACGGTCAACGGCTCGCCGGTGACCAGGATCGGCGCAGGCTGACCGTCGGGGCCGAGGAACTCGACGTCACCGACCGTGACCTCGCCGGACCCCGCCCGGGTCGCCCCTACGAGGGTGCCTCCCGCCGGGCGACCGTCTGCACGGTCAGCCTCCTGCCGGTTCACCTGGGCCAGGTAGTCGTCGATCACCGTCGAGGCGGGCCCGACCGTGCGCAGACGGCCGTGGTCCAACCACCCAGCGTTCTCGCACAGCTGGGCTGCCAGGCCCATGGAGTGCGTGACCAGGACGATCGTTGCGCCCTCGGAACGCAGCCGGAAGAGGTGGTCGAAGCACTTGCGCTGGAACTCCTCGTCGCCGACAGCGATGATCTCGTCGACGATCAAGATCTCCGGGTCCAGCGTCACGACGATGGCGAACCCCAGCCGCACGTACATCCCCGACGAGTAGACCTTCACTGGCTGGTCGATGAACTCCTCGATACCCGAGAAGTCGATGATCTCGTCGATCGCGGCGTCGACCTGCTTCTTGGACATCCCCAGGATCGCGCCGTTGAGGTAGACGTTCTCCCGGCCGGTCAGCTCGCCGTGGAACCCGGCCCCGAGCTCGAGCAGCGCCGACACCCGTCCGTCGACCGTGACCCCGCCAGCCGACGGCCTGAACACCCCTGCGAGGATCTTCAGCAACGTGGACTTGCCGGAGCCGTTGTGGCCGACCAGACCGAACGTCGTGCCTGGTTCGACCTCGAACGACACGTCGTCGAGCGCCACGAACTCGGGCCTGCGCACCCCGCGCCCACGCACCACACGTTCCTTGAGCGAGCTTCGCCGCTCCTCGGCACGGGCGAACCGTTTCGACAGGTGCTCGACCTGGATCGCTGGAGTGGTCACAACGCCTCCCCGACGTCCGGACCGCGCCGACGCACCACGACGTAGGCGAAGCCCAACGCCGCGAGGGTCCAGGCGACCATCGCCGCCCACTTGCGCCAGTCACCGACCGTCAGGCAGTACGACAGGTCCCGCAGCACAGACACGAACGTGCTCATCGGCGTCCACTCGATCAGCAACCGCATGGGGATGCCGTGCCAGCTGGTCGGCACGATCTTGAGCAGGTAGATGATCGGTGTGGCGAAGAAAAGCAGCTGCAAGGCGACCGCGACCAGGTGGGCCAGGTCACGCACGTAGACGTTGAGGATGGCCAGCGCTGTGGCCATCGACGCGACGAAGACGACCAGGACCAGGACCCAGACCGGGATCAGCAGCCACGTCCACCCGAGGTTGCCCAGCACCAGCAGCACTGCCAGGTACAGACCCAGCTCGATGAGGCTCTGGATGCCCTGGGCCAGCGTCGTGCCGAGCACGGGAGCGTAGGAGGGGAAGTAGATCTTCTTCAGCAGGGCACCAGTGCCGATCAACCCGGAGATCCCTGCGTTGATACTCGACGCGAAGAAGGTCCAGGCCGTCAGCCCTGCGAACAACCACACGACGAAGAGCGGTTTGCCATAACCAGGCAGCACAGGGAGTTCGCCCCTGAACAGGATGCCGAAAACCACGGCATAGATACCCAGGCTGGCCAGCGGGACCACCAAGGACCAGGCCCAGCCCAGCGCCGACCCTTTGAACCGCGACTTCAGGTCACGTTGGGCAAAGTTCCAGATGAGGTTCCCCGACCGCCACAGCGGCGGTGCGACGCGGACCTGACGCGTCGGCGCAGCAGTCACCGGACACCTTCAGCGTTGATGATCGAACCTCTTGTCGTACGGGGCCACCGGAACCCCGGAGCCGGTGTTCTAGACGGACCCGTACGATACCAGGGCTCGCCCGCTGTCAGGGGACGGTGACGACACGGCAGCCCAGCAACGGGTTCGTCCCGCCCCACGGCCAGTTCGCCGCGAACACGCACACGTCATGACGACCCCGCGAGGCCGACAACGTCACCGAGAACCCATGTTTGTCGCCTTTGCCGAACGCCCTGCCCACGTCGGGACGGTCCTGGTCAGCGGTGAACAACCCCAGGTAGCCCCCATCGACGAACACCAGCACCCAGCTCGGGTCCTTGCCCCGGTCCGGGTCCAGCACCCAACCGCTCAGGTGGATCGCCCCAGACGTCGCCGACGCCTGCTCCCAGTTACCGATCGGCAATGCGTTGGTGACCGTGACGACACGGCAGCCCAGCAACGGGTTCGTCCCGCCCCACGGCCAGTTCGCCGCGAACACGCACACGTCATGACG
>WRET01000090.1 GCA_009779195.1 Micrococcales bacterium
CACGCACGCTGGCGGCGTCGTCGTCGTCGGCAGCACCTCCAGTGCTGCTCTCCTCCGTCGCCTTGCCAGCGCACGCACCGGACACGCCGCGCTCGCACGGGGGGTTAAGAGACACGCCCTAGCCTTGCTGGGTGATCTGCTGCCAGATGCGCAGACGCAGGGTTTCGGGGGCGTGTTCGGCGCAGCCGCGGCGCAGGACGCGTTTGATGACGAGCTCGACCTCGTACTCGCTGAGGCAGCCTTCGCAGTCGTCGAGGTGGGCCTGGACCTGTGCGGCGTCGAGCTCTTCGAGCTCGGAGTCGAGGTAGGCCCACAGGCGGGCGAGAGCGTCGGAGCAGCCACAAGGGTCGGGGTTGCTCATGAGGCACCACCTGCCGGGACCAGCCCGCGCTGGACGGCGTAGTCGTGGAGCTGCTCGCGCAGCAGAGCGCGCCCGCGGTGCAGACGTGACATGACCGTGCCGATAGGGGTGCCCATGATCTCGGCGATCTCTTTGTAGGCGAAACCTTCGACGTCGGCCAGGTACACGGCCATGCGGAAAGCGTCGGGGAGCTTCGCCAGGGCGTCTTTGATGTCGTCGTCGGTCAGGCGGTCCAGGACCTCGGCCTCGGCTGAGCGCAGCCCCGCGGACATGTGCGACCCGGCCCGGGCCAGCTGCCAGTCCTCGACCTCGTCGGTCACCGGCTGCGGTTCGCGCTGTTTCTTGCGGTAGGAGTTGATGTACGTGTTCGTCAAGATCCGGTACAGCCACGCCTTGAGGTTCGTACCAGGGCTGTACTGGTGGAACGATGCGATCGCTTTGGCGTACGTCTCTTGGACGAGGTCGTCTGCGTCGGCCGGGTTGCGGGTCATACGCATCGCAGCGCCGTAGAGCTGGTCGAGGAAGACCAGGGCCTCGTCCTCGAAGCGCTGGGCGCGCGCGGCGGCGTCTTCGTCGTGGGGGGAACGGCGGATCTCGTCGGTCATCGACCACGAGCCTACCGGGGCGCACCGGGCGGCTGATCGGCCCGTCGGGCCCGTGACGCAGCTCACGTGTGGACCAACACCAGCACGACCCTGCTGCATTCCCACGCTGGGCCGCGTTACGGTGGACACAGCCGAGAACCCAGGCCAAGGAGACCGTCATGCTGCGTCGTATCGCCCGACCGTTGTTCGCCACCTGGTTCGTCGTCGAGGGCCTGGGCGCCGCGCTGCGCCCCGCCGACCACGTCACAGCGATCCGCCAGACCGCAGCACGGGTGCCAGGCGGCGACGCGCTGGACAAGCTCAGCGACGACCACCTCGCCATGGCGGTCCGCGCGCACGGGGCGGCCATGACCGTGGCTGCTGTGGCGCTGGGGGCGAGCAAAGCCCCGCGGACGTCGGCGACGGTCCTGGCTGCGCTCACCGTGCCCATGGTGATTCGCACCTTGCCCCCGCCGCGGTCAGCGGAACCGACCGAGGACGGGCGGGCCCGTCGTGCCCGGCTGGTGCAGGTGCTCAGCGCCGTCGGCGGAGCCCTGGTGGCCGCCGGTGACACCGAGGGACGTCCGGGGGTGCGCTGGAAGGTCGCCACAGCCCGTGCCGAACGTGCCCAGGCTCGCCAGGCCCCCCAAGAAGCCTGATAGTGCAGTTCTGGCCTGCCCCGACGCCCAGCGGTCCGCTGTCGGCCGTGGTCGTCGTCCCCGGGTCGAAGTCGTTGTCGGCGCGGTACCTGGTGCTGGCGGGTCTTGCTGATGGGCCAAGCGTCCTGCGCGGGGTGCTGAACAGCAGAGACACCACGCTCATGGCCCAGGCTCTGCGGGTGCTCGGCGCGGAGGTGACCTGCGACGAAGACGAGTGGACCGTGGTGCCCGGCGACACCCTGGGCGGGCCAGGGCTGGTCGACGTGGGCCTGGCAGGTACGGTCATGCGGTTCGTCCCGCCTGCTGCGGCGCTGGCGGGCGGTCCGGTGACGTTCTACGGCGACCCGCAAGCCTCCGCGCGGCCGGTCGGACCGCTGCTGGGCGCGTTGCGCCAGGCCGGGGTCCGGGTGGACCAGCGCGACCAGGGTCTGCCGTTCACGGTGTACGCCACCGGCAGGGTCGGCGGTGGCGAGGTGTCGTTGGACTCGTCGGCGTCGAGCCAGTTCGTCTCAGGGCTGCTGCTGTCAGGGGCGCGCTACGACGCTGGGCTGACTGTGCGGCACACCGGCGGGTCGTTGCCGTCGGCACCGCATGTGGAGATGACGGTGACGACGCTACGTGCGGCAGGGGTCGTCGTGGACGACACCACCGAGCACGTCTGGCACGTCTTTCCCGGGCCGGTCGCCGGGCGCGACGTCCACGTGGAGCCGGACCTGTCGAACGCCGCACCGTTCTTGGCGGCGGCCCTGGCGGTCGGAGGGCAGGTCAGCGTTCCCGGCTGGCCAGAACGCACCACCCAGCCTGGGGCGCTGTTGCCGCAGATCCTCACCGAGATGGGCGCGAGCGCACACCTGGGCGACGACGGGCTCACGGTCCGTGGCGACGGTGTGGTCCACGGGGTGGACCTGGACCTGCACGACGCCGGCGAGCTGGCCCCGACCATCGCGGCCCTGGCTGCGCTGGCCGACGGACCTACCCGCCTGCGTGGTATCGCCCACCTGCGCGGGCACGAGACCGACCGTCTGGCCGCGCTGGCCTGCGAGCTGTCCCGGGTGGGGGCGGCCGCCGAGCAGACCGACGACGGCTTGGTCATCGACCCACGCCCGTTGCGCCCGGCACGGTGGCGCACCTACGCCGACCACCGTATGGCCACCGCTGGGGCGCTCGTCGGCCTGGTCGTCGCCGGTGTCGAGGTGGAGGACGTCGAGACGACCGCGAAAACCCTGCCAGGGTTCGTCGGTATGTGGCAGACCATGCTCGGCGCGACAGGCACCGCGTAGATGCCGCCGCGCGAGCTCGACGAACATGACGTGAGGGTGCGTCCGGGGCGAGGGTCTCGTCCGCGGACCAAACAACGCCCGGCGCACGCCGACGCTGTGCGGGCTTTCGTCACCGGGGTGGACCGGGGGCGGTACCAGACGCTGGTGGACGGTCGCACCATCGTCGCCATGAAAGCCCGAGACCTGGGACCGCAACGCGTCGTCCCTGGTGACGAGGTGGACGTCGTCGGTGACCTGACCGGGCAACCGGGCACCCTCGCGCGGATCGTGCGGATCGCGCCGCGGCGCACGGTCCTGCGGCGCACCGCCGACGACGCGGACCCCAGCGAGCGGGTCATCGTGGCCAACGCCGACCAGCTGGTGGTCGTCACGGCCCTGGCCGACCCGACACCACGCACCCGCATGATCGACCGGTGCGTCGTGGCTGCTTATGACGCCGGGATGGACGCCCTGCTGGTGCTGACCAAGGCGGACAGAGCCGACCCGGCGCCGCTGGGCGCCCTGTACGCCGCCGCAGGGGTGCCTTCGGTGGTCACCCGGCGCGACGACGGGCAGATCAGCGGCCTGGACGCCTTGCACGCAGCGTTGGACGACCGGGTGAGCGTGCTCGTGGGCCACTCCGGTGTGGGTAAGTCCACGCTGGTCAACGCACTGGTCCCCGGGGCGGGCCGGGCGACCGGGGAGGTCAACGAGGTGACCGGCCGCGGACGGCACGTGTCGACCTCGGCGGTGGCCCTGCGCCTGCCGGCGAGCACCACGACCTGGGTGATCGACACCCCCGGGGTGCGGTCGTTCGGCCTGGCGCACGTGGACCCGGCGCACCTGCTCGCCGCGTTTACCGACCTGGCTCAGGTGGCCCAGTCGTCGTGCCCGCGCGGCTGCACCCATCTGGCTGACTCCCCCGACTGCGCCCTGGACGAGTGGGTCGACGGCGCCGACGCCGTGACTGTTTGTCAAACGCGTCACGCCCGCCTGGATTCCCTGCGCCGCCTGCTGGTTTCCCGCCAAGGGACCGACGACCTGGACTAGACCCGGTCACGGGCTGTTCTGTGCCCGCGCACCGTGCCTGCTGGCAGGCCACGGCTACGGCTCAGCACCCCCGCACCACCGCCGATGGGCGATCTCAACGCCACCACTGTGGCCCCCCTGAAAGGAAATGCAATGGAGCGCACCGAGACGACCGTCGTTGCCCGCCCCGAGGTGGCCAACCAGATCTCCTTCATCCCCTCGCCCCGCGAACCCCAGCCGTCCGAGCACGCGCACGTGGCCCCCAGCTTGGTCCCGGTCGCCCTCGTCGCCGGTGGCTACGCCACCGTCGTCGCCGCTGTCACGACCCTCCTGTGCGTCGTCGGCGCCTAACGACGTGCACCTGCACGCGTCGGCGCTGATTTCTGGCGCTGGCGCGGAAGAGACGTCGGCTCGCTGTCACGTCCGAGCTGCCAGTCGCGCACCTCAGGCATGTCTTCGAGGTGCTCGACGATGTGGTCGGCGTGGCGGACCAGCATCTGCTCGCAGTACCGGAACAGCTCGTGGCTGCCCGCCGGTTTCGTCGTCGCATTGTTGATGGCGTCCATGACCAGGTGGTAACGGTCCACCTTGTTGCGGACCACCATGTCGAACGGCGTTGTCGTCGTACCTTGCTCGACAAAACCACGGGCACGGAAACGGTCCGCCTCAGGGCGCCCGTGCACCAGCTGGTGGATCGCCCCGGGATACCCGTGGAACGCGAAGACCACGTCCACGTCGTCGGTGAACGTCTCGGTGAAACGTTTGGTGCTCATAGCGTGCGGGTGCGCGGTCGGCCGGTACAACGTCATGAGGTCCACGACGTTGACCACACGCACCTTCATCTCGGGTAGGTGCTGTTTGAGCAGCTCGGCGGCGGCGACCGCCTCCATGGTGACCACGTCACCAGCGCACGCTATGACGATGTCGGGAGTGCCAGCACCCAGGCCGTCAGTGCCTGCCCAGTCCCAGACGCCATAGCCGCGGGTGCAGTGCTCGATGGCCTCGTCCATGGACAGCCACTGCGGCTGGGGTTGTTTGTCGGCGACGATGAGGTTGATGTAGTTACGTGACCTGAAGCAGTGGTCGGCGACCTCGACCAGGCAGTTCGCGTCCGGCGGCAGGTAGATCCGCGACACTCCCCCGCGCATGTTCAGCACGACCTGCAGCAGCATCGGCGACTGGTGCGAGAAACCGTTGTGGTCGTTACGCCAGCACGTGGAGCTGAGCAAGATGTTCGTGGAGGGCACTTTGGCACGCCACTCCAGGTGGCTGCCTTCTTCGAGCCACTTGGACTGCTGCATGGTCATGGACGCGCTGACCATGGCGAACGCCTCGTATGTCGCGAACAGCCCGTGGCGGCCAGTCAGCGTGTACCCGTCGAGCCAGCCGTGGCACATATGCTCGGAGAGCACTTCCATGACACGTCCGTCGGGGCTGAGCGCCACGTCGGTCAAATCGGTGCGTTCCATGAACGACCGGTCGGAGACTTCGAACACAGCGTCGAGCCGGTTCGACGCGGTCTCGTCAGGGCAGAACAGGCGGAACGTCTCAGGGTTGCGCCGGTAGGTCTCGCGCATGAGCTCGCCGAGCTTGCGGGTCGACTCGATCCGGTCGGTCGCCCGTGCTGTGGGCTCAACTGGCACGCCGAAATCGCGGAAGTCGGGCAGGTCGAGCTCTTTGGTCAGCAACCCGCCGTTGGCGTGCAGGCTGGCGCTCATACGTTTGGTGCCTTCGGGGTTGTTCGCCCTGACCAGGTCGGTCGGGGTGCCGTCGGCGCTGAACAGCTCGTCGATGCGGTAGGAGCGCAACCATTCTTCGAGCATCGCCAGGTGGGCGGGGTCTTTGCGGGCTCTGGACACCGGAACCTGGTGGGAACGCCACGTGCCGGTGACGACCTTGCCGTCGACGACCGCTGGTCCGGTCCAGCCTTTGGGGGTGCGCAAGATGATCATGGGCCAGCGCGGTTGGGCGGTGATCGGCGCCCCAGAACGTGCTTCGGCCTGGATCTGGTTGATACGCGTCTTGCAGTGCGCCAGGGCCTGGGCCATACGTTCGTGGATCCACGGGACGTCGTCGCCTTCGACCCACACGACCTCATAACCGTGGCCTTCCATGAGGGCGGTGACTTGTGCCGGGTCTTTGCGTGCGAGCACTGTCGGGCTGGCGATCTTGGCGCCGTTGAGGTGCAGCACCGGCAGCACCGCGCCGTCATGGCGCGGGTTGAGGTAGGTGATCCCTTTCCAGGCGCCTTCCAGGGGGCCGGTCTCGGCTTCCCCGTCGCCGACGACAGCGACGACCAGCAGTTCAGGGTTGTCCAGAGCCGCACCGAAAGCGTGCGACAAGGCGTACCCGAGCTCGCCGCCCTCGTGGATCGACCCGGGGGTCGTCACCGACGCGTGGCTGGGGATCCCACCAGGGGCGGAGAACTGGCGGAACAGGTTACGCATACCGTCGGTGTCCTGGGTGATCCGCGGGTAGACCTCGGTGTACGCACCTTCCAGGTAGGCCGCCGCGACCAGCGACGGACCGCCGTGGCCCGGACCGGCGACGTACAGGCAGTCCTGGCCGGTGTGGCGGATCAGCCAGTTGAGGTGGGCGTAGACGAAAGCCAGCCCAGGGCTGGTCCCCCAGTGGCCCAACAGACGCGGTTTGATGTCCTCGCCGGTCAGCCCACGGCGCAGCAGCGGGTTCTCCTGGAGGTAGATCTGCCCGACCGTCAGGTAGTTGCAGGCGCGCCACCAAGCGTCGACCTTGGCCATCTCGTCAGCGGTCAGGGCGGGGACATGAACAGGCTCGAAGGCAGGCATGACTCAAGGTTAACGTGGTAGTCATCTTTCGACCTTTCCTGAAGATGTCCACAAGGAAAACCTCAGGAATCGGTGCTCACCGGCCGTTTGGTACCACACAGGGCTGTTCAGGCACTACCGTTGCCACCAGCACCGGTCAAGGAGAGCGATGGAAGCGACACGCTACGACGATGACTTGCGCCTTGCGCACGTCGTCGCCGACCAGGTCGACGCGTTGACCATGGACCGGTTCGGCGCGGCTGACCTGCACGTGGAGTCCAAGCCTGACCTGACCCCGGTAACTGACGCCGACCGTGCCGCCGAGGCAAAAGTCCGCGAACAGCTCTCGCGCGCCCGTCCACGTGACGCGGTGCACGGCGAGGAGATGGCCGACACCGGCGGCGGTCCGCGCCGCTGGGTGGTCGACCCCATCGACGGGACGAAGAACTTCGTGCGCGGGGTTCCGGTGTGGGCCACCCTCATCGCCCTCATGGACGGCCCCGAGGTCAAGCTCGGCCTGGTCAGCGCCCCCGCCCTGCACCGCCGCTGGTGGGCAGCCGTGGGCTCTGGCGCCTGGACCGGACGCTCGTTGTCCCAGGCCCGTGCGCTGCACGTGTCCGGCGTGAACAGCCTGTCTGACGCGTCGTTGTCGTACTCGTCGATGCACGGCTGGGAAGAAGCCGGCCGCCTCGACGCCTTCATGGACCTGACCCGCCAGGTGTGGCGCACCCGCGCCTACGGCGACTTCTGGTCCCACGTCCTGGTCGCCGAAGGCGCCGTGGACATCGCCTGCGAACCCGAGCTGGCCCTGCACGACATGGCCGCACTCGTCCCGATCGTCACCGAGGCAGGCGGCCAGTTCACCGGGCTGGTCGGCGAACCAGGCTGCTCAGGGACCGGCGGGGTCGCGACCAACGGGCTGTTGCACGCAGAGGTCCTCGCCGCCCTGGCTCCCGGCAAACCCCGAGCCCGCTGAGACTGGACACGCCCTGCCGACCTCAGGACGACGACGCACCCGTCTCCACCGACACATCAGCCTCCTGCGGCGCAGGTTCGCCCCGTTCGACAAAGTCGGGGATATCGACCTCATCAGGTTCGGCGGGCTCGTCGTCGGCGGGTGGTAGCGGCGCGTCACGGAACGGTGAGCGGCCCCACCACAGGTACTGGGCCAGGAACCCGATCCCGAGCACGGTCGCCCCACCGACCGCGTCGAGGACGTAGTGGTTGGCGGTCCCGACGATGACCAGCACCGTCGCGACCGGGTACAGCGCCCCCAGCACCCGCACCCACATCCGCCGCGCGCACACCGCGATACAGATCCCGCACCACAACGCCCAGGCGGTGTGCAGGCTCGGCATGGCCGCGTACTGGTTGGAGTGGTTGGCGACCTCCGGGGAACCGAACGACCCCCACGTGTGGTAGCGCACGAGGGTGTCGACGTAGGCCGGGTCGAACCGCGGCGGGGCCAGCGGGTAGAACCAGTACCCGAGCAGCGCGACCGCCGAGGTGACGAACAGCACCGTCCGCGCCCCCGCGTACCGCCTCGGGAACACCCTGAACAGCCACACCAGCACAGCGATCGTCACGATGAAGTGCAACGTCGCGTAGTAGTAGTTCATCACCTGCGCGACCGGTTCGTGCTCGGCGACGAAGCCGTTGAGCGACCGTTCGAAGTTGATGTGCAGCCAGTCCTGCAAGGCCTGGATGTCCCGGGCGTTGCCCGTGGCCACCTCCAGCTTCTCGGGCACCGCGTTGCGCGTCATGTTGTAGACCCACAAGCACGCGGCCAGCAGCACGATCTCCCACTGCCACCGCACCGGCCGGTGGAACGCCATCCGCGCAGGTGCCAGCCCCGCAAACCGTCGTCGAGACCCTGTCGTCTCGTTGCTCGTCGTGGCTGTCACCCGCTTATCCTCTCATCTGTCGGCCCACCAAGGCCCTAAAACCGCCACGACTGCCCCCGATGCACCACCAACCACTCCCAAGCGCGCGCACCCAAAGACACCTCCTCCTGCTCCGGCGGTTCCACGGCTCCTTCCCTGCTGGAGAGCAGCGACGACGAAGCGGTCACAGCAGCCATACCAGCAGTCTCCGGTCGCACGTCTTCCACACTGCCGTCGGTGTCGTCCATCCCCGAAGGCTGGCATGACCTGCGGCCCTGGCACATCCCCCTTGAGCACGAGCCCACTGAACCGTTCGATGCCACACGCAGACGGCCCAGCGGTCTCCCCGCGCCGTCGCTGGTCAGCTCGGGACGCGCCAGCTGATCGCCTTCGCCGCTTCGGTGAGCAGCACGACGACGAACGACAGGCCGACCAGCAACCCCCAGTCACGCAGGTGGATGGGGGCTGAGCCGAACCAGTCGTGCATGAAGGGGGCGTAGGTGAAGACCAGCTGGAGCACGAGCAGCGCGCCGGAGGCGACCCAGATCATGCGGTTCCCCCGCAACACGCGTGGGTGCAGGCTCGTGGTGCTCAAGAACCGGCAGGTCAGCAGGTAGGCGCCCTGGCCGGCGGCGAGCATCCCCACGGCGACGGTCTGGGAACGGGCCATGTCCACCCCGACGTTGCGTTCCAGCACGAAGACCAGCAAGGTCGCCGCACCGATGATGACCGACACGAGCAGCACCAGCACCAACGACGGACGTGACAGCAAAGGTTCG
>WRET01000091.1 GCA_009779195.1 Micrococcales bacterium
GCGGTCAGTGTTCGTGCGGGTCTTGCTCGGCGTCGTGCTGGGTGGGGTGCAGGGTGCCGGGGGCGTGGTCGGGGGGTCCGTACAGGGTGTATAGGCGCAGGTCGTCCGAGCCGGTGTTGGTGATGTTGTGCCAGGTGCCGGCGGGGACGAAAACGGCCCAGTCGGGCTGGACCTGCGCGGTGAAGGTGACCTCGGTCTCGGTCGGGCCCATCTCGACGCGTCCGGTGCCCTGCTCGACGCGCAAGAACTGGTCGTTACCCATATGCGCCTCCAACCCGATATCCCCACCCGGCGGGATCGACATGACGGTGAGCTGCAGGTGCGCCCCGGTCCACAAGGTGGCGCGGAAATTCGTGTTCTCGACAGTCGTGTCTTCGATATCGATGACGTACGGGTTGGGGCCGTGGTCAGTCAGGTCAGGCATGGTTCCTCCTCGTCGTCAGCGCACGTTACCAGCGGCAGGCGCGCGGGGCGACATGGGCGCGGTCACAATTCGAGGGCCCTGCCCATGAGGTCGGCGGTGCGCTTGGCGCCAGCCTTGCGCAGGACGGCGAGCGTGGACACAAGACAATGGGGACGGTTCTTATGTCTTGCCTGGTCAAGCACGGTTTTCGATTGGTTGACACGTCAGCGTGACGGGTTGGGCTCCACCTGGGCATTGCTATGGCCGTTTTTGCACACACCGCTCGGTTGGCCTGGCTGTGCAGAGCCGCTGACGTTGGGCGGATCCCGGGCGGGCACGGCGGAAGGCGCTCGTGGTCTGGTGGGTTGGTTGTCTGCCTACCACCCGCCCGGTACGGTGTTGCGGGCGCTGAGGTTGGGCTTGAACGCCCCTCACGACCTCGTTCATTTCTCACCATTTCGTTCACTATTGTGAACGATCTCGTGATTTGTGAACGAGGTCGTGAGCGGGGGGTTAGTGAGAGGGGTGGTACGGCTGGCCGGAGGTTGGTCGCTGTCAGTTGGTGATGCGGTCTTTCCAGTAGCCCGGCCTGCGTCTCTCGTGCGCATAGGCGACGATGACGACCTCGTTGCCGCTGACGTAGTAGATCACCCCGTAGGGGAAACCCGTGAAGCGCTTGCGCCGGACCACTGGCTCTCGGTCCCAGTCGGCGACTTTGGGCCATGCGTTGGGCATGGCTGCGATGCTCCTCCGTGCCTCCAGGGAGGCGTCGAGCAGTTCTTGGCCAGTTGCTGGATCGTCGTACCAGTTGGCTGCAGCGCGCAGCTCGGCACGCGCTTGAGGGTCTTCGCGTTGGTTGAGCGTCACTGGTGCTTGGCTGCAAGTTCGGCTGACAGCAGTCGGTAGGTCTCGTCTGCGTCAACCAGCTCGACCTGGCCTGCGGCGATAGCGTCGACCCGAGCGGCGATCTCGTCGCGCCATGCCGCATCGACCTCCAAGGGGCTGACAGTGTCGTCCCGGTCGACGCTGAGGCGCAGCAGGCGGGCAGCCTCAAGCCGCTCCTCGGGTGCGAGCGTGTAGCCCGCCTTGAGGTACTCAGCCAGCTGCGGGGTCATAGGTCCAGTCTACGCGTCTGGACTGGTGACGGGGACCTGTGCGCGGACGTCGTCTTCGGTGATGCGGCGGACGAGGGTGACCAGATGGGTGCGGTCTTGTGGTGCCAGGCGGGACAGGCGGGCGGAGATGCCGCGGGTGCGGTCGGCGTCAGAGGACAATGGGGACGGTTCTTGTGTCTTGCCTGGTCAAGCATAGTTTCGGTTGGCTGACCCCTCGGTGCAACGGGTCGGTCAACATCTGGTCATTGCTATGGTCGTTTTTGCGCACACCGCTCGGTTGGTTTGGCTGTGCGAGCCGCTGACGTTGGGCGGATCCCGGGCGGGCACGGCGGGGGCGCCCGTAGGCTGGTGGGTTGGTTGTCCGCCTACCACCCGCCCGGTACGGTCTTGCGGGCGCTGAGGTTGGGTGGTGGGTCGAGCAGGAAGTCCGTCAGGTGTGGTTGGGTGTTGAGTCCGGTCGCTGCGATGGCTAGGCTTGCATGCCCCTCACGACCTCGTTCATTTCTCACCATTTCGTTCACTATTGTGAACGATCTCGTGATTTGTGAACGAGGTCGTGAGCGGGGCTAGTGAGAGGGGCCAGCCGGAGCATTCTTCACAGACATCCCTCCACCCTTCTGACCAGGCAAGACATGGGAACCGTCCCCATTGTCCTTGGCATCGGCAAGGACGATCTGGGCGGCGGCCGGTCCGGGTGGTGTTGTCACAGGCCGAGCTCGTTCTCCAGCTCGGAGAAGCGGGCGAGGGCGGCGCGTCGGCGACGTCGCTCTGCGGTCTGGTACTGCCGAAGCTCGGCGACCGGGATGCGGTGGTGGGTCCCGACCATGCGGAAGGGGAGGTCGCCGCGGTCCATGAGCTTACGTACGTGTGGGCGCGACACCCCCAGCACCCGGGCAGCCTCGGCGGGGCTGACCTCGTCGCCGTACGCCTCAGCCTCCACGACCTGGGTCATGAGCTCGATGGTGGTGCGGGTCAAGGTGACCGACAGCTCGTCGCCGCTGCTCTCCAGGGCGCGGCGCAACATTTGCGCGTCTCGGACCGGGACGGACATACCCACCTCCAACCAAGTGCAACAAGTGTAACAGATTTTGGGGGTGACGTGGGCAGTCGCTCTTCGGCGAGCTTGGGGGCGGCAGATCGGGCCTACTGGTAGAACGTGTTGAGGACGTCGTCTGGCAGCGGGTCGTCGAAGTCGTCGGGGACGGTCAGTTTTCCGGCGAGCAGACCGAGTGTGCGTGGCTGGGCTGGGTGGTCAGCTTCGATGGGCTGACCTGCGCGGTCGCGGGACGAGAGGAACTCGGCGAAGTCCAGCACCTCAGCCAACCGGGCGGGTGGCAACTGTTCGAGCCGCTGCCATGGTGTGGGCTCTGGGCTAGACATGTCACCTCGCTTCGTCGGTACGCCAAGACATATCTATGCGACCGGGCCGTCATCTACTCGTCGGTCAGGCGGCGCACGAGGGTGAGCAACCTGGTGCGGTCGGCGGGGGCGAGGCGGGACAGGCGGGCGGACATGCCGCGGGTGCGGTCGGCGGAGACTTGGGCCAGGACGGCGGTGCCGCGGTCGGTGAGGGCGACGACGGTTGCGCGACGGTCGGTGGGGTCAGGTCGGCGTTCGACGAGACCGGCGGCTTCGGCGAGGTCGACTTTCGTGGTGACCGAGCGGGGGGCGAGGTTGAGGGCTGTGGCCAGCTCGCCGGGGCGGGCGGTGCCGCCGGCGCGGTGAAGGGTGCGCAGGAAGCGCATCTGGCCTGGGGCGATGTCGTCGGCGACGGACTCGCGGCGCAGGGTGTGCATGAGGGTGTGGAGCAGGTCGAGCAGCTCGGCGCCTTCGTCGGACGTGGCGTCGTCGGGCTGGGCGTCGGGGGTTCGGTCGTCGTGCATGGAGCCAGGGTAGCAGATACTGAGTTGACAACAAGATGAGTATGACTCAATAATAGAACCGAGCACGGCGCTCACCCCTGCCGACGAGACGCGGGTGCTGCCACCGAGGGCCCAGCCCCTTGGACGCGCAGGCACCCAGCGCCCGGCCGGGGTGGCAAGAGTTTGGAGGTAGCCATGTCTCACATACGACCTGTCATGGTGGGGTTCACACGCGACCGCGAGGTCGCCAGCCACCGGCTGGGACGCGACGTCCTGCGCCGGATCTTGGGGTTCGCCCGCCCGTACCGGACCTGGCTGGTCTGGTTCCTGGTGATCATCGCCATCGAAGCAGGGCTGGGGGCCCTGACACCCCTGCTGTTCCGCATCCTCATCGACGACGGGATCACGACCGGCAGCACCCGGATCGTGGTGCTGACCGCCTCCGGTGCCGCGGCGTTGGCCCTGGTGGGCGCAGCGCTGTCGGTGGTCAACCGGTGGCTGTCGGCCCGGATCGGCGAGGGGCTGATCCGTGACCTGCGCGTGGGGGTGTTCGACCACGTCCAGCGTATGCCGCTGGCGTTCTTCTCCCGGGCCAAGACCGGGGCGCTGGTGCAACGGCTCAACGGTGACGTCCTGGGGGCCCAGCAGGCGTTCACCTCGACACTGCAGAACGTGGTGTCCAACGTGCTGACCGTGGTGTTCGTGTTGGCCGCGATGGCGTCCATGTCGTGGCAGCTGACACTGCTGTCGCTGGTGCTGGTGCCGGTGTTCATCGGCCCGGCGCGGTGGTTCGGCAAGAAGATGTCGGTGATCACCCGCGAGTCGTACGACCTGAACGCCATCGCCGCGCAGACCATGACCGAACGGTTCAACGTCGCCGGGGCGCACCTGGTCAAGGTGTTCGGGACGCCTGCGCGCGAAGTTTCCGCGTACAGGGCCCAGGCCGACGACGTGGCCCGTATCGGGGTGCGGCGCGCCCTGTACGCCACGTGGTTCCGCATCGGGCTGACCACGATCGCCGCGCTGGCCGTGGCCTTCGTCTACGGCGTCGGCGGTGTGCAGGCCATACGCGGCGAGCTGACCGTCGGCGTCGTCGTGGCGCTCACCGCGTACCTGCAGCGGCTGTACGGGCCGCTGACCGCCTTGTCCAACGTGCAGGTGGACGTCATGACCGCGCTGGTCAGCTTCGAACGGGTGCTGGAGGTGCTCGACCTGGAACCGTCGGTGGCCGACGCCCCCGACGCCCACGACCTGCGCGACGACGTGGCGAGCACCGGGGCGTCGCTAGAGCTGTCGTCGGTGGGGTTCCGCTACCCCTCGGCGGACGAGGTGTCCCTGGCGTCCTTGGAGCAAGGCCCCGAGCGCAACGGCGCGGACGTGGTCGACGACACGATCGTCGACGTGTCGTTCGCAGTGCCCGCCGGGTCGATGGTGGCCCTCGTCGGGCCCTCAGGCGCAGGCAAGACCACCGTGTCCCAGCTGGTCACGCGGATGTACGACCCGACCCGCGGCGCGGTGCGCATCGCCGGGGCCGACCTGCGCGAGGTCACCCAAGAGTCCTTGCACGAAGTGGTCGGCGTGGTCTCCCAAGAAGCGCACCTGTTCCACGACACCGTGGCAGGGAACCTGCGCTACGCCCGGCCCGAGGCCAGCGACGACGAGCTGTGGGACGTCCTGCGGGCCGCCCGTATCGCCGACCTGGTCGCCGCGATGCCCGACGGTCTGGACACCGTCGTCGGTGACCGTGGCTACCGTCTGTCCGGCGGCGAGCGCCAGCGCCTGGCCATCGCCCGGGTCCTGCTGAAATCCCCGGCGGTCGTGGTCCTGGACGAAGCCACGGCCCACCTGGACTCCGAGTCCGAAGCAGCAGTCCAAGCGGCCCTCGACGCAGCGTTGACCGGCCGCACCGCGCTGGTGATAGCCCACAGGTTGTCGACAGTCCGCCACGCCGACCTCATCGTCGTCCTCGACGCCGGCCGAGTGGTCGAGCACGGCACCCACGCTGATCTGCTGGCCGCCAACGGCCTGTACGCCGACCTCCACCGCACCCAGTTCGCCCCCACCGGCTGACCCACCCCACGACCTCGTTCAGTCTGGACGAAAACGTTCACAAGCGTGAACGGTCTCGACCACACTGAACGAGGTCGTCAGGGTCGGTTCAGCCGTTCTGCTCAGCTGCGGCTTTACGTGCTTCGCGCAGACGGTCGATGACGTCTTGTGGGTCGGCGTCGGGGTCGAGGGCGACGGCGGTGGCGGCGAGCATCGCGTACTGCTCTTCGCGTCGACGCTCGCGGAAGTCCAACACGTCGCTGAGCAGCAGCCGACGGCGGCTGCCGGGACGTTCGGCACGCAGCTCGCCAGAGTCGATGAGACGGACCACCGTCGGACGTGACACGCCTAGCAGGTCAGCGGCCTGCTGGGTCGTCAGGTGCGGTTCTTGCGGGGTCACTGTCACAGGTTTGCCTGCTGCCAGCGCCTCCACCACCTGCACCAACGCCTGGTAGACCGTCTTGGGCAGCTCGACCTGGCCGCCTTCGCCGTCCTCGGCCAGCAGGCACCGTGTGCCGTGCTCGACGAGGAAGTCGCGGACCTGCGCGACGTTGTCGTCCGACACCTGATAGGTCTGGGCTGCCATCACGCTCATGCTCATCCCACTCACCTCCGAACATATCGTACACCCTGTCGCAACGTTCGCATCGGGGCTCCGGCCCCGTGAGTCTGTTCAGTATGGTCGAGATCGTTCAGGCAGGCCGGACGAGGCCGTCCGATGGCTTGTGTCGTCTACGACGCTGAACGCACCGGCCGGTTGGGGCCCTTCTCACCTCTGGAACCGGGCCGCAGCGGCAGCAACCCGCGACAAGAAGGGGCCGACGGTGGTCCACTCGTCGTCCTCGAAACGCAAGGTGGCGCTGGAAATACCGGTTTCCAGGCGGACTCTGTGCTGGCCCTTGCGGTCCTGCCTCTCTTTGAGAATCAGCCTGGCCACGTGGAAACGCAACGAGTCGCCAGCGTAGTCGGGGCCGTTCGTGAGCCTGTCGCGGAAGACCTCAAGGATCCGCCCGTCGAAAGCCAGCAGCGTGTCGCGGGTGCGCACCTCGTCCCAGCCCGCAGCGACGGAGCGCGATGACTCGTCGGCCATCACGGCGTCTGTGACCTGGGAGAGAAAAGCTTCTACGTCGGGCCACTCGTCACGATCCACGGAATAGGTGTCTCCCGCGAGAGAACCAGGGATGCCCAGCGTGAGCAGGCATGGCTGCAACGATTCGGGGTCGTCTGGGCTCCAGGGCTCATCGACGGTCCAGTACATGTTGTCCACGTGGAAGCGCGCCGACGACACCATTGGCCGGTCGGCCGAACCAAGCGTCCAGCCGAATACCTCCAGGACCTGACCGTCGAAGGTCAGAACCAGCTGACGGGTCTGCGCCATGTCCCGGGCGGACCTCCTGGACGGCGCGGTGCCGTAGGCGGGTGGCTCGGAGACGGGGCTCATGGGTGACGAACCTACCTGACACCTGGTCTGGTGCCGAGCGTTACCGGGGTCTGGGCAGGCAGGTCAAGGAGGGCGGTACCGCAGGGAGCGCCAGCGGGCCAGGGCGGAAAACATCACGCGTTCGGCCTAGTCCTCTACGCCCCAATTCGGTGGGTTTGCTGGGGAAACGAATATCTCACACCAGATAACGGTCAAACGGTGCATATCGGGTTCTTACAGTGCCAGACGGATTGACATCACGGGGTTGCCGTGTTTCTCGGCATTGATGAAGAAGGTGATGCGTTTGTCTAGGAGATCAGGTGCTCTGAAGTACCGCACAGCGGTGGCCTCTGCGGTAGCCGCGCTGGTGCTGGTCTGGGGCAGTGGGGTGGCGGCACATGCCGACGACATACCGGACGCCGCCGTCGACGTCATGGCAGCCGGTGCGTCCGACGAACCACTGGTCGAACCAGTCGTCCCGTCCGACGAACCAGTGGCCGAGCCGGAAACGGACCCTGCCGAAGACCCCACGCCGGACCCCGGCGCGAGCCCGACCATCCCGGTGCCTCTGGCCCCAGCAGCGCCGCTGGCTGGCCCGTTCATCGAGAACGTCCCGACGCCTGGGACGCTCTTGGGCGACGCGATGGCAACGCCTGGTGGGATCGTGCGTGCCGACGATGTGCTTCCCGCAGACGACGAGCTCGCCACGGCGACGATCAAGGTGCACGTGGGCGGTGACCGCTTATCGTCGACCGCGGTCGCACCCCTGGAAGGCGTCACCCTCGGACTGTTCGCATCAGCGAACGCCAGCACCCCGGTCAACGACGACTGGGCTGTCGCGATATCAGGCCCCGACGGTGTGGCCACCTTCACCGTGCCCATCACGGGCCAGAACGTCCAGTACTGGGTCAAGGGAATCTCAGCCCCATGGCCGTACACCCTGAACTCCCACCTGACCACGGCGCTCATCACGAGCCCGACCAACGACTCGGCGCAGCAGTACGCCTTCCAGACCCCACCGCTGGTGGCCGACGAGGTGTACGAGTCGGGCCAGCAGTTCCAGACACGCCAGGGCGCGAACCTCACCGGTTCGACTGGGACCTGGGCACTGACCAGGCAGAACCCGGACAAGCCTGCCCAGTGCGGGATCAGGGTCGCGCTGGTCGTGGACCTGTCGGCGTCGGTGCTCCAGGCCAACGCGACCAACGACCTGCGCGAGGCGGCCAAGACATACGTCGAAGCGCTGCTGGGCACACCCAGCGAGGTCCAGCTGTTCTCCTTCGGGACCAGCGCCACGACCGCGTCCGCTCTCACATCGGTGTCGACCCGGGCCGACGTGGACGCCCTGAAGGCGGAGATCGACAAGCTGACGCCCATCAACACCAACTACACCAACTGGGACGACGCCCTGTGGTTGGTCAAGCAGCAGGCTGCGACGTTCGACCTGGCTGTGATCATCACCGACGGCAACCCGACGGTGTACCAGGCGGACACCGCGGGCCGTCAGACCCGGTTCGCCGAGGTCGAGGCGGGGATCTTCTCCGCGAACGCTCTCAAGGCTGAAGGCACCCGGGTCGAGGCCATCGGTGTCGGCGACGCGGTGGCCAGCGCCAACGCGTACCGCAACCTCCAGGCCATCACCGGCCCGGGCGCTTACATCCAGACCAAGACCTACAAGGAGGCCGGCGAGGCCTTGCGCGACTCGGTCTTCCAGGCGTGCGCACCGTCGCTGACGGTCGTCAAGCAGGTCATCGCGTACGGCAGCGACGTGGCTCTGCCGGCTGATGGGTGGACCTTCGACGCGTCGACCGACTCGACCAACGTCGGCTACCTGGCCCCGGCGGGCACCACCAACCAGACCGGTGCGGTGAACTTCCCGTTGTCGTTCGCCGACCTCACCGGTGGTGGCGCCCAGATCACCATCACCGAGCACCAGCAGGCTGGTTACGAGCTGACGTTGCAGGACGGCGCGAGGGCCGTGTGCACACTGAAGAACGCCCAGTATCCGCTCGGTGTAGACCTGGAGATCGCCGACGCAGCAGGTGACCTTGGCTTCGTCGTCGTGGTCGGTCCGGCCGACATGGTCAGCTGCACGGTGGTCAACACCGAGCTGCCGCCAGACCCGTGCGCCGACTGCCCGTGCAGCTGCGAAGAGTGCAAGTGCGACGAGTGCTCCGACTGTGAGCAGTGCGACGAGTGTGAGCAGTGCGAGAACTGTGATGAGTGCGAGGACTGTGAGCAGTGCGAGAACTGTGATGAGTGCGAGGACTGTGAGCAGTGCGAGAACTGTGATGAGTGCGAGGACTGTGAGCAGTGCGAGAACTGTGA
>WRET01000092.1 GCA_009779195.1 Micrococcales bacterium
AACCCGCCGGAACAAACCCACCCTGTTCCACACCGGCGGAAACACTGTGGTCAACGTGGTGCGTACCGTATTCCGAGCCGACCTCTGGTGCGGCTGGTCCGGTGGGTTCTGTCCCCTGCAACATGTGTACGATCCTACCAGCCCCTGCCCTATTTGTCCAAATCCTCAGCACTGTTCTGAGCGCCGTCACGGACGACGAAACAACCAGCACGCGACCACTACCCAACCCCTTAGGACCCCAACCCCAGACCCCTACGTATGTACATTTCACGACACCCAAAACGAGAAATGAACAGCCAACCCCTGCGGGATCCCTCCATCACGGCCCGTGAGACACCCACGTTCGAGACTCAGATGGCCACGCACCTGGTTGACCCCGGCGGTGCCTCATAACACATTGTCCACGAACCAACACCGTGCCTCACGCAAGGATGCCCACAAGACCACACCGGGCGGGTGGTAGGCGAAAAACCAGCCCGCCAGACTACGGGCACCTGTCGCCGCGCCCGCCCGGGATCTGCCCAACGTCAACTGGATTTGCCCAGCCAGACCAACTGACCGGTGCCGCAAAAGACGACTATCGTCGTGCGCAGAGGACGACAACAGCGATGCCCCGATGAAGCCGACCCGTCACCGCGACGGCTCGACCAACCGAATACCACGCTTGAACAGGCAAGACATAGGAACCGTCCCCATTGTCTGCGCCAAGTATGTCGTGGACTTCGTTTGCGGCTCAGCGGTCGCGGTACCGATGTGCCTGACGAAAACCGGTACCGACCGGTGCGTCTGGTGGCTAGCCTGACACCATGACCGTCCAGGCCGAACCTGCGTTGTGGGAGACGAGGCTGGCTGACCTGACACTGCAGTCGGCACGAGGTCTGGACACGGCGGCGGGTACGGCCATCAACGCCGGGTTCGTCACTGAAGCACTGGGCAGACTGACTGGTCTCATGGGCGAGTTCGAGGTGGGGCACTGCCGTGGGCCGGAAACCAGGGTCGAAGCCCCGACCGACCCGGCGCTGTACGAGGCGCTGGCCGTCGCCCGGGCCCGCCTGGAGATGGCGAAAGATCCGGCGTGGCGCTCATCCTACGAAGCGCGGTACTGGCTGGACGAAGCCGACCGTCTGTCCGCCGCGCGTGGTGCCAGGCTAGACGAGGTCCTCGACGTCAGGGCGTTGCGGGCTCAGGTCGACGCGCCGCCGCAGGTCGTCGACGGACGGTTCGCCCCAGATCCGACCACAGGTTTCGGCCGTGATCGGTGGGTGGTGTGCTCCCGCTGCGGGCGCCCAGGTGTGGAACACCGGACGGTCTGGTGGCGTAGCTGGACTGCCGACGATGGCCAGTTCACGTGCCTTGGGTGCGGGGCGCGTGACTCGTGCACCGGCTTTCCGAGCGATGTCATGGTCGACCCAGGACCCATCAGAGCCCGACGGCTGCTTCTGATGACCGAGGTGGGCGCCCTCGGCACCCTCTGGGTGGACAACCGTCATCACCTGGACCAGCTGCGCTGCTACATCACGGCCACCGTCCGCGACGAGCGGGCTGGGTTGCCGCGGTCGAGGCACTACACATGCTGCTACCCGCACCAGGGTTCCTGGTACGTCGCCCTACCCACCTGGGTCAAGACTGCCAAGAACCGCCCCCGGGTCCTCAAGGCCGTCGCCCGCCTGATGGCGATAGCCGACAAGTCCGGTCTGGGCTAACACCCGCCGTCGCGTCCGTCCGAAGTGACGCAGATGCCGTGGACCTGTGTGGTCCGAGCGTCTCGTGGTTGGCGAGTTTTTGTGCACAACGGTGAGGTCCCCGCCAGCGAGGACAGTGCCGCCGTGTGGTCACGCCCCCAGGGTTGATCTGTTGATGACGTCGAAGAAGGTCGATGTCCATTGGTCGTAGGTTTCGATGACGGCTTGAGCGTCGGTCTTGCCTTCGAGGTCTAGGCGGGCCAGGTCGAGCAGCTCACGGGAGGTGACGAGGTCGCGCAGGTGGCCGATGCCGGTGTGGACGACATCGGCGAAGCGTTCGTCTTCTGCGAGCGTGATGAAGGTTGCTGCCACTGACGGTCAGGTTTCGGGGAGGGCTAGCTTGTAGCCGAGGCCTCGGACGGTTGTGAGGAGCTGGGGGTGGGCTGGGTCGGTTTCGATCTTGGCGCGCAGGCGTTTGACGTGGACGTCGAGGGTTTTGGTGTCTCCGACGTAGTCGGCGCCCCAGACGCGGTCGATGAGCTGGGTGCGGGTCAGGACGCGTCCGGCGTTGGTGAGGAGGAGCTCGAGGAGCTCGAACTCTTTGAGGGGGAGGGTGACCAGGGTGCCGTGGACGCGGACGGTGTGGCGGTCCACGTCCATCTCGACCGGGCCGAGAGCGAGCACTGGTCCGTCGGGTTCTGCGGGGGGTTCGGCGTTTGGTTCGCCGCGGCGGCGCAGGACCGCACGGATACGGGCGACCAGCTCGCGTGAGGAGTACGGCTTGGTGACGTAGTCGTCGGCGCCGAGCTCGAGGCCGACGACTTTGTCGATCTCGTCGTCTTTGGCTGTGAGCATGATGACCGGGACGCTAGAGACAGCGCGCAGACGGCGGCACACCTCGGTCCCGGGCAGGCCCGGGAGCATGAGGTCGAGCAGCACCAGGTCGGCACCGTGCTGGTCGAAAAGGTCCAGGGCCGCAGGGCCGCTGGCTGCCGCGACCACGTCGTAGCCTTCGCGGGTGAGCAGGTACGTCAACGGGTCGCGGTAGGACTCCTCGTCCTCGACGACCAGGATGCGGGTCATGGTCCAGCCTTCCTGGGCGTGGCACCGGCGGGGGTGTGGGTGTCGGCCTTGGGCACACGGATGGTGAACGTGGACCCCCGCCCCGGCTGGGACCACACGATGACGTCTCCGCCGTGGTCGGCGGCGACGTGTTTGACGATGGACAGGCCCAGGCCGGTCCCCCCGGTGTCGCGCGAACGGGCAGGGTCGACGCGGAAGAAGCGTTCGAACACCCGGTCGTGCAGGTCAGGAGGAATTCCGACACCCTCGTCGACGACGACGACCTCCACCACGTCCACACCCTCGTCAGTACGTGCGGGCCGCACGCTGATGCTCACCGATGTCCCGTCGGACGAGTACGCCACAGCGTTGTCGACGAGGTTGCGCACGGCGGTGACGAGCATCTGCCGGTCACCGGTCACGCACAGGCCGGTGGGCGGCCCCACAGCCAGGCGGACGTTGCGGGCTGCGGCAGCAGTCGCCACGGCGTCGGCCGCCTCGGCGACGACCTCGTCCACCTCGACCAGGCTCAGAGCGTCGGTCGTGGCGACCTGGAGCCGTGACAGCTCGATGATCTCGTGGACCAGCCGCGACAGGCGGGTCGTCTCGTCGGTCATACGCCCAGCGAAACGGCGCACCGCCTCAGCGTCGTCGGGGGCCTGCCCGACCGCTTCGGCCAGCAGCGCCAGCGCCCCGACGGGTGTTTTGAGCTCGTGGGAGACGTTGGCGACGAAGTCGCGCCGGATGGCTTCCACACGCCGGGCCTGGGTCAGGTCGTCGGCCAGGACCGCGACCATACCTGGCGCGACCTGGGCCACCCGCACCGAGACACGCAGCGTCGCTGGCCCCATCGGCCCGCGCGGCAGGTCCAGCTCGGCGTCGCGGATCACCCCGTCGGTGCGCACCTCGTCGACCAGGCGCCGCACCGGCGCGTGGACCAGCGCCCCGTCGCGCACCAGGCCCAGGGCGTAGGCCGCTGGTGTGGCGCGCAGCACCGCGCTGTCGTCGTCGACGACGACAGCAGCTGAGCGCAGCACCGCCAGCACCCGCACCACACCGTCGTCCACGACTGGCTCTCGACCAGCGGGGACGGTTTTCTGCACACGTTCGGTCCGGCAGAAAGCCAGGGTCGGCAGCGCGCCCACCAGCACGCCGACGAGCCCGGCCACCAACCAGCCTGCCTCTTGGAAGAACGGTCCCACGGGCACCACAGTAGGCTGGTGGGGCAGCCCAGCGCGCCCAGGCTGCCAGTTCGACGGCCATTGTTCACCTGCCGTCGGCCAGCTGTTTACCAGGCCGTGGCAGGCTAGACCAGGGAGCGTCCTGGTCCGAGGTTTTTCCCGGCCACCCGACAGGAGAACAATGCGCGAGATCTTCGAGGCTGAGCTGACACAGCTCGGTGACGACCTGGTAGCCATGGCACGACGGGTCGAGACGGCCATCGAGTCAGCCGGTCAAGCCCTGCTCACCGCCGACCTTCCGCTGGCCGAGTCCGTCATCGCCGGTGACATGGTGATCGACGCTCTGAACCGCGACCTGGACGAACGGTGCGTCATGCTGCTCGCCCGCCAGCAACCGGTCGCCACCGACCTGCGCGTCATCATCTCGGCCCTGCGTATCGCCTCGTCCTTGGAACGGATGGGCGACCTGGCCCGTCACGTCGCCCAGGTGGCCAGGCGCTGCTACCCGCAGACAGCGGCGGCCGACCAGGTCGTCGACCTGGTCACGTCCATGAGCCAAGCCGCTGACCGTGTCGGCGAACGGACTGTGCGTCTGCTGGCCACCCGCGACCTGGCGCTGGCCGACGAGGTGGAACGCGACGACGACCTGCTCGACGAGCTGCACACGGCGTCCTTCGCCATCCAGCTCGGTGACACATGGACGGGGACGGCCCAGCAGGTCGTCAACCTCACACTCCTCGCCAGGTACTACGAACGCTTCGGCGACCACGGCGTGTCCATCGCCCGGCGTATCCGTTACCTCGTCACCGGTGAGTGGCGCACCGCCTGAGCTGGATGGTGATCTGGATACCGGCCCACGGGGCGGGCGACGGTTGGTAGGTTGCGGCCATGGCACGTCTGCTGGTGGTGACGAACGACTTCCCTCCGGGGCACGGAGGGATCGAGACCTATGTGCACGAGCTGGTGCGTCGGTTCGACGCGGACGACGTGGTGGTGGCCACGTCGCGGCGTGAGGGGTGGCAAGAGTGGGACGCGGCCCAGCCGTACCCGGTGGAACGAATCAGCCGGTACCCGATGCTCCCCACACGCACGGTCGCCCGGGAGGTCGTGCGGATCGCCAACGAGCACAAGTGCGAGGCGGCGTGGTTCGGGGCGGCTGCGCCACTAGGTCTGCTGGCTGCGGACCTGCGCACCAAGACCCAGGTGCGCAAGGTGGTGTCCACCACGCACGGGCACGAGGTGTGGTGGGCGGCAGTGCCAGGGTTCCGCCACGCGCTGCGGACCATCGCGCGGCGGGCCGACCGCGTGACGTATATCAGCGACTACACCCGCAAACACCTGGTCCGGGAGCTGCCCGTCGAGCGTCTGGAACGCCTCAGCCCGGGGGTCACACCCCAGACGTTCGCGGACGTCAGCGACGAAGCAGTCGCTGACCTGCGTCGACGGTGGGTCCTGGGTGACGCCCCGGTGGTTGTGTCGATCTCGCGCCTGGTCGCGCGCAAAGGGCACGACACGCTCATCGCTGCCTGGCCGCGGGTGCTCGAGCACCACCCCGACGCCCGGTTGGTCATCGGTGGACGCGGACCGTACGCCGGCCACCTGTCCGAGCTCGTCGCCAAGCACAAGGTCTCTGACGCGGTGACGTTCGCCGGTTTCGTCCCCGACGACGACCTCGCCGCCCTGTACCGCACAGCCCAGGTGTTCGCCATGCCCGCCCGCTCCCGTTGGGGGGGTCTGGAGGTCGAAGGGCTGGGCATCGTCTACCTGGAGGCTGCGGCAGCTGGGCTGCCTGTGGTCACCGGGACGTCCGGCGGCGCCCCCGAGGCGGTCCGCGACAGCGAGACCGGGTGTGTCGTGGACGGCACCGACGCGACCGCTGTCGCCTGGCAGATCGTCGAGCTGCTCAACGACCCGGCCCGTGCCGCTGCCATGGGTGAGGCAGGCCGTGCCTGGATGGTCGACCAGTGGACCTGGGACGCCCGTCACCGCACCCTGGCCACCTTGCTCGGACTGCTCCACTAGTGCTCCACTAGCGTTCACCCGGAGTTCACCTGGCGCCCCCACGGCGGTCACCTGGGGCCCATAGCCTCGCCAGCACGGCACGGTCCCGTGCCATGCGATTGAGACGAAGGAACTCCTGTGAAGCGTACGTTCGCAATTGCTGGAGCGCTGGCCCTCGCGCTGGGCCTGGCGGCCTGTGGCTCCGACGACCCCACCGGGTCCGGGACGGACGACACGTCCGAATCCTCGCTGAGCGGCACCCTCGACGGTGGTGGCGCCAGCTCGCAGAGCAAAGCCCAAGAAGCCTGGATGGCCGGTTTCCAGACCGAGCACACCGGCACGACCATCAACTACTCGGTCTCCGACTCTGGTGCAGGGCGCAAGGGCCTGCTCGACGGTACGTTCTCGTACGCCGGGACCGACTCGGCGCTGACCACCGACGAGATCGCCTCGTCGTCCAAGGTGTGCAGCGGCGGGCAGGCGTTCGACGTGCCGGTGTACGTCAGCCCGATCGCCGTCGCGTTCAAGGTTGCCGGGGTCGACAGCCTCAACCTCGACGCGGAAACTGTCGCGAAGATCTTCTCCGGCCAGATCACGAGCTGGTCTGACCCGGCGATCACCGCCGACAACGAGGCCGTCGCCGACAAGCTCACCGGTTCGATCTCGGTGATGTACCGCTCCGACGACTCGGGCACCACGAAGAACTTCACCGAGTACCTGTCCAAGGCTGCCCCTGACGTGTGGACCTACGAGGTGTCGAGCACCTTCCCGGTCTCCAAGGACACCTTCCAGGGCCTCAACGGAACGTCCGCTGTGGTGCAGGGTGTCGACGGCGGCACGGGGACCATCGGGTACGCCGACGCCTCGGCGATCGGCAAGCTGGGCACGGTGAAGGTCAAGGTCGGTGACGCGTTCGTCGGCCCGACCGCTGACGCTGCTGTGGCGACCCTGGCTGACTCGGCGCGTAACACCGAGGGACGCGCCGACAACGACATCGTCTTCTCCATCAACCGGACCACGGCGGCCGCCGGCGCCTACCCGGTGATCCTCGTGTCCTACCTGGCGGTGTGCGACACCTACGCCAGCGCCGACAAGGCCGACCTCGTCAAGGCTTTCGTCAGCTACGTGGTCAGCGAGCAGGGCCAGAGCACGGCAGCCTCCGCGGCGGGGTCTGCCCCGATCTCGGCGGACCTGCGTGCCGAGATCCTCGCAGCCGTCGAGACCATCACGGTCAAGGGCTGAACCAGATGCACAGTGGCCGGCCGTCCGCTTCGGCCGGCCGCTGTGCCTGGTCCCACGACCACACTGAGACACGAGGAGCAGCAGGTGCCTGACGACACCAGCACGCCAGAGGCCCCGGTGCGCGAAGCCTCCGCGTTGGCCATGGACTCGGCGCTGGCGCCCAAGGACACGGTGGCAGCGCGTCTGGGACGTGCGGCCGACCGTATCTTCGGCTGGACCGCGGCAGGGTCGGGCGTCCTCATCGTGATGGTCCTCGCCGCGGTGGCCGTCTTCTTGGTGATCGAGGCGTGGCCAGCGCTGAGTGCCGGCGACTCGATCTCCGAAGAGGTCGGGTGGATCCCGGCAGGCCAGTCGGTGCTGCAGGTCATCGGGCCGTTGGTGTTCGGCACGGTGCTGGCAGCGCTCGTCGCGCTGGTCATGGCGGTGCCGGTGGCCATCGGTATCGCCTTGTTCATCTCGCACTACGCTCCGCGGCGCTTGGCCGCGGCGCTGGGTTACGTGGTGGACCTGCTGGCAGCCATCCCCTCGGTGATCTACGGGCTGTGGGGGGTGATGGTCCTGGCTCCGCTGCTGCACCCGGTCTTCTCGGCCATGGTGCGCTGGCTGGGGTGGATCCCGCTGTTCGCCGGCGACTCCAACGGACAGGCGTCCAGCCCCCCACGGGTCCTGATGACTGCGTCGCTGGTGCTGGCGGTGATGATCTTGCCGATCATCACCGCTGTGTGCCGTGAGGTGTTCTTGACCACCCCGCCGCTGCACGAGGAGGCCGCGCTGGCGCTGGGGGCCACCCGGTGGGAGATGGTCCGGCTGGCGGTCTTGCCGTACGGACGTTCGGGCATCGTCTCGGCGTCCATGCTGGGGCTGGGCCGGGCGCTGGGCGAGACCATGGCTGTGGCGATGGTGCTCTCACCGGGCCTGAGCTCGTCGTGGAGGCTCCTGGTGGCCAGCCAGCAGCAGACCATCGCCGCCAATATCGCCAACAAGTTCAACGACGCGACGCAGATGGGGGTGTCGGCGCTCATCGCCACAGGTCTGGCGCTGTTCGTCATCACCATGGTGGTCAACATGGCGGCACGGGCGATCGTCGCCCGGCGCAAAGACTTCTCGGGAGCGAACTGATGGCCGCCACCGAAAACGCACAGCCGAAAACACAGCCGACGACGACGACGTCGACGGCACAGCAGGCGGCTGCCGCTGACCTGCGCGCGGCCCTGAGCCAGGTGGACCCAGCCCGCAAACGCAAGGACACCGTCATGCGGGTGGTGGTGTACATCGCGTTCGCGCTGGCCATGATCCCGCTGGTGTCGTTGGTCTTGTCGGTGATCACACGCGGCGCTGGCCGGTTCGACACGTACTTCCTGCTGAACTCCATGCGCAACGTCTTCGGCGGTATGGACGCCGGAGGTGCCTACCACGCGATCGTCGGGACCCTGCTCGTCACCGGGTGGGCCACGCTGATCTCGGTGCCGATCGGGCTCATGGTCGCGATCTACCTGGCCGAGTACGGCACGGGCAAGCTGGCCAGGGCGGTGACGTTCCTCGTGGACGTCATGACGGGTATCCCCTCGATCGTCGCCGGGTTGTTCGCCTTCGCAGTGTTCTTCTTGTTCGTCGGGCCGCAGGCACGCTCAGGGATCGTCGGGGCGGTGGCCTTGGCGGTGCTCATGACACCCGTGGTGGTCCGCTCGGGCGAAGAGATGCTGCGGTTGGTGCCCAACGAGCTGCGTGAGGCGTCGTACGCGCTGGGTGTGCCCAAGTGGCTGACGATCATCAAAGTCGTCGTACGCACGGCGGTGGCGGGGCTGACCACAGGGGTGATGATCGCGGTCGCAAGGGTGATCGGCGAGACCGCGCCGCTGATCATTACCGTCGGCGCCTCGTACTCGATCAACCGTGACGTGTTCAGCGGAAACATGATGACGTTACCGGTTTTTGTCTACCAGCAGTACGGTGCCGGG
>WRET01000093.1 GCA_009779195.1 Micrococcales bacterium
CAGCCACCAGCTCCACGTCCCACAGACCCCGCTGACCACCCGACTCACCTTGCACCCCACCAGGATCCCAGCCCACCGACGAACACCACGCACACCACGCGGATTGTTCAGCAGTCTCCTAGGCGTACCGCCCACAGGGTGGGCCGACTGTCGCGACACCGGCTCCTCCCGCTAGCATCGAAGCAGGACCTGCCCTCGAGGTTGACCATTCCCTCGAGGGCGGTGTCGTGCCCGGGGGGTCTGGCAGGCCGTCGCGAACGACCATGTGGCCTGAGACAATGATCGTTCGGTCATCTGCGGAACACCGGTGACGTCCGGTTGCTCGAACAGGGTGTCCCGACCCGGGCTGACCTCAACGAGGAGGATTCTCATGGACGACTTCGGCTCCGTCTCAACCCTCGACACCCCCATCGACGCCGCTCCGCTCGGTTGTGCTGACACAGGCGGCCAGACCCGGGAGCCGGGCGCCGACGTGGTCGACAGCCGCTGTCGGTCGCGGAGGATCATGCGTCGGGCTGCTGTGGTGTGTGCCGCTCCGCTCGTCGTGCTCGTCGGGTGCACCTCTGGCACGGGCACTGACACGGGTACGGGCACCCCACCGGCCAAGGCTGGGCCGACCAGCACGGTGACCGCGGCCCAAAACCCTGCCACCCCGGTTGTCGAGCCCACCTGGCCGACCGACTGCGATTCCCTCGGCAAACCGGGCACCCGGTCCTGGGCCTTCGACGACGGCTCGAGCTATCCCTCGGACAAGGTCATCCCGCCGTTCCCGGGGGCAACCCTCAAGCTGGACTGCAACTGGTTCGCCGGCGACATCACCTCGCTGTCGGTCACCTTCACCGCCGGGACCCCGCAGGCCGTCACCGCCGCTGTCGACGAGCTGCTCGCCGAGGGCTACACCTGTGTCGATGAGCGCGGCGGTCGCCTGTGCACGACATCCAAGGTGATCGACGTTGATATCGACGTCGGCTTCACGGTTCCGACCGAGTTCTACACGACGGTCTTCGCGCGCGACGGTGCATGGGTCACCATGGTCACGTCCCTCGGTCCTGACCTGTTGCCCACGTTCATGCACGAGATCGTCGCCGACCTGTACCCCTGATCAAGCCTCGAACCTGGCGACAGCTGCGACGTCCACGACCTCGTTCACCCTGGTCAGGGCCGTTCACCAAAGTGAACGGCCCTGACCAGGGTGAACGAGGTCGTGCGGGCTGCCCGCCTGGACGTTCGCTTGAGCCGACATTGTCGGGCAGGATGGGTGGTGATCGCTGACCGCACGACGAGGAGAGAACATGAGTGAGCTGCCCCAGGTCTCTGGTGGTTTCGGCGACAGGCCGACCTTGGCTTTCCCTGCGACTGCGGCCCCCGCTGGCCTCCAGGTGCAGGTGCTGGTGCCGGGGACAGGTCCGGTCGTCGCGGCCGGCCAGACGATCGAGGTGAACTACCTGGGTCAGATCTGGGGCGGCAGCGTGTTCGACACCTCTTATGACCGCGGCCAGACCATCAGCTTCGGCATCGGCGTCGGCCAGGTCATCGCAGGGTGGGACCAGGGCCTGGTCGGCCAGACGATCGGCAGCCGGGTGCTGCTGTCCATCCCCTCCCACCTCGGCTACGGCGACTCGGGTGTCCCCGCCGCCGGTATCCGTGGTGGCGACACCCTGGTCTTCGTCGTCGACATCGTCAACGCCCGCTGACCACCGATGACCCACGGCAACGGGCAGGACGAGGTGTACCCCGACCCGTCCCAGCCGCCCTACGGCCCACCGCACCCTCCCGCTCCTCCACAGCCCTACTCTCCTCCACCTGACGCAGGCTACGGCTATGGTCCGCCAGGCCAGCCGTACGGGCAGGCTCCGCCTCCGGCCATGCCCTACCAGGCGTATCCGGCGCCGCGAGCGCGCCGGACCTGGATGCTGGTCTGCGGCATCCCCCTCACTCTCTGGGGCGCTCTGGCGACGCTGGTTCTCCTCAGCACCGTCACCAGCAGCTTCAGTCCTGGCTCGGACGACGGGGCCGGCACTCTCGGCTACGTGATCGGCTACCTGCTCGGCATCACCCTGTTTGCCCTCGCGCCGCTGGTCATCGGCATCGTCATGATTGTCCGGTCCAGACCGCGGTAGCTCCGTCAGCCCACCCCGATCCCCGGCAGAGCAGCACAGCGAGACACCTGCGCTCGTCTCCTGTCTCGCGATCTGCCTCGCACGTCAGTGCGTCGTGCCCTACCGGGGATAGGCCTCATAGGGCGGAGGCTGGTCGTGACCAGGAGGCGAGCCGTAGGGCTCGGCTCCGTAGGGTCCGCGAAGCACGACGTCATACCGGACGCCGTCGGGGGACGGCTTGCCGGCGAGCAGGATCACGAGGATGAGCTCGCCGACGTACGGGATGACACTGATCAGGTAGTAGGCCCCTGACCTGCCGGTGTCGTGCAGGCGGCGCCATGTGACAGCAAGGTTCGGGATGATCGCCGCCAGACAATATCCCAGGAGGATGACCAAGCTGCCCACGCCAGCCGGAGACAGGTCGGATGTGCACTGGTACTGCTGTATCTGGTACTCCGTGCACGTTGTCTGCGTGGTGGTGACGACCACCATGGCAACCACATAGAGGACGATGATGACGATGGAGTTCGCCAGGTACGCCCACCAGTACTCACCGCGGGAGGCTCTGCCGCTGAACGTGGCGTACTTCTTCCAGAACCGCGCATAGGCAGGCAGGAACCCGATGCCGTACCACGGCAGGTCCTGACCTGGGTCGGTCTCAGAACGCGGAGGCTGCCAGTACATCGGCGGCGGCGCAGCCCCGTATGCAGGCATGCCATACGGCGGGCCGCCATAGGCCGGAGGCGTGCCGTACGCAGGACCCCCAGGAGCCGGACCTGGCGTCCCGTATCCCGGCACACCCGGGTACTGGTGGCGATCTTGCGCTGCCTGACCGGGGCCCACACCACTCATGGCAGAAAAGTAACAGTTGTCCCCCCGCCCGTGTGCCAGAACCGGGCTAACACTCGCCACCATGATGGCCGCGCACCCGCCAGCACAAGGACCGGCAGCCCTTGGCCCTGCGGCGCACCAACCCGGAACCCCGCGCACCATTTCATCCCATATATGGGGCACCCCATTGTCCAGCGATTGCACGTTCGTCAGTAACGACGGCGCGCTACCCCATCACTGGCGCAGCTGGCCGACGACAGCACGCGCTGTCTTCACTGCCTGTGACGACCCTGACCGTGCAGCGATCGCCCGCACACCAGGCAAGTCCAAGACCGAGACGTCAGCCAGCCCGGTCTCCACAGCATGCTTGACCTCAGGGAGAAGGCCAGCAATGACCCCGACGACATCACCGGCCCCAGCCAAGAGACGGTCGGTGGGTTTGGCCGGCCGGCCGCACCAGCACTGGCACGCGATGACGCCGGTAGCACGGGCAGCGAGCTCGTCGAGCAGAGGCCAGGCCACCGACAGCAGACCATCCGCGGCGGCGTCGGCCAGCGCTCGGGCACGGGCGGCGAGCTTGGGAGCGTCCCAGTCCAGGAAGCCCAGGTCAGGCACCCCAGGGCGCAGCAGGCCGCGGGTCCATGCTTCGCTCACGGCGGTCGCGACGTCGCCGACCACCCGGGGTTCGACGTGCGCCCGCAACATGAGCAGGTTCGCTGCCGCGCCGGGGGGCAATGGTGCAGCGCGGCGCACCAGCTGGCGCACCGCCTGGCCGTCGTCGCACTCGTCCCAGAACCAGCACAGCGCAGGGTCGCCCCACGACGGGAACACCGTTTTCTGCCGCTCGAGGAAATCGGCCGACCAAGAGCCTGTGGTGAGAGCTGGCTTGACCCTCGACTCCGAAAAGACGCGGACCAACCCGGGAGCGAAGAGGTTCTTCCACCGGTAGTTGTGCCCGTACCGCGCCTCGCACACCAGCCCAGGTTCGACCAGCGGCTCGTCGAGGCACACCCTGACCGCTGGGCCGGCTGTGATCCCCAGCGGCACGTGCGACAGCACGGAAACGTCCAGTTCGTCCAGCTCCGCGCGGACCTGTGCATCAGCCAGTGAGGTGTCCAGCCGGGTCAATGCCCAGAACAGGTCCGCCTCGCTCACAGCAGCCCCCGCGTCGCGGTACGCTCGCAGCCGGGTGACCAGGTCAGTTGGCGCCACATGCATGTCAATGGTCGACGGTTCGGACAGCAGGCACGGGACCTCGCCGAGCCGGGCGAACACGGCGTCCTTGCGAGCCCTGAGCGGGTCAGCAGAGGGACGGATGGCTGTGTTCGTCATCCAGCAGTGCACCGTGTCGTCGCTGACACCGCGCAGCACGACCCGGGCCGCTGCCGGGTCTGTGCGGGCCACGGCGTTCGCCACTGCGAGGAACCGTTCGAACACCACATCAGGTTCGTCGAACCTGCTTGGGCGCTGGACCAGCTCAGCGGTCACCTGTGCCAGGGCGTCAGCACTCTCCTCACCATGGTCGAAGGCCGGCACAGTCCACACTGGCGGTGTGGCCTGCCACATCCCCGTCACCACAGCCACCTGCCGGACCGCTGGGCGCAACCCCCACCGCTCGACCACTGACGCGACCGTACGGGCAAGCCCGGCGTCCCTGCTGGTCTGCAACGCGGTGACCTGCGGTTCGAGCGCACCAACAGTGGCATCTGACGGCCGCGGACGGGCAGCCAGGGCGGTGAGGACCACCCGCTGGGCCTTCTTCGTCGTCACGGCCAGGGCGGCGGTCACCACGTCGACCAGCGTCGCGTCACCGACTCCTGCGACGAGCGCCGGCGCCAAGCGTTCGACGACCACGCTCTCACCGGAGGCCAGCACAGGGACCAACACGTCGCCGTGGGCGACGACCTCCGCGTCAGTCGCGCCCAGAGCGTCGGTCCACGTGCGCAGCCACGTCCTGCGGTCGACCGGCCGGAGTGCTGTGTCAAGCCCGGTCAGCACCAACCGCACCGCCTCGGCGCGGTCCACCCAGCCGCGGGCCACCGCGTCGACGAGCAGCGTGTCCAGCCCTGTGGGCGGTAGCCGCATCGCGACGCACGCCGCGATGTGCTCAGCGAAACGCTCGGCACCGGTCACCGGGAGGACTCCCCCATGGTCGACGCTTCGACCATCGACCAGCTCGGTGATCATCCCTTGCCAGGCACGCAGGTACGGCACCCGCTGCGGCACTGGCAGGCCATGTTTGACGACCAGGCCGACCACGACTGTCGGGTACCCCCACTCGTCGATCGCTGCGGCCCGGTTGACGAACGTCTCGGCGAACCTGCGCTCTCGCTGGTCGACAAGGACGGCGATGGTGCTGGTGTCGGCCTCCTCCCAGGTCCAGTTCGCGGCAACCAGGTTCGCCGCGCGGCGCCCGTCCACACCGACCCGTACCGCGAACAGCACCAACCGCGCCAACTTGGCCTCGACACGCCTACGCCAGCCGTCCTCCAAGCAGGCCCAGTCCCCCGTGCGCAACCCCGCCACAGCCGCCGCACGCTGCTCGGCCGTCCCCACCGGCAGGTCCGGGGCGTCCACCGTGCGAGCCCTCGCCCAGCCCAGCTCTGTGAAGATCGCCACCGCCTCGTCGAGCCGGGGGTTCTTGGCCATCCTGGCTCCTTCGCGTCACCGTCCCTACCTGCGCCCGCCAACAACACTACCGACAGGCACGCGTGACTCGGACCATCGGTCCAGCAAGACGTAACCCCGGCGACCTCCTCTTGGTCACCCATCACAGGTGCTCGATCGCCGGGACAAGGTCCGCGTAGTTCCTTGGGGCTTGCAGGTGGTAGGCATGAGGGGTGTCCCGCCACTGCTGGATCACATGGTGGATCCCTGCAGCGGTGACCGCGGCGACCAGCGCGAGGCGCTGGACACCCCGCCCACCCACCTCGGGCACGCCTACCCAGTGCAGGCCGCACGCAGCAAGCGTCGACCACCTTGGCGAGTTCGACCCCAGACGGCAACGCCCCTGGGGTCGGCGTGATACAGGTGTGTTTTGCCGATCTGGTCAGTGCGTACATCACAGGTCCCAGGCCAGCTGTCCAGCCAGCAGGGCGTGGTCGTCGCCGATGGGCAGCCGTGTGGCACCCAGCGCCTGGACCACGGCGGGCCACGCCGCCACCAACGGTGCGGCTTCGGGGAGCTTGCCGCTGCGTTCCTTGATGCTCAGCTCCCACGGGACAACGGCAGACACGAGGACCTCGTCGTACGGCACCCGGGTGCCGGTCCTCACTGGTTCACGTCGTCTGCGGCACCAGGGATGGCCAGGTCTGCGTCGGCGGTCAGCGCAGCGTCGACCACCTTGGCGAGTTCGGCCCCAGACGGCAACGCCCCTGGGGTCGGCGTGATGTAGGTGTAGTTCGCTATCGCGATGGGTTCTGCCGAGCTGGTCAGTGCGTACTGCACCACGGCTTCTTCCCGGGCGGCGCACAGCAGGATGCCGACGGTGGGAGCGTGCCGGTCTCGCCGCAGCCGGTCGTCCACGAGCGCTACGTAGAAGCCGAGCTGCCCTGCGAACTCTGGCTCGAAACGGACGACCTTGAGCTCGACTACGACGTAGCGCATCTGCTCGAGGTGGAAGAACAGCAGGTCGATGAAGAAGTCGTGCCCCTCGACGTCGAAGTGCACCTGACGACCCACGAAACTGAAGCCGCGGCCGAACTCCGACAAGGTGTGCTGCAGCTGGTCGATCAGGCCTTGCTCCAGCTCACGTTCGCTGGAGGACGCGGTCAGGTCGAGGAAGTCGAAGATGTACGGGTCGCGGGTCAGCTGCTGGGCCAGCTCGGAGTCGCTCCGTGACAGCCGGGCCTCAAAGTTGGACGGCGCGGCCCCCGCCCGGGACCGCAGACGGTTCTTGATCTGGTTGAGCAGCACCGCACGAGACCAGCCGTGCTCGACGGCTGCAGCGGCGTACCAATCTCGGTCGTCCTGGTCGTCGAGACGGTCCAGCAGCACCATGACGTGGCCCCAGGGCAATTGCGCAGCAGCTTGCTGCGCAATTGGCCGAGGCGGGGCGCCCAAGGCTCCCACCTGGTCGAACAGGTCAGGCCAGGCGCGGGCAGCTGTCGCCATGTACTGCAGGCTGCGACCCGAGAAACCTCTCATCTCGGGAAACTCGGCCCGCAGGTCGTCGGCCAGCCGGTGGATAGTCCGCGTCCCCCAGCCCTCGGTGGACTGTCGTTCCAGGATCGCCGTGCCGATCGACCAGTACAGCGCCAACAGTTCGGTGTTGACGATGCGGTGCGCTCGCAGCTGCGCCGCCCGCACCCGAGCCTTGAGGTCCGCCAACAGCTCGCCGCACCCCTGTGGGACGAGGTCGTTGCTCACTGGTGCGCTCCCATCGTGATCATGGGCCAAGTCTGGCAGCGACCACCCACAGTCCCGTTCGTCATTGCCCCTCCGCAATCCGCTCGGTGAACAGACGCGACCGCAGATGCCCCTGCCCGGCAACGATCCCCCGCACACCCGGCGGCGATCCCGCGTCCTCGCCTCTGAGCAGTAGGCCTAAACCGTCGGTCGGCGACCTAAGCGTTCGAAGACTTAGGTTGGCGACCAAAGGCTTAGGTCGGCACCTGGTGCTGGCCGTCGGACCGGGACCTGCCCCCCCCCGGCGCCGGCGTGACGAGTCTGCTCTGTTGCACCAGGTACGCTGGGACGAGCAACGACAGCAGGCGCGCGAGGTACCTCGCCATCGGGCTGTCGGACCCCAGGTGTAGCCACGGCAGCCTGGGGTTGCCGCATTTTCGCCACTCGTCGCCGAACACCGATGGCTGCCTCCGTGCGGCGCGGGCGTCCCATCGGTTCAGGCCTGAGCGTCGAGTGGAACCCTGAGCGCAGAACACCAGTTTTCGGCTCCACGCTCAGGTCTCAATCCATGGGATGGCTGGGGCGGGGGCCGACGACGCTCGTCGCGGGCCACTCGGCGACCGGGCGGCGCGGCTCGTCGCGCAGCAAAGTCGCCATCCACTGGTCACGGCGGAAGTCATGCTGGACGCCACCGAGCCGGTCCACCCCTGTGAACTGGAACCCGACCTTCCACGCGGCACGCCACGACGGCCAGTTGCCTGCCAGGGCACGCCAGGCCACCCGGTCCAGGTGGGGACCGTCCGGCGCGTCGAACGCCCACTGCAGAGCCAGGAGCATCCCGCGGTGCAACAACCCCTTGCCCCGCGCGGGAGCCGCCACCCAGAACCCGACATCCGCCGACCGCACCGGCTCGAAGTGCAGCCCAAGCATCCCGGCGAACCCGTCGTCGGTGTGGAGCGCCCAGATCGCCTTGGCCGCCTCTCCCCCTTCGAACCAGGCGCGCCACCCGTCAGCGACCATCTCGTTGACGAACGCCTCTCCGTGCTCACGCGTGTACGGGCTGGGGACAGTCGTCCACCGCGAGATCTGGGGATCCTGGCACGCTGCCGTGATCGCCGGTATGTCCGCCTCCACCGGAGGCGCCAACCGCACCACACCATCACTGAGCTCGACCATCCCCCGACCCTACGCCGCCAGCCCGCGAGCCTCAGCACTGTTTTCTTGGCCTCAAGGGCACCCGTCCGCCGGTGCGGACACTATAGGCATAAGCTTTCAGTGTTCGGGCGGACGCTCGTCGACCGTCGGACATCCACAGCAATCGGCCCACAACTTGTGGCCAACCGGAGAAGCGCAGGGCGGTCTCCGCAACCCTGCGATCCACGCCCTGGACCGTCTCGGCCGCCCCGGCAAGCAAATGCGGCCCGTCGGCGACGACGTCAGAGCGCTACGTCGATGTCCGCGCCGTCGACGGTCACCAGGAGCCGGGGCCGTTGGGCGCCGCCGCGTTGTGTCCCGCCCCCCCTGCATCTGCTGAGGGTCACGACCAGAGGCGCGTGACGCTCGGCAGGGTGTCGAAGGCAGGGTCGACGCTCACCAGTGTGGCTCCCGTCATCAGTGCCTGTGCCGCGAGCATCCTGTCGAACGGGTCCTTGTGGTCCCAGACCAGCTGTCCGGCCGCCAGGGCGTGGTCGTCGCCGATGGGCAGCCGTGTGGCACCCAGCGCCTGGACCACGGCGGGCCACGCCGCCACCAACGGTGCGGCTTCGGGGAGCTTGCCGCTGCGTTCCTTGATGCTCAACTTCCACGGCACAACGGCAGACACAAGGA
>WRET01000094.1 GCA_009779195.1 Micrococcales bacterium
CATGTGCCTGCTGGTGATGAACATGCTCGCCCAGGACCGGACATGAACCCACGACAGCCGCGGGCGAACACCATGGTTCACGACGGGTCGGCACACCAGATGGCGCTGTTGTCGGCAGACTCTTCTCCAGCACCAGGCTCGCGGAAGGAGACCTTGTGAGCCAGCCAGCCAGTCACTACGAGCTGAGCACCCCCCTGGACGGCACGTCGTGGGCGGTGCGGGAAAACCTGGTCGACATCGTCGAGCGAGAGCTCGTCGGGCCCGAGTCGGACACCGAGCTGCTGGACGTGCCGCCGGACGCCCGGTACGTGCTGGGACGTATCGCGCCGACCAAGCTCGACGACGACATCACGACCGCGGCGAGCAGTGCTGACGACCCGGACACGCTGTTCGGTGACGAGCTGGCGGCGATGGAGTCCAGCGGGGTGCCGTTGTCAGACGTGGACGAGACAGCGCCGGACGGTGACGAAGACGCTGGTGGTGACCGCGACGACGAACCGGTGCGGCGAGGGCTGATGATCCCCGCGTCGATGGGGTTGCGGTTCCAGGTGCCCAAGGACCTGGAGGCGTTCACGGTGCACTGCTCGTGGGGTGTGTACAGGCCGGAAAAGAGCGAAGAGCTGTCTGGGAACGAGACCAGGTACCGCCGCACACCGGTGGAGATGCCGGTACAGATTCCCGTGGCGACTCTGACGCCAGGGGTGACTGCCGACTATCCGCTGGTCAACCACGTGCACCTGCGAGTCGACACGTACCCGGACCCGGTGCTGGACCGGCTGCTGGTCGAGGTGGCGCTGTGCAACGACCAGGTCACGCCGCGCCGTATCCCGACCGACGCGTGGCTGTTCCAGACCAAGCTGCACATCGACGCTGGTGGGGCGGCAGCGTTCGAACCGGTCCGCGACGTCATGGACCCGCGAACCTCCCTTGGTTCGGGCGACGACGAGCAACAACGACTCGACCTGCGCTACCGCGACCGGCTGGAGTTCGCCATCGGTCGCACCTGCTCGGCGGACTGGACGCAACAGCCGGGGACACGTCGGGCCACGTCGGTGCGCACCACCTGGTTGCCGTCCGCCGAGACCCCTCAGACGCTGGCCGCCAACGTGCCTGGTGCCCTGCTGGACATGCGGGCACTGTCCACCGCTGAGCCGAGCACCCTCGACGCTGGCCTGCGCCCCATCGTGGACGCCTACGGAACCTGGCTCGACGCACAGGACGCTCAGGCAGCCGCGCTGCCTGAGCACCTACGGCAGACCGCCGCTGACACCGTCAACGAGGCCCGCCAGGTCCACCGGCAGCTGTCCGACGGGCTGGACTTCCTGCTGCACGACCCTGAAGCGCTGCGGTGCTTCGGCTTCATGAACCGGGTGATGGCTGACCAGCGCGTCCACTCCCAGATCGTGGAGAAACGCGCCAAGGACGCCTCACTCACCCTCAGGCAGGCTGAGACGCAGGTGCTCGACGGGGGCTTCCCGCACCACTGGCGGGTGTTCCAGCTGGCGTTCGTCCTCATGCAGCTGCGCGCGCTGTCTGATCCGACTCTCCTCCGGCGTTCAGGCAAGGCCAGCCTGGCTAAAGTCGAGCTGTTGTTCTTCCCGACCGGTGGTGGAAAGACTGAGGCGTACCTGGGCCTGGCTGCCTACGCCTTCGCGATCCGTCGACGCCAGGGGGTCATCGACACCCCGGACGGCCCGCTGGACGGCAACGCGGGTGTCACCGTCCTCATGCGCTACACTTTGCGGCTGCTCACCTCCCAGCAGTTCCAGCGCGCGACGGCCCTGGTCTGCGCTGCCGAGCTGGCACGACAAGAAGACCCAGGCACCTGGGGCAGCGAGCCGTTCCGGATCGGGCTGTGGGTCGGCACCGGGGTCTCCCCGAAACGCGTCGCCGAGGCCGCCAAAGAGCTGCAACAGCTGCGCGAACGTCGCGCTGAGGCTGGGTACCGGTTCGCTGCGCTCCAGCTGGGCCGTTGCCCGTGGTGCGGCAGGCCGGTGTCCCATGCCGACGTCGAGGTCCAGGAGACTCCCGGACGGGTGTATGTGTACTGCAGCGACGACCGCGCAACCTGCCCGTTCTCCCGCGGCGGGCTGGTCGACGAAGGCATCCCTGTGCTGACCACCGACGAGGAGATCTACCGGCTGGTCCCGTGCTTCGTCATCGCCACTGTGGACAAATTCGCCCGGCTGGCCCGCGAGAGCCAGGCCGCGTCACTGTTCGGGTACGTCGGACGGCGCTGCGACCGGCACGGTTTTGTGCCTCACCTAGACAGCGAACGCCACTCGGACTACTCGTCCTGCGAGATCCAAAGACACTCCGCCAAAAGCGGGCACCCAGCGGCGGGGGTGCGCCCCACCGGCCGGTTGCGCCCACCTGACCTGATCATCCAGGACGAGCTGCACCTGATCACCGGAGCGTTGGGCACGACCGTCGGTCTGTTCGAGGTGGCCATCGACGTCATGACCCAGTGGCAGACCGCTGATGGGACAGCGGTCAAACCGCTGGTCGTCGCGTCATCAGCGACCGTCCGCAAAGCCGCCGACCAGGTCCACGACCTGTACGGGCGCGGCCTGACCGTGTTCCCACCGCAGGTGCTCGACGCTTCCGACACCTTCTTCTCCCGCGACGCCGACCCCGCCGAAGCCCCCGGTCGGCGCTACCTGGGTATCTCCACGACCGGCGTCAAGCTCACGACCACCGAGATCCAGGTGGCGGTGACGCTCATGGCCGGTGCCCAGCTGTTGCTGGACCGGGCCGGAGGCGCGGCCGACCCGTACCTGACCTTGGTCGGCTACTTCTCCGCCACCCGCGAGCTGGCAGGTATGGCCCGCTACACCCAGGACGATGTCCAGACCGCCCTGGTCAAACGACGGCCCGGCTCACACCTTCCCGCCCGGTTCGGCACCGACTTCGGGTCGATCAACCTCGGCGAGCTGACATCACGCATCTCCGCAGGCGATATCGCGAAGACCCTTGACCAACTTGCTGTGGTGTTCGACGCAGGCACCGACTCTACCCAGGCCCGGCAGGCCGCACGTGAAGCACGACAACGCGGCGAGACGGTTCCCCGGCGCGACATCAACCCGTTTGATGTCGTGCTCGCCACATCCATGCTCCAGGTCGGGGTGGACGTGCCCCGCCTGGGCCTGATGATGGTGGTCGGGCAACCGAAGAACACGGCCGAGTACATCCAGGCGTCGTCGCGGGTCGGCCGGGCTGACGGGAAACCCGGACTGGTGGTGACCATCGGCAACTGGGCGCGTCCCCGAGACCTGGCGCACTACGAACAGTTCCGGCACTTCCACGAGACGTTCTACGCGCGGGTCGAACCGTTGTCGGTGACGCCGTTCTCCGTCACATCCTTGGAGCGCGGTCTGGACGGGGTTCTGGTTGCCGCTGCCCGGGTGCTGCACGCCGCTGAGAGCGTGGGTCTCTCGCCTGAGAAGGACGCTTGGCGGGTGGGCGAACAACGACCATTCCTTGAACGCCTCATCGATGCGTTGGTGGCCCGGACCGCCGGTGCGTCACCTGACGAGACTGCCACCCGGTTCGCGCGGGAGCGCCTGGCAAACCGGCACGACCGGTGGGAACAGTGGAACGAGCACATGACCAGACGCGGTCTGCGCCTGGCGTACGAACGGTTCAAGGACACGTCTCGGTACGCGGCGTTGATCTGCAGCGCCGAGTCTGCGACCGGCGACACGACCGATGCTCCACCGTTCCGCGTCGCCAACTCGATGCGCGAAGTCCAGCCCGAGGTCAACCTGCTCGTCTCGCCGGTTCCGGCACGGCTGGTCTACGACGATCCCCCTGGGGCGCCTCAATGGCAGGTCCAACCACAACCCCAATCCACGGGAGGTGACTCATGAGCGACCTGCTATATGACCCGAGCCACCCCGTCGACCCCCTGGGCGATGGCGAGCAGCTCGCGAAAGACACCGCGAAACGCAACTACGCCAAGGTGGGTTCCGCCCGTCCCTCGTCGCTGCTGTACACCTACGGTCCGGGGTCGATCATCGACCTGCCGCACTTCACCATCATGCCCACCGGACTGGACGACTGGGAACGCATCCTGCAACGCAGGGACAACCCACCAACCATCCACGCCCCCCGCTTGCTGGAAGAAGTCCAGCTGATGATGCGCTGTCGGCAGGTCGCCGCGCTGCGCCCGTTCCCGCACCAGGCGACCACCAGTTTCTCCCGTGAAGGCACCGACATCGGCGTGCCAGCCCGGGTGTTTCCCCAGTGGATGCGCTGTACCGGCTGCGACCGGCTCGCGCAGATCGGCGCGTTCCTGTCTGGATACCGCAACACCCACCCGTACCGGCCCGACGAGGCCGTTTTCGAGCACGCCGAGTGCACTGGCCGACGCGGAGGCAAGAAACGTCGCCAACCGTGCGTCCCGGCGCGCTACTTGCTGGCATGCACCGACGGGCACCTCGACGAGTTCCCGTACGACTGGTGGGTACACCGCGGCGACGGGTGCACCGCAGTGCACACCCCTGTGCTGAAGATGGTCGAGCGTCCTGCAGGCAAAGGCGCCACCGCAGTGATTGTGTGCGAGTCGTGTGGCGCCCGTCGCACCATGTCCGAGGCACAAGGGACGGATGGCCGCAACAAGCTCCCCCAGTGCCGGGGACGGCTCGCCCATCTCGATGCGTTCTTGCCCGATGGGTGCGCCCAGGAAACCAGGCTGATGCTGGTCGGGGCGTCGAACCTGTGGTTCGCCGCAGTCTTGTCCATCATCGATATGCCGCGCCTCGATGCCGCGGAGCAGGCAAAGGACGACGCCGCACACCTGCGCAGCAAGGTCGCGGAGGAAAAGTTGGTCAAGTACCGCGACGACCTCGACATGCTCCGTGACCTGATGGAGACCGCGGGTTGCCCCGACGGGCTCACCGACCTCGACGATACCCAACTCGCCGCGATCGTTGCCCTTGCGCTCGCACCGCCAGAGTCCGAAGCCGCCAGGAACGAACGGCAACAGCACTGGGACCCGGTGAACCTGCTGGTCCCTGAGTGGCGCTATCTCCAGCGCGACCCCATCGACGAACGCCACGAGAACATGGCCAGCGGCCTGACCGTCTCACCACGCCGGGTGGACGAGCAGATGGTCGCTGGGGTGTCGCGAGTGCTGGCAGTGGACCGGCTGCGCAAGGTCAACGCGCTCCTCGGCTTCACGCGAATCGACGACTTCGACCGGATCAACGACGTGCAGACCCGCCTGGTCCGCCTGACCCGTGACGACCGTCCCACGTGGGTCCCAGCCACGGAAGACCGTGGCGAGGGAGTCTTCTGCCAGCTCGACGAGGACGCCGTCGCCGACTGGGAGCAGCGAGTGCGCGAAAGCGATCTGTGGGAAGCACACAAGGCCGCCCAGCGCCGCAACTTCGAACGGCGCTTCTCCGAGACCGCGAAGCAGGTCGACCCGGAGACCCGGCTCGGCCCGCCGAGGTACTGGTTGGTGCACACCTTCGCTCACGCTCTGATCCGGCAGATGGCCATGTCATCGGGGTACGGGTCGGCGAGCCTCACCGAGCGCGTCTACGCCTGGACCGCCGAGGGCGACCGGCCACCCGCCGCAGGGGTGCTCATCGCCACGACGGCCTCAGACTCTGACGGCACGCTCGGCGGCCTGGTCGCCTTGTCTGAACCGCAGCGCCTGGCTGGGATCGTCACCGACGCGCTACGCGGGCTGACCCGGTGCTCGTCCGACCCGGTGTGCGCCAGACGGGTCCCCAAGGCGCCCGAGGACTTCCTGCACGGCGCGGCGTGCCACTGCTGCGTCATGGCGTCGGAGACGTCGTGCGAACGAGCCAACCGGTTCCTCGACCGTCGGTTCGTCGTGCCGCTGCCCGGCGACTGGGCCGACCTCGCGTTCTTCGACATCGCACCATGAGGGGGCAATCCGTCCGCGACCTCGCTGCGTACCTGACCGGCAGCGAGGCCGCCGAGCTGGCCGACCACCTCGCCGCTGACGAGACCTGGTCGCAGGCGTTCGTCGTGGTCAGCCAGGCCCGACGTACCCAGGTGCGCCAGCTGCTCACCGACGCCTTCGACCCCCCGCCGCACGACCCACCCACCCGAGACATGACCGTCGCCGTCCTCCGCGCAATCGAGGGCGCCCACGCGCACACAGCCACCGTCACTCCTGTGTGGACCGTCCCCGGCGGCCTGGTCCGTGCAGGCCAGCTCACCGCATCGGTACACCACCTGGTCAGCGCTGCACGCGAGTCGGTGATCTGCTCCACCTTCAACTTCCAGCGTTCGTCAGCGCTGTGGACGACGCTGCGCGAGGTCGCCTCCCGCCCCGAGGTCACCGTCCGTGTCTACGTCGACTCCGACGCCGCCGACCGCAACCCCGCCCCCTGGCAACCCACCACCAACCAGATCGCCACCGAGCTCGCCCCCGCCATGGTCTGGCGCACCACCCCAACCCCCAACGGGAACCGCCCGCGCAACCACGCCAAGTTCGTCGCCATCGACCACCAGTTCCTGCTGGTCACCAGCGCCAACTTCTCCGCCAGCGCCGAGCAGCACAACATCGAGCTCGGCCTACGCATCGACGACCCCATCCTCACCCGCCACGTCGAGCACCAGATGCGCGCCCTCGAACCCCTCCTCTACGAACGAGTACCCGCGGGTTGAGACAGTATGGCGAAGAAGCTGCGTGCGATCTCACCGGCTGGGCCATCTGTGCACGACAAGGACTCGATCGTCGCGCGTCCGGCTTCGACGACGTCGTCATGCCGAACTGTGAAGGGTGTCCAGAAGGGCCGTCCGGTGCCACCTGCACCTATGGCAGGTCCGGCGGCAGGGTCTATGGGGCCATGCTGAGCCAGGCAGCGAGGGCCTGGCCCAGGGCGAGGATCTGTGCGGGCCGCGTGGACGTGTCGGGGTGCAGGTACTGGTCTTTGCGGATCTCTACCATGACGGACCGCACGCGTGGGTTGGTGCGCCAGTGCCGGGCTGGGACGTAGGAGCCGCTGTAGGGCTCGTTGGTGGTGGTGGCGAACCCGGCTGTTTTGAGGGTTGCGGCGAGCGGGAGGGTGTTGGGTGCGTGGTAGGGCTCGTGGCCCAGGCACACTGGTGGTCGTCGGTCTGCTGGGTGGCGTTCGAAAGGCAGCGGTTCGGTGGCGTAGGAGTGCAGGTCGATGATCAGGCAGCGGTCGTGGTGCGCGAGGACGTCGTCGACCAGGTCGGCGAACGCTTCGCCGTAGGGCTGGTAGTAGGCGTGTTTGCGTTGCTCGGTCTCGGCGGGGGTCAGGGGCGGGTCGTAGAGGGGTCGTCCGTCGTGGGTGTGGGTGTAGATGATGCCCATGCCGACGGCGTCCATCTCTTCGTCGGGGCCGTCGAACCTTTCTGGGTCCATGACGAGTCGGGACACGGTGTTGGTGACGCGGTTCGGCGGGGTCCCGCCTGTCGTGGTGATGGCGGTGTCGAGGGCGTCGGCGACCAGGTCGACCTGTAGGTCGGCCATGAGGTGTGTCTCGTCGTCCAGGTCGGCGATGGTGGGCAGGCGCAGTCTGCGGGGCAGCAGGAGCCCGGCGTGAGGGATGTGGACCACGACGTTGCTGGTGGTGCGTCGCAGCCCTATCACGGGTCGCACGTGTTCATCGGCCTTCTCGCTCGTTCGTGAGCAGAGTATCGCGGTAGACGGTGGCGGTGATCGCCACGCTCAGCGGCCGACCCTACGGAGTTGAACAGAGTGAGTCGGCACAGACCTCGCCGGACATGCAGTACTTCGCCGAGGCGTGGCCATCTCGGTGGTGCAGCAACACCACGCCTGACAGAGCACGAGATGAGTAGAGCCGGGTCAGGCGTCGGATACCAGCGCTACCACGGCGGTCGAGGAACCACATCGGGTCCGGGGGCAAGGTACGAGGCGGCCAGCAGCGTGTTGGTGTCACCGGTCTGGATCTGTTCGGAGGTTGTCGGCAGCACCCACACCTGGCCGTCCAGCACCGGCAACTGGTGAACCAACTCAGAAAGCCCATGGATGACCTGCATGGGAGCAGCCTAGTTCGCGTCGGCACTCGTTCTCAGACGTGCGGGCTACTGCGCCAACGAGCGCACCTGGACGCTGGTCCCGGCGAGGAGGAGGTCAAGGTCGGGTGTGTCGGAGGTGAGCACGACGACCGGTGGTCGCAAGGTGAGAGCAGTCGCGGCCACGAGGGCGTCGATGGTGAGGTCTCGTGGTTTGCGTCGTGAGGCCGTGGCGGCGGCCCGGAGCCGGCCGGCTTCGAAGGCGATGGGTTCGCTCGGGGGGATGGGGGGGTTGACGCCCTTGAGCGCGCGCCGCACGTTCACGTCACGGGACGTGCCGTCGGTGGCCTCGGCGATCGTGACGGTGGACACGTACAGCTCCGAACCGGTCCGCTTGACCAGGGCCAGCCAGGTACGCATCGCGGCTGCGTCCGTGGCGAGGGCCGACAGCCCGTGAGCATCGAGGAGGACAGAAAAAGCTCGGGTGTTCACCGCGTCAGCGACTCCATGAGAGCGGCGACCTCCGCGTCGTCGACCGGGCCGTGCTTGGCCTCCATCCGGGCGAGGATCTCGTCGAGCGCGTCGTAGCGCAGCTGGCGCTGGACCGCATCGGTGACGTAGGACGAGAAGGCTCCGGCTCCCACCTTTGCTTGCACGTCGTCGATGACCGATGCCGGCATCGACACGGACCTCTTCCGGTATGTGGATTCCAGGCTCACACCGTGATGCTACCAGCGGTAGCAAGACCGGGCAATCCCCACAAGCCTCGGCGCCGAAGGCCCTGTCTGGCAGCTCAGTCGGCGCCGGACCATGTTGGCCGGGCGGGCCGGTGCGCCCCCCAACTACGCACCGACCCGCCCGGGCGAACCCCCCGGACGCCTGTCGTCAGCGCGCAAGCGCAGACGACCGACGGCCGTGCCCGCCGAGACCTGGGCCCGGCCCACTGGCCGTCCGCCTGACCCCTCCCCGAGAGCCGACGACCAGTGGGCCGTTCTGCCTGGCCACGTGTTCGGCGACCAGGTACAGCCTGTCGTGATTGCGCCATTTGGGGTAGTCCCCAAAATTGGGGTCACGAAGTCACCCGGACACCAGTTC
>WRET01000095.1 GCA_009779195.1 Micrococcales bacterium
CTGCCCGAGGCCGTCGGCATGGACGGCTGGGACTACCGTCCACCGCCGGCACCCGACGGGATGCGAAACACAGCCGTCGCCGCTGGTCTGCTGCCAGCCGACCTCGTCGACCTGCTGTCGGCCGACGAGCTCGCTGCCGCCATGGCACAAGGCTGGGGGCCTGACGGCCCTGATCCCGAGCTTGCTCTGGCTGCGGCCCTGCGCCGCGCCCGCGCCAACGCTGGGTTCGACTCGGCCCGCCTCGTGGTGACCCGCCGCGCCGGGCCCCGCTGCGACGCGTGGATGCCCCGAGCCAAGACCCGCTGCATCCGCCGCGTCGGCCACCCCGGTCCCCACCGCGCCACCGTATGAGCAGCTGGGCGACCTGCGGCCCAGCTGCACCTTGGCGTTGAGCTATGGCGCTCCCAGAACAAGATGCACGCCGTCTGCGGCACTGGGCGGGCACGTCGCGGCGTTGCCGTCGTCGGCCTCACCTCCAGTGAGGCTCTCCTCGGCCGCCTTGCGACGCTCCCGCCCAGCACCACATCCGACGCACATCTTGTTCTGGGAGCGCCAAATCACAGGTTCACGAGGGCACCGATGACGTGTTTGGCCATCACGCGGACCTGTCCCACCACCCAGCCCTGCTGGGAAGAGGCGAAGATCTCCTGGTCAGCGCTGGGCCACGGCTCGGGCGTGGCACGTATCATAGGGGTAGAGAGAGGAGCAGCCATGAGCTTGAGGTTTGGGGACACGATCCCCTACCAGACACCCGAGTCGTTGGACGCCTTGCACGGCCCGACCTCGGGCAGGGTGCGGGTGTCGGCGCATATCTGCACCGCGCCGGAGCCGGTGTACGACATCGACCGTCCCGCGCGGCGCCGTTCGTTCTACAGCGCGGTGGTGCGCGATGGTCTTCCTGATGAGCAAGCAGCGTTGCTGGACCGGGACATGCTCTTGGAGCTGTGGCCCGACCTGAACCTTCCGCGGCGGTGCCGGGAGACGTGGACAGCCAAGTTCCCCGAGCTGGCGTTGCTGCCCGTACGTGCCCTGGCGGTGTAAGGCGGTGCGAGAGTTTCACCAGCGTCTGGCCCAGATCGGTCTCCAGGCAGTCGAACAGTACGGGTTCGTCCTCGCCGGCGGGTACGCCCTGTCTGCCAACGGGATCGGCGAGCGGCCGTCCATGGATGTGGACCTGTTCACCGACAACGTCGACCAGGAACTGTTCTCCCAGGCGGTCGACGCGGTGATTGGTGCCTTCCAGGACAACGGCCTCACGGTGTCGGTGCTCGTTCGTGGGCGGTTGTTCCTCAATCTCGACGTGGGTGACCCGGCGGCTGGCGATGTCAGCCAGATTCAACTCGGCTGGGACTTCCGGGAGTTCCCACCCACCCGGTTGCAGCTGGGTCCGGTGCTGCACCGTCGTGATGCTGTCGCGAACAAGATGACCGCGTTGTTCTCCCGCGGGGAGGTGCGTGACTTCATCGACATCGACACGGTCGTGGAGTCGGGGGCTTTCACCCGTCGTGAGGTGCTCGCTCTGGCAGACACCCGCGAAGCACTGCCGTTGGACCGCGAGATGCTGGCTGAACGGTTCAAGATGCTGGCAGGGCAAGACCCAGAAGACTTCGAGGTGTACGGGGTCGATGAGGTCCGTCGGCAAGGCATGGTGACGCGGTTCACCCAGTGGGCGCAGGAGATCGAAGACCTTCGGACAGCTGGGTCCTGACCTGGCCCTTGCGCAAGACGCGACGTCGCATCTTGTGTCTGGCTGGAGGGCGAGCGGCGTCGGGTGGGCCACAATGGGCCAGTGCCCATGCGCTATGTCACTGCTGCCGACGTCGATGCTGCTGCGCAGCGGCTGGACGGGGTCGCGGCGCGCACGCCGCTGGAGCGCAACGAACGGTTGAGCCAGACCACCGGGGCGCAGGTGTGGTTCAAGCGGGAAGACCTCCAGCCGGTGCGGTCGTACAAGATCCGCGGGGCGTACAACCTCGTCGCGCAGCTCGACGACGAGGACCGGGCTGCGGGGGTGGTCACCGCCAGCGCGGGCAACCACGGGCAGGGGGTGGCGTTCGCGTGCGCACGGCTGGGGGTGCGCGGGCGGGTGTTCGTCCCTACGACGACTCCGCGGCAAAAACGTGACCGGATGCAGGTGGTCGGCGCCGGGTGGATCGAGCTGGTCGTCACCGGCAACACCTACGACGACTCGGCTGCCGCTGCTGCCGACGAGGCCTTGCAGACAGGGGCGGTGCAGGTGCCCGCGTTCGACGACCCGCGCACCGTCGCCGGGCAGGGGACGGTCGCCGCGGAGGTCGTCGCACAGCTTGGTGGGCTCGGCCAGGGACCGCCGGACGTCCTGGCGGTCCCCGTCGGTGGGGGAGGGATGCTCGCTGGGTGCCTGACCTGGATGGCTGAGCACGCGCCGACCACCCGTGTCGTCGGGTTCGAGCCGACCGGCGCCCCGACGATGACCCGGGCGCTGGAAGCCGGACGCCCGGTGGACCTTGCTGTGCTCGACGGGTTCGTCGACGGGGCGGCAGTGCGCCGCGCCGGGGACCTCACGTACGCGGTTGTCGCCCGCCACGCCGCAGACGTGCTCACTGTCCCTGAGGGCCGGGTCTGCTCGCAGATGCTCGCCATGTACCAGTCGGACGGGATCATCGCCGAGCCGGCTGGGGCGCTGGCCCCCGCGGGTCTGGACCTGCTCGGGCTGGACCCGGGCAGCACTGTCGTGGCGATCGTCTCCGGGGGTAACAACGATGTGTCCCGTTACGCCGAGATCCTCGAACGGGCGCTGGTCTACGAGGGCCGCAAGCACTACTTCCTCGTGGACTTCCCCCAAGAACCGGGGGCCTTGCGCCGCTTCCTGGACTCAGTCCTGGGCCCCGACGACGACATCACCTTGTTCGAGTACATGAAACATTCCAACCGTGAGACCGGCCCCGCCCTGGTGGGTCTCGAGCTCGGTGACCCGGGGACGTTGGGCGACCTCCTCGCCCGGATGGCCGCGTCCCCCATGCGTGTCGAAGCCATCGACCCCGGCTCGTCCGCGTACCGCTTCCTGGTGGCCCCATGACGTCGGACACTGGTGACACCGTTGTGTGGCAGGTCCCGTTGCGGACACGTTTTCGAGGCCTGACCTCGCGGGACGGGGTGCTGGTGCGCGGGGACGCGGGCTGGGGCGAGTTCTCCCCCTTCTGGGACTACGACGACGTTGAGGCCCGGTCGTGGTGGCGTGCCGCCCGGGAGGCCGCCGACACCGGCTGGCCCGACCCGGTGCGCACGAGTGTCGAGGTCAACGTCACTGTCCCGGCGGTCGACCCGCAGCGCGCGCACGAGATCGTCGCTGTGTCTGGCTGCCGCACCGCGAAGGTCAAGGTCGCCGAACGTGGGCAGGTCCTCGCCGACGATCAGGCCCGCGTCGAAGCGGTGCGTGACGCCCTGGGCCCGGCGGGCAAGATCCGGGTGGACGCCAACGCTGCCTGGGACGTGGACACCGCCGTCGCCGCGTTGGCCGTCCTCGACCGCGCGGCCGGTGGTCTGGAGTACGCCGAACAACCCGTGCCGACCGTCGCCGACCTCGCGGCACTACGCCGTCGCACCCACGTGCCTGTTGCTGCCGACGAGTCGATCCGCCGCTCGGACGACCCCCTGGCTGTGGCCGCGCAGCACGCCGCAGATGTTGTCGTCCTCAAGGTCCAGCCCCTCGGTGGCGTCCGCGCCTGCCTGGAGCTTGCCGAACGTATCGCGCTCCCCGTGGTCGTGTCTTCAGCCCTGGAGTCGTCCGTCGGCTTGGCCGCGGGTCTCGCCCTGGCCGCAGCCCTGCCTGATCTGCCCTACGCCTGCGGCCTGGGCACCGCCACGCTCCTGGGCGCCGACGTCGTCGCTGAACCTCTGGTCCCCACCGACGGACGGCTCACCGTGCGCCGCCCCGACCCGGTGTTCCCCGTCCCGTGGGCCCCCGACGCGCTGGTCGAGCGCTGGACCCGCCGCGTCGGCGCCGTCGCCAGCACCGGCGGACCGGTGGACGGTCACTCGTAGAGGTCGGCGATGATCTCTTCCATGAACGTGGGCATCTCGCCTTTGACGCCGTCCTTGACGACCCAGACCAGCTCGATGGACACCCACACGTCGTCGCTGGCGTAGACGGTCTGGTTCAGGTCGAGCGGAGCCTCTGACCCGTCTTCGAGGGTCATCTTCCCTTCCATCGACGACGTGCACAGCCAACCGTCGAAGTCGTCCGTGCACTCGTAACCCTCGTCGATCAGCGAGTCGACAGCGGCATCGACGTCCTCGGGTTCCCCCGTGGCGAAGACAACTGTGAGCGAGTTCACATCACCGTCGAGCCACTCGCACCACAGCATGGTCGTCGCACCGTCGAACAACGGGGTCGGGCTCGCCTCGGCCTGGTCGACCGGCAAGCTGTCGGCGAAGAAGGCGGACCGGGTGCCCGGCGCGCCAAGGGCCTTGCAGTCGGTCGGCCAGGTTGCCTCGACCAGAGTGTCGTCATCGGTTGCGTCGTCTCCGCCGGAGCCGCACCCGACGAGCAGGAAGACTAGAGCAACACCAACCACAAGGGCCCGACGCATATCCGTTCCTTTCTGGAGGATTTGGGTTGACACTATCGCAGGAAGACCCCGTCCTCCGCCAGTGTCGTCGGTGGATGAACCTGGGCACGATGATGGTCCCAGCCTTGGTCGGACGGCCCCGGGTGCCCAGACCGGGTCTCGGTGTCCACGGTGAGCAGCGGCGCTGGTCAGCATCTGGTCGCTGCGACCAGGCCGGGTCGCTGCCGTCGACGAGAGTCTGGGCGAGAGATCGGCAACGATCGACGAACGTGGGCTGGGTGCCTGGTGCGCCGAGGACGTGGCGGTCGGCCAGGTTGGCTCGACAGCGGTGGCAGGGTCTTGGTTTTCCCCGGTCGGCCTGGTGACGCAAGTGTGTCGGACTCTCACCAGTCGACCAGGAGCAGGGCAGAGCACAGCAGCCCGACGTGTGATCGTTCCTATCGACCAGAGACATGGCCCGCAGTCCAGCGAGATCCCACCCGGGGTTCAGGACCTTCGACCCGACGTGGGGGCGAATGAAAAGTAGAGTGTACGAGTTGACGACCGAGGACGGTCGCTTTCAGCGGTACCCACTGGGGGCCACACTGTGAGCACCGGAGAGCGTAAGTCGGTGGTAGCATGAAGACGATGACTGAGGCTGGCATCGCACCAGTTGGCATGGGCTGTGCGTCACAGATCACCAGTCCCGTGCTGATGCTGATCGACCTGCAAAGAGACCTGTGCTATGACTCACGCAGGAATCATCTATTTCGTTCTGCGCTGCCATACTACGAAAAGACTATCGAAGCCTTCCAGGGCCACGGGCATCCGGTGGTTCTGACGAAATTTGAGCTGGACCTCGACGATGACCAGTTCCAACGATTTGGTGACAGGTACTGTGTCAAGGGGACCCCAGGGGCTGAGTTTGTCGACGAGATCGCCGTGTACGCCAAAGAGGTTGAGTCTCACGGGCTCGTGGTCAAGAAACTGAAGCACTCAGCCTTCTACGAGACTGACCTGGAAGACAGGTTGCGGGAACATGGTGTTGAGACAATAGTCCTCGGTGGGTTGCAGACCCAGATCTGTGTGCTGACGACCGCCGCAGACGCCTACAACCGAGGGTTCAAGGTCGTCGCTGCGCGTGAGGTGCTGATCTCGACTCGCAACGAGGCCAAGCTGGACGCACTTGAGTGGATAGAAAAATATGTAGGTGAGGTTCATAGCGTCGATGACATCCTGAGGGTCTTGTGAGACCGAACCAACAGGCTGGCGTGGGCAGAGCTTTGGGCGACGGTATGGGCGCCACCGGGCAGTTTGTCGCTGATATCGTTGTTCCGCTCCTGGGCGTCGATCCGGAGTTGGAGGATGGGTTTCGCACCGAGCCGATCTCGGCGCCGCGCGGCATGGTGCTGACCACTGACCTGTTCACAGTGGACCCGGTGCAGTTTCCTGGTGGTAGCCTTGGCACGATCGCCGCGTCGGGGACGATCAACGACCTGGTGGCCTCGGGGGCCCGCCCGGTGTATGCCACCCTTGGGTTGCTCGCCTCGGAGACGGTCGACGCTCAGGTGCTGTACCGGTGCCTGAAAGATCTCGCCGACCTGTTTGCTGAGAACGGTGTCCAGGTCGTCTGCGGTGACACAAAGACCCATCAGTACCCAGAACCCATGCTTGTGTTCTCGATGAGCGGGCTTGGTATCCCAGTGCACGAAGAGCCCCTTTCATTGTCGATGGCGCAGCATGGTGACGACCTGTGGATCACCGGACCTCTGGGCGGCCATTCCATTGCAGTGCTCTCGGCGCGAGAGGGGCTCGGTTTTGAACGGGGCGTCGTCAGTGACTGCATACCATTGGCTCATGCGGTGCTGCCGTTGGTAGAACGTCGTTGGATCCATGCGGCCCGCGACCTGACCCGGGGCGGGTTAGTCGCGGCGGCGGCCGACGGGGTACGGGCAACCGGCACGGCATGGCTTTTCCAGTACGAGGCTATTCGAGTGCCCATCCAGGTTCGGGCCGCCAGCGAGATGCTCGGGCTCGACCCGCTTGCCCTAACCAACGAGGGTTCCATGCTCGTCGCAGCCCCTCCGGCGCACCGCGCGGCCATCGGCGACCACCTTGCCCAGTTCCCGGAGACTGCGCAGGCGCAGGTAGTGGGGTCCGTGACGGCTGAACCGTCGCACACCGCCTGGCTTGAGCGTGACGGGACGGTTCTTGCCATGCCACTGGCCGACGGTTTGGGTATCCCACGCCTGTGCTGAGCTGTCTAGGCTGTGTCGGGCGGAGCCATTCCGAGTTCCTGGGCGAGCCACGGGTGATGCTCCCTGGTGAACTGGTTGGCCGTGTGGGGTGCCGCGAGCAGCTCAGCGGCCTGGGTTACCCGAAGCAGTTCGACAACATTGTCGAACTTGCGCTTGTCCGACTCGCGCACCCAGGCTTGCTCTTCTGCGCTAAGGTCTAGGCGCATGACCGCGTATCCGATCTGACCACCACCAGGCAACTGGTCAACAATGAGTGCTCGATAATTAAATCGGCCTAACGGCAAAGAGAATCCGGTATGATTAAGAAATGCCCGGGCAGCGGCGGTTCGAACCGTGTCAAGGTCTATCGTCAAATTGTCGAACGAGCGCTCTAGCCACTCATGCTCCTCTTCGGCAGTTTTGAAAGGGGGAAATTCAGTTACGCCGTGATGCGCTGAAACGATGTCTTGTGGGCGTATCCAAGTGCTCGGGAACGATTTTCTTCCATCGTTGTCGAAGTTACAGATCCGGTGGCGCATGAACATGAAGAGCGTGTCTTTGAAGGTCGGAATGACAATCGCCACCAGGCGGAGCGTTTCGGCGGTCTGCCGCGAACCGTAGTCCGCAAGTCTCTTGAGTTTCAGTGGCGGCGCGCTGCCTGGTGGATATTCACCAGAGTCAATGGAGTGGCACTCTGCGCTGCGGAGTTCGATCCCGGTTGCTTTGTCGAAGATCATACGCAACCAGTGCGTAAGGTTGTGCGTTTCGTTATCCGCCACTTCTACGAGATAGTCGGGGAGCCGTCTGTCGGGCGGCGACATGCCAAAGGCGGCGTACACCCTGCTGGGCCTGTCCGGCCACTCGGCACAGATGAAACACTGGTCGGTGGCGTCCGGTGAATATCGAACTGACTCGCCCATTGATGGAGCGGTGTCGTGTGCGTTCTCCGAAAGGATCATCAGTCGAGTCACATTATAGTTGCGAACCGCGGTATTGGCATTATCCCACCGCATGCCGTAGAATGGATTTGACGAGGGGCGGACTGTCGTCGTGTATCGGATGGGTGGGGGGACGAGACGGCCAACTGGATTGACCTCGGCTTGCGTTAATTGTGTTTCTGCTGCGGCAATAAGTTCGTTGAGCAGTGGCCATGGTGCGATTCTGCCCACGATGTCGATCCTGCTTGCCTGCAGAAGCTCGGCGGTCAGCGCCTTCCAGTCGCGGAGAGTAGCGGGTTTTGCAAGTGCGGTGTCCGGTTGACCCGGAGGCCCCTCAATTTTTGATCGGTCCAGATCGGTCACACCGACTGGACCGCAATACGCAAGCAGTCCCTCGCGTAGTTTGTCGGTTGCTTTCTCAGATACAAGTGTTCGGTAGTTGGACGAGGCGACAGTCTTGATTTTGCGGCCCAATTCTTTTCCCAGGGCAGCAGAGGGTGTCCCAATGTGTATCCTGCGCCGGGCAGCGATGGTGTTGTCTTCCTGCGCAAGGTTGATGTCTACCCGGATTACCTCCCGCCATTCTTCGAGGTTCGGACCCGTATACCAGGTGGTCATGTCGTCGAGGACCAGCGTGAGACAGTCTCGGAGCGGCTTCTTCCGCAACGACTCAACCTGGTCGAACAGTGCGCGCAGCTGGGGGCTTTCATCCGGGAACGACGAGGTGTGGCGGCCGACGATCTTGCGGAGCTCATACCAGAGCGCGTCGTGTGCGTCTCCGGTCATCTCGTCAGTCCAGGGCTCGGCGTGGCCAGTCATCCGCGTCTTACCAACTGATTCGAATGTTACTGGAGCTGGACGACGATGGGAAGGTTGCGACGAGACTCACCAAAAATGCCCGCGAGGCCGCTCCCGTGCCTCACGTAAGGATGCCCGCGAACGGGCGGCACCGTGTGGGGCATGGGAAGCGGGTTGTCGATGGCGGCAAGA
>WRET01000096.1 GCA_009779195.1 Micrococcales bacterium
GGCCCGGTTGGCGGCGTTGCACGCCCAGCGCGAAGAGGTCGACCGGCAGATCGCGCAGGTCGAGTCGGGGAACCTCACGCTGCTGGACACCACGAGCGTGCGCGAGCGCTACCAGCAGGCGGCTCTGACCGCACGGGCGCTGCTGTCGGACTTCCGGGAAGTAGAGGAGAACTTCCGGGCGCTGGACCGCGCCGCCCGCGAGCAGATCGCCTCATGGGTGGGCAGCAAAGGGGACCTGCTGGAACAGCTGGTCGCCGACCGGGCTGATATCGCCAGCTCGGACCAGGGCCGCAGCTTTCAGGCGTTCTACGACGTGCTGCTCTCCGAAACCCGCCTTGACGAGCTGTCGGAACTGTTGGCGCAGGTCAGCGCACTCGACGCGGTCGAGACAGACCAGCGGCTGGCGTCGGTCCACCACGACTGGTCTGAGGCCGCAGGGCGCACCCAGCAGACCGTCCGTCAGCTCTCCGAGCAGCTGCGCCGGTTCCTCGACGACAAGACATGGTTGGAGAACCGTCGGGTGCTCGAGCTGGTCCAGGGTGTGGAGTCCGCGGCGCTGGCATGCCGAGACCACCCGCCGACGACCGCCGAACACGTGCGGTTGGAGATTGACCTTCCTGGGCTGCAGGTCGCGCTGCCGACCGAACGTCCGCTGTACAACGCGCGCTCGGCCGCCCAGGTCGACTCGTCGACACCAGAGGCCGACAACCCCGACCTGGACGTGGCGGCGCTGCTGGACCAGACATTCGTCAACCAGGCCCGGCTGGCGGCCAATATCCGTGCGGTCGTGCCCCAGGGCGGTCAGGCACACCTGGACGACGTGCTCATGATGTACCCCGTCGAACAGGGAGCGGCCGAGATCGTCGGCTACCTGGCTCTCACCGACGACGACATCGAGGTCACCTGGGACGAGACCGGGGAAACAGTGATCGACTACGACACCGGTACGACACCGCACCGTGCGAGGCTGCCGCAGGTCACAGTCGCGATGGTCGGCAGGACGGAGAAGTGATGCGGATCGTCGAAGAACGCGAGGTCGCGGTCACCACCATCGCCTTGATGCGGGGGGTGGTGTACCGCGAGTCCGACGAGGACGTCTGGTTGGCCCTGGTCCGCCACGTCGCAGCGGTGCGCGACCATTTCGCGGCTATCGGGGTTGGTGTCGTCGTCGACGACACCGAGGGGTACGCCTACCTGAAAACGGTCGACGACGACCCGGACGACCCGTTGCCCCGCCTGGTACGACGGGTCCCCCTCAGCTACAACCTCAGCTTGTTGTTGGTGCTGCTGCGCCGCAGGTTGCTGGAGTTCGAGTCCACCACCGGCGAGGGGGTTCTGGTGGTGTCCCGGGCCGATATGGTCGAGACCCTGCGCTTGTTCCTCGACGACGCGACCAACGAGGCCCGGGTCGTGGACAAAGTCGACACCACCGTGAAGAAAGCCGTGGAGCTGGGGTTCTTGCGGCCGCTGCGGGGCCAGACCGACCAGTGGGAGGTCCGGAGGGTCCTCAAGGCGTACGTCGACGCCCAGACCCTCGGCGACTTCGCCGCCAAGCTCGCTGAGTACGCGCAGACGAAGGAGGCGACAGGTGAGTGACGCGTTGTTCTCCACCGTCGAGCTCGCCTCAGCGGCGCAACCGGGTTACCGGCTGCACCACCTGGAGATCTACAACTGGGGGACGTTCGACCAACGGGTGTGGCGCCTGGTCCCCGACGGGCAGACCGCGCTGCTGACCGGGGACATCGGCTCTGGCAAGTCCACCCTGGTCGACGCGCTGACGACGCTGTTGCTGCCCGCCCAGAAGATCGCCTACAACAAGGCCGCCGGGGCTGACAGCCGTGAACGTACGCTGCGCAGCTATGTCGAAGGCCACCACAAGACCGAACGCGTCGAGTCGACAGGCCAGCTTCGGCCTATCGCCTTGCGCGACCACACGTCGTACTCGGTGGTCTGCGGGGTGTTCGCCAACACAGGGCACGACGAGACAGTCACCCTCGCCCAGGTGTTCCACCAAAAAGACCGCGCTGGCCAGCCGACCCGGTTCTTCGTCACCGCTGGGCACGAGCTGTCGATCGTCGACGACTTCAGTGGTTTCGGGCCCGAGCTGAGCACGTTGCGCAAACGGCTACGGGCCTCCGGAGCCCAGGTCGAGGACTCGTTCCCCAAATACGGCGGGGCGATGCGACGGCTGCTGGGCATCCGCTCTGAGCAGGCGATGGAGCTGTTCGGCCAGACGGTGTCGATGAAGTCGGTGGGCAACCTCAACGAGTTCGTCCGCAGGCACATGCTCGAACCCGCCGACGCGGACGAACAGGTGCGCGGTATCGTCGCTCACTTCGAAGACCTCACCGCCGCCCACGACGCGGTCCGCCGCGCCCGCGAACAGCTGGAGGTCCTGGACCCGCTGGTCGACACCTGCGACCGGTACGACACGGCCGTGGGACGCCGGGCAGACGCCGAACGCCAACGCGACGCCGTCGTGCTGTTCACCACCGAGCTACGGGTGGGCCTGCTCGACGCGGTGATCGCCGACAACACCGCGCAGCTGCGGCGTGTCAAGGACAAGATCGTCGCAGCCACAGCCGAGCAGGCCACCCTCACCCAGGCACGGGAGGCGCTGATCGCCGAACGGGCCAGCGCGGGCGGGGTCCGGATCGCCGAGCTGGAACGTCAGGCCGCGGAAGCGTCGGCGCAGGCCGACGAGCGCAAGGTCCGCCGGGCACGGTTCGACGACCGTGTCAGCGAAGCACAGCTGGATGAGGTGACCGACCCATCCGCTTTCGCCAGGCTGCCCGATGATGTCGCTGCGCTCACCGCCAACCTGACGACGTGCCGCACCGACCTGGACACCCAGATCCACAGCCTCGTCGGCGAACAGTCGCAGCTTCGTCGCACTCTCACCGACACCCAGGCTGAGCTCAACAGCTTGGAGAAGCGCACCTCGAACCTGCCAGCCAGCCACCTCGACCTGCGCGCCGAGCTGTGCGACCACCTGGGCGTGGCCCCCGAGGCCCTGCCGTTCGCTGGCGAGCTGCTCGACGTGGCAGACGAGCACTCTCAGTGGCGCGGTGCCGCCGAACGTGTGCTGCGCGGATTCGCGCTGTCCTTGCTGGTCAGCGACGAGCACTACCCTCAGGTCGCCCAGTGGGTCAACAGCCGACGGCTGACCCACCGCCGGGCCGACGGCACCACTGCCGGGTCCCGTCTGGTCTACGAGCGGGTGTCGGCGCGGCGGGTGCGGGTGCAGCTGGCCCACGACGACGGGTTGCGCCTGGCTGACTGCCTGGAGGTCCGCGACGGTCCGTTCGCGCCCTACCTGCGTGACGAGCTTGTCCGCCGGGCTGACCACCGGTGCGCGACGGACGTGGCACAGCTGCGCGAGCACACCCGGGCAGTCACCCGCGAAGGCCAGGTCAGGTCCGCCGAACGGCACGAGAAAGACGACCGTTCCCGGGTGGACGACCCCCGGACCTGGGTGCTCGGGTGGGTCAACGAACGCAAGGTCGCCGCGCTGACCGAGCACCTGTGCGCTGTCGACGCCGAGCTGGGTGCCCTGGGCGACAAGATCACGACACTGAGCGACCAGCGCAACACCATCACCAGGCGCCTGACCGCGCTGGCCCAGCTCGACGAGTACACCAGGTGGGCTGACCTGGACTGGCACGAAGCCTCGACGCGGGCCGAACGCGCCGCAGCCGAACACCAGCGTCTGGTGGCTGGTTCGTCAGCTCTCGCCGAGATCGCCGACCGCCTGGTCGAGAACGCCGCTGAGGCAGCTGCTGTGGGCGAGCTGTTGTCCGCCCTGGCCGAGGACGTCGGCCGGCTGAGCGACCGGCTGTCCAACGACGAGCGTGACCGGGACACCAGGGTGCGGTTCGTCGCCGAGCACCATGACCCGGACTCCGCCCGGGCGGTGTACCCGGCGTTGCGGACCGAGCTCGGCACGGACCTGCCGACCCGGCCCGACCAGTGCGACACGGCGACCCAGCGCCTGACGTCGTCGCTGCAGACCACCATCGACCGGATCAGCCGCGAGCTCGGTGGTTACACCCAGGCCATGCTCGGCCATATGCACACGGTACGAGACCGGTGGCCGCAGACCACCACCGAGATGGACGTCCACGTCGATGCCCGCGACGAGTACCGCCAGCTGCACCGGCGGGTCGCCAACGACGACCTGCCCCGGTTCGAGGCGGAGTTCAAACGCCAGCTGAACACGAACGCGATCCGCGAGCTCGCCGCGTTCAACAACTGGTTGCGGCGCCAGGCCGACGAGATCGCCAAACGGGTCGACCGGATCAACGAAGCGCTCGGCGCGATCGACTACAGCCCTGGCCGGTACATCACGTTGTTGTGCGTGCGCACCGACAACAAGGAGGTCGCCGACTTCCGTGCCGAGCTGCGGGCCATCACCGACGACGCGCTCTCGGTCGACGACCAGTATTCCGAGCAGCGGTTTGCCGACGTGCGGCGGATCATCGAACGGTTCCGCGGCCGCGAATCGCGCACCGACGCCGACAAGGCGTGGACCAGGCGTGTCACCGACGTGCGCAACTGGTTCGTCTTCTCCGCTTCCGAACGCGACCGGGACACTGACGCCGAGTGGGAGCACTACCGCGACTCGGACGGTAAGTCCGGAGGCCAGAAAGAAAAGCTGGCCTACACGATCTTGGCCGCGTCGCTGGCGTACCAGTTCGGCCTGGAGTGGGGTGCCCAGCGGTCACGGGACTTCCGGTTCGCCGTCATCGACGAGGCGTTCGGACGAGGATCAGACTCCTCGACCCGCTATGCCCTGGAGCTGTTCGCCAAGATCGGCCTACAGCTGCTCATCGTCACCCCGTTGCAGAAGGTGCACGTCATCGAGCCGTACGTGCGCGCCATCGGGTTCGTCGACAATCCTGACGGCTCACGTTCACGTCTGCAGACCCTGACCATCGAGGAGTTCCACACCCGGCGCGACGGGCACCTGCCATGACCTGGTCCACCGTCGCCGACATCCGGGCCAAGGTGCAACGACGCTGGGACGACCAGTCGCTGTTGCGGGCGCTGGCCGCAGGCTCACCGTTCCCGGTCATCACTGTCGCGTTACGGGGTCCGCCGGTCGCGCAGATCGGTGACGACCTCCTCGCGGTCCAGGCATGGGTGAAACAGCTGGACGCCGGTGCCCGGCGCGGTGCGCACTACGAGCTGGAGCACGCTGAGGTCGGTGGGCGCACGTTCGGCCGCAACCGTCTGCCGGTACGGGCCAGGATCGACGGCTACGCCCAGGCGTGGGCGATCCTGGGAGTGACCAGCCAGGCCGAGGCGTTCCAAGAGATCCTCGCCCTGGCCGACGCCGAACCTGCAGCCAGGGCGTGGGCTGGCCAGCACCCGTTCCGGGCGCTGCGTCTGGGCGAGACCAGTACTGGCACCTGGCCAGGGCTGGTCGCCGCCTACCAGTGGCTGACCCAGGCCCGCGGGTCGGGGGCCTACGTGCGGCAGATCACCGCACCTGGGGTGGACACCAAGTTCGTCGAGAACCACCGTGGGGTGCTCGCGCAGATGCTCGAGGTGTCGTCGACTGCTGGCGGGTTCGTCAAAGACCTGGGGCTGGGCCGCAAACCAGAGCTGGTGCGGTTGCGACCGGCACCGTCGCTGGGGCTTGTCTCGTCGGGCCAGAGCTCACCGTTCACCGAGCTGTCGGTGCGTCGTGCCGAGCTCGCCGAGCTCGACCTGGCACCTGCGTGCGCAGTGGTCGTGGAGAACGAGGTCACTTTCCTCTCCCTGGACGTCCCGGCTGACGGCGTGCTGGTCTGGGGCAAAGGTTTTGAGGTGGACCGTGCTGGCTCGTTGCCGTGGCTAGCCCACGTGCCGGTCTGGTACTGGGGCGACCTGGACACCCACGGGTTCGCCATCCTCGACCGGTTGCGCACCTGGCTGCCGCACACCATGTCGTTCCTCATGGACGCACCGACCCTGCTGGCCCACCGCGAGCGCTGGGTCCGCGAAGACTCCCCCACCCGAGCCGCTCTGGACCATCTCACCGCCGAAGAGTCCGCCGTGTACACCGACCTGGTCACCGACCGCTACGGCGACCGGATCCGCCTGGAACAAGAACGCGTCGACTGGTCGTGGGTCCGTGAGCACGTGCCATACGGGTGACCTGTCAGACGTTGCCGGGATACGCCGGTTGCGACGCACGTGTACGGTCCGTACTGCACGAAACCTGCCGCGACCAGGGGAAGAGCGGTGGACGGCGGGTAGTCACCGTTACCCGGTAGGGCACATCTTTGGACATAACGTCTGATACCGTGACACGGTGACGATCTAGGCATCTCAGCAGTTCTCGGGCTAGTCGGACAGTCGTCCAAGTGATGGTGGGTTGCAGTATGGGTTGGATGCTCGCGATCGATTTCGGGTCGGTCAACACGGCAGCGGCGTGGGCGTCAGAGGGCCGGATCGAGAAGGTCCGGCTGGAACCGTCGTCGGAGACGATGCCGTCAGCGGTCGTCTGGGTGGACGAGCGGTGGCGGGTCGGCCAGGCAGCGCTCAACGCCCGTCGGGCGAACCCGCAGACCTTTGTCGCCACACCAAAAGCACGGTTGGGATACGAGCCGACGCTGTTGGGCTCTGGGCTTGTCCGCGCCTCGACGATGGTCTCCCAGGTGTTCGCCGTGGTGCGCGACCGCGCTGTCGCGGTGGCCGGGGGCACCGGGCCGGACCGCGTGATCTTGACCCACCCCGAGCACTGGGGGCAAAAACGTCAGGCAGCCTTGCTGAAAGCCGCGCGGTTGGCGGGTTTCCCCAACGAGATCACGACTTTGCTGCCTGAGCCGGTCGCCGCGGTGCGTGCCAACACCGAACCGTCGTCGCTGTCGCTCGGGTCTCGGGTCGCGGTGGTCGACATCGGTGGTGGGACCTGCGACGTCGCGGTCTTGGAAGTTGTCCCCGACGGGTTGATGGTCGTGGCCCGCGAAGGTGACGAGCGCCTGGGTGGCAACGACTTCGACGACCTGCTGTACCGGTGGCTGCTCGACCAGCTGGAGTCCTCGGGGCACGGCGACATGGTCAAGATCTTGGCCGACCCGGCCCATATCGGTGCCGCGCTGACCGTGCTGGAGTCGGTCCGCCTGGCCAAACAAGACCTGTCGTTCCACCCGGACGCGCAGATCGCCGTGTCGGTGGCGGCTGACAACGAGACCGTCATGACGGTGACCCGCGACGAGTACGAAGAGATCATCGACGAACCTCTGCGCCGGGTCGCGGCGTTGACACGCTCCGCTCTGGCCTCCTCTGGCACCACCACGCTCGACCACCTGTTCCTCACCGGAGGTTCGGCGCACACCCCTGCGGTCGCCCGTGCCCTGCACGAGGTGACCGGGATCCTCAGCGCGCCTCTGGGCGACCCGAAGATGGCCACCGTCACCGGGGCGCTGCGCACCGTGCTCCACGACGCGCCGCCGCCAGCCCTGTCAGTGCGGAGCAGCGACCCTCCCCTCCCGCCCGCCAGCCGCGTCCTGCTCGCCCCGACGGTTGCCGCCAAGAGCCCGGACGGACCACCAACCGCCGCAACCGGGCTGGCCGGACCGTCAGACGGCCGCCTGGATCCGACACCCCAGGCAGACCCGCCGGACCTGACCGTACAGGCGGACCCGGTCGACCCAGACCTGGCGCCGCAGAACCCGCCCGGCGCCCCGCCGAACCCGGTTCCGCCGTCACTGGTTCTCGACGCCAACCCCTCACGAGGCGCGCGCAGGCGGCACATGGTCATCCTGGCGACCACCATCGGAGTGGTCGTCGCGCTTGCTCTCGGTGGGTTGTGGGGGGCCAAGGCATGGTCGTCAGCCAGGAACGACCCCACGTCCCCCAGCACCGTCGCCCTGCCGGCTGACGGCACTGCGGTCGTCGGTCCAGACGGGTCACCGTTGGAGAACCCGCCAGACGGAGCCCAGCAGGGCGGTGGGTCCGTACCAGGGTCCTTGCCTGATGCGTCCTCTGTGCCTGAGCTAGGCAGCGGGACGGACCTTGGCGACCAGCCGCCCACAACCAGCCCTGCGACAGCCAGCCCCCAGACCCCTGCCACAAAGACCCCGACCGCCAGCACACCGACGACGACGAACACACCGACGACGAACCCAGGCAAGCCGAGCGTGGCACTGACCGTTGGTGGCGCGAGCTCGGTGGTGAGGGAGTGCGACGGTGGCGGTTGGTCCGCAGGCACCGCGACGGTCGCAGGCGCACAGTACGGCAGCGCCATGACCTGCAAGATGTACGCCAACGAGAAGCGTCCAGGGCTCGAGTACCTGACGAACGGCGCCACCACGTTGACTGCCACAGTCGGCCTGGACGACACGTCACCCAAGTCGACGGCATCGGTCACGTTCGCGGTGGTCGACGTGGTGTCGGGCGCCACGCTCGGTCAACGGACCGTCAAGTACGGGACCTCGGCAACGATGTCGGTCAATGTCTCCGGTTCGATCCGGATCCGGCTCGAAGCGTTGGCCAGCACTGACACCGGCAGCAAAGCAGTCTGGGCCTCAGCCAAGCTCTCTTTCTAGCGTTCTAGCGTTCTAGGCCGTGTTACGAAACTCCCTGCGCGCTGCGGCACGCCCGGCACGCACGCTCGCGGCGTTGTCGATCCTCGGCCGCAGCGCTGCTGCGACTGTCGTCCTCCGCCTTGCGA
>WRET01000097.1 GCA_009779195.1 Micrococcales bacterium
CGATCGACCTGGCGAGCATCGTGCACTCCGCGCAAAAACGGGGGAACCGTGGGCTGTTCTCCGAGACCCCGTACATCGAGCACCCGTTGCGCAACGCTGTGAGGCTGCTGCGCTGGGGGTGCCACGACCAGGACGTCGTCGTCGCCGCGGTGCTGCACGACACGATAGAGGACGGTGCCCAGCAGTTCGTCTCGGCGGTGGCACGTGTTGGTCGCGAAGTCCCTGAGCTCGAGGCTCGTGCGATGCTGTCTGACCACATCAAGAACGCTTACGGGCCCAGGGTCCTGACGCTGGTCGAGGCCGTCACCAACGACTACACCACCGACACGCAAAAGTCGCAGGCCACCGTCGAAGAACGCAACCAGAGCTACTGCGAGCACGTGCGCAAGACCATCGCGGGCCACCCCGGCGCCTTCCTGGTCAAGCTGAGCGACTTCGTCGACAACGCAGGAGGCCTGTACCACGCCGACATCCCCGGCAGGGAAGATTTCGTCGTCCGGCTCGCCAGGAAGTACCTACCTGTCGTGAAAGTCTTCGAAGACGAGATGGAACAGATGGACCTCCCCGTCGCCCCCGAGTCCCTGGGAGCGATCAGAGCACAGTTGGCGACAACACGCGAGCGCCTCGAACGCATCATGGAGAAATACTGAGCGGCCATGGGGTTACCTCACGACCTCGTTCAGTCTGGTCGAGATCGTTCACAATTGTGAACGGTCTCGACCAGACTGAACGAGGTCGTGAGGCGGGTCGGTGGTAGATTCTGGGGCATGGCGACGCACCGGAAAATGTTGAGCGATGTCAACGCGCCGTACATCCAGTCGTTGATGCGGCTGATCGAGACGCAGAGCAAGACGACTCTTGCGAACTGGGGTATTGACTACGCGGAGGCGAAGATCCTGCCGATCTACACCAAGGCGTACCCTGGCGACGCGAGGTGCCAGCACGCCCTGGACGCTGCGCGGGAGTGGCTCGATGGCAAGGTGAAGCTTCCATACGTGAAGAGCATCATCTTGAACGAGTGCCACGCTGCTGCGCGGGAAGCCGACGCCAGCCCGGCCGCCCAGGCCGCCGCACGCACCTGCGGCCAGGCCGCCGCGACCATCCACACACCCACGCACTCGCTCGGCCTAGCGCTGTACGGCGCTCTCGCGGTGGCCTACGACGAGTCGGGGACCGATGCCCCGTGGGACACCCTCGTCGAAGCCGCCGCGGTCGAGTGCGGGCGTATGGAGGCTGCTCTTCGGGCCGTCGCAGTCGACGACGAGCCCAACCCCGCCACGATCAACTGGAACTGCTGATCCTGGCTTGGAGCCGAGCGACGAGGTCGTTCATGTGTCACTCGCCAGTGGGGTGCGGTGCTGGGCGAGGACAACAGCGACAGCCTCGACGTCGCGGACCCCACCAGAGGCGACCGACATGACGAGGTCGACTGCGTCATCGGTGTCCATGCGCAGGTCGTAGCCGTTGAGCTCGTAGAACACGGCTGTGGCCACCCAGCCGAGGCGCTTGTTCCCGTCGACCAGGCTGTGGTTGCCGACGAGCGACAGCAGGAGAGCGGCTGCCTTCTCGTCCAGGGTCGGGTAGGGCTCCTCACCGAACACCGTGGTCCGCGGCCGGGCGAGGGCTGACTCCAGCAGCCCGTAGTCGCGCACCAACGGCTCGTCGAGTAACCCGTGGGCGACTGCGAGCAGGTCGTCCAGGTCGAGGTACTCGGTCATCCCAGGCGGTCCAGGATCTGGCGGTCCCGGGCGACCACACGTGCGATGGCCTGGTCACGCCGTCGCGTCCGCGCGGTGACGTACTGCTCGATCGCCGCCGTCGCCACCTGCTGCATCGACCGGTGCTCATGCTCCGCTGTGGCCCGCAGCGCCTCGTGCAGTTCGTCCGACAGCCGCAACGTCATAGCCATCTGTCCATGATACCACTCGGTATCACATGGTATCAAACAGCGTCTGCCAGCGAGCCAGACAGCATGGTCCAGCGATGCCTACGCCGCCTTCTTGCCCAACGAGCTTCTGCCGCAGGTGCTAGAACAGTTTCGTGCTGAGGTATTTTTCACCGCGGTCTGGGAAGATCACGACGACCATTCCTGAGTCTAGTTTTTTAACGACCTCTAGCGCGGCATACATCGCTGCTCCGCTGCTCATGCCGACGAAGATTCCTTCTTGGGCCACGATCTGGCGGGCTGTCTCATATGCCACCTCCGTATCGACCATGATGCTCTCGTCGATCTTCGAAGGGTCGTAGATCTCTGGCACGATCGCCTCGTCCATGTTCTTCAGGCCTTGGATATAATGGCCTTTCACCGGTTGGGCCTCGACGATCTCGATGGCCGGGTTCTTCTCTTTCAAGGCGGCCGCGATACCCATCAGCGTGCCGGACGTTCCTAGCGACGATACGAAGTGCGTGATCTGCCCGTCCGTCTGCTCCCAGATCTCTTCACCAGTCGTGCTGTAGTGAGCGATCTTGTTGTAGACGTTGGAGAACTGGTTGGGGTTGAAATACCTGCCGGGATCTGCTTCCAGCATCTCCCGGACTTTCATGATCGCACCGTCGGTGCCGAGCTCGGGATCGGTCAAGATGACTGTTCCGCCGAAAGCCTTGATCATCTTCTGGCGCTCCACCGACACGGCAGCGCTCATGACGATCTCTACCTTGTAGCCTCTGACGCGGCCGATCATCGCCAGAGCGATACCCGTGTTGCCGGATGTTGGCTCCAAAATAATTGTGTCAGGCGTGAGGCACCCTTCTTCTTCCGCCTGCTCGACCATCTTCAACGCGATGCGGTCCTTGATGCTGCCAGTGGGGTTGAAGCCCTCCAGTTTGGCATAGAACTGGACGTCGCCGTTCGGGTTCATCTGGTTGATCCGTACCAAGGGCGTGTGGCCGATGGTCTCCAAGATATTCCCGTATCGCATGATCGCTTCCTGTCGAGTTCTTCGGCTCCGCCACAGGCAGAGAGCCACCTTCGCCGCCAGCCCGACTGTTCCAGACGGGCCGCACCTGCCGCACCTGGATTCTGGCTCGGCTCGGTAGTGGGCGCAGGTCATGGAGCCTACTCGTGGAACCATGTCCCGATCACCCGACACCAGCAGCACCGGTGGGTCGGCCCGGCGCTGCCGGTCGTCGGCCGCACCCCTTGGACCGGCCACCCGCCAGCGCGCGACCTGTCAGGGCATCACCGCCTGGTGCCGATGAACGATCGTGTGGAGTCTCTATCCACCCCGGCGCTGACCGCATCCTCGACCCGCCTAAACCTGGCCCAAGCCCTGGTCCCTGCAGACGTGAGTCCATGCCAGTGCCGGTGCCGGACGTACCGAGTCAGTGAGTGACGCCCCTGCCGACCCCTTCCTGTGTGGGAGGTTGGTGCCACCATGGCGGGGTGATCAACGCCGGGCAGATTGCCGAGCTGTTGGGCAGGCCTGCGCCTACCCCGGAGCAGCAGGCTGTCATCGAGGCGGGGTTGGAGCCGGGGCTGGTCGTGGCGGGGGCGGGGTCGGGCAAGACCGAGACGATGGCGGGGCGGGTGGTGTGGTTGCTGGCCAACGGGTTGGTCGCGCCGGACCAGGTGCTCGGGCTGACGTTCACGCGCAAGGCGGCGGCTGAGCTGGACCAGCGGGTTCGCTCGCGGGTGCGGGCGTTGGTGCGGGCGGCATCAGCGGCGGGGGTGGACCTGCCGGGGAGGGACGTGCTCGTCGGTGCGTCGTCGGCCGGGCCGTCAGGTGTGGAACCAGGGTCTGCGCTGGGGGAGATGGCGCGTCCGACGGTCGCCACCTACCACTCGTACGCGGCGTCGCTGGTGGCTGACCACGGGTTGCGGCTAGGACTGGAGCCGACGTCGCGGTTGCTGGGGGAAGCGGCGCAGTACCAGCAGGTCGCGCGCCTGGTGGAGATGTGGCCGGGTGACCTGGCGGTAGACGCAGCAACATCGACGGTGGTCGCAGCGGTGATCGCACTGGCGGGGGCGTTGGACGAGCACCTGCTCAACCCTGGTGACGCCGACGAGGTGCTGGCCCAGATCGAGCGGACGCTGAGCCGCCCCCTGGCCGGGGCGGTACACGCGGAGGTCCGGGCGGTCGTGGCGTCGTTGGGGGCGCGTCGTCGGCTGCTGCCGCTGGTCGAGGCGTACCGGGCGGGCAAACGGGCGGCGGCGGCCATCGACTACGGCGACCAGGTGGCGTTGGCGGCGCGGGTGGCGCGTGAGGTGCCTGAGGTGGGCGCGGGGGAGCGGGCCAGGTTCGCGGTCGTGCTGCTCGACGAGTACCAGGACACGTCGTACGCGCAGGTCGAGCTGTTGCGGGCGCTGTTCGCCGACGGGCACCCGGTGACGGCCGTCGGCGACCCCCACCAGTCGATCTACGGGTGGCGGGGGGCCAGCGCCGGGGGTCTGGCACGCTTCCCGGCGGCGTTCCCCCGGGGTGACGGGACGCCGGCGGAGGTGTTCCGGTTGGCCACGTCGTGGCGTAACGACACTGCGGTGCTCGCTGTGGCGAACCGGACCGCGGCGCAGCTGCGGGCGTCGTCGCCGGTGGCAGTGCCTGAGCTGGTGGCGCGGCCAGAGGCCGGGCCGGGGCGGGTCGCGGCGCTGGTCGCCGAGACTGTCGCTGACGAGGCCACCGCAGTCGCCGGGTTTGTCTTCGAGGCCCGTGCGCGGCGCGCGGAGGGGGGCCTGGTCACCACCGCGGCGGTGCTGTGCCGCAAACGCGCCCAGTTCGACCTGCTCGCCCAAGCGTTACGTGACGCGGGCCTGCCTGTGCAGGTCGTCGGCCTGGGGGGGTTGCTGACGAGCCCGGAGGTGGTTGACCTGGTCGCGGCTCTCCGGGTCGCCTACGACCCGTCGCGCGGCGACGCGGCTATGCGTCTGCTCACCGGCGCCCGCACCCGCCTGGGTATCGCGGACCTGCACGCCCTGGCCGAGTGGTCCAGGGAGCTCTCCACCGCCCCCGACACGGGAGTGAGCACGACACACGACCTGCCCGGCTCGCCTCTCGTGCCCACGTCCGCACCCCGCGACGGGGAGGACAGGCTGGGCCCAGAGGAGACCGTGAGTATCGTCGACGCCATCGACGAGCCCCCGCCACCAGGGTGGACGTCGCGGCACGGACGCACCCTCACCGGCACCGCCCGCGCCCGCGTCGCCGAGCTCGCCCGGGTGCTCAGCGCCATCCGGGCCCTGCACCACCTGGCCCTGCCGGACATCGTCGCCCACGCCGAACGCCTGCTGGGCCTGGACATCGAGGTCGCTGCTCTCCCGGGCACGACCCCCGGCCTGGCCCGTGCCCGCCTCGACGCCTTCGCCGACGTCGCCGCCCGCTACGCCAACGCTGTCGAAGCCCCCGACCTGGGCGGGTTCCTGGCCTGGCTGGAGGTCGCCGAACGCGAGGAGGACGGCCTCGAGCTCCCCGTCGTCGACCCGGACCCGTCAGCGGTGCAGGTCGCGACCATCCACGCCGCCAAAGGCCTGGAGTGGGACGTCGTGGCGGTCCCCGGCCTGGTCGACGGCGCGTTCCCCTCACCGGCGGCCCTGCGCGACGACGGCCCCCGCGACAAAGGCTGGCTCACAGCCCTGGCCACCTTGCCCTACCCCGCCCGCGGCGACCGCGACGACCTCCCCGCCCTGGACACCGCCGGGATCACCACCAGCAAACAACTGGCCCAACGCCTCGACCAGTTCGCCGCCGCCAACGCCCAGGTCCAGATCGACGAGGAACGCCGTCTCGCCTACGTCGCCATCACCCGCGCCCGCGAGTCCCTGCTGCTGTCCGCCGCCCGCTGGGGCACAGCCAAACAACCCCGCGCCGTGTCCCCCTTCCTCACCGAGCTAGCCGACGACGGGCTCGTCGAAGTCCTCGCCTGGGCCGACGAACCCGAAGGCGACAACCCCTTCACCGCCACCGCCCACACCGCCACCTGGCCAGCTGACCCTTTTGGTGGGGAAGACAGTGGGGACGGTTCCTGTGTCTTGCGGGGCCCGCCGGGACGGCAGGCCCCGCAAGACACAGGAACCGTCCCCACTGTCTTCACTGTCTTCCCCAGGCGGCGAGCTGCGGTCACCGCCGCGGCTGACGCGGTGCTGGCCGTGCTTGCCGCGCACCCCCAAGGCCCGCCACCAGCACCCGACGATCCCGACGACATCCTGGTCACACGTCTGCTCGCCGAAGACGCAGCCCGCCGTGCCCCGGTGCGCACCACCGAGCTCCCCGCTCACCTGGCCGCTTCCGCCATGGTCCGCCTCGCCGCCGACCAGTCCCAGTTCGCCATCGACCTGCGCCGCCCGGTCCCCACCGCCCCGTCCGACGGTGCCCGCCGCGGCACGTCGTTCCACGCCTGGGTCGAGGCGTACTACGGCCGCGCCACCCTCGTCGACGTCGATGACCTCCCCGGCGCCGACGAGGCATTCCCCCCCGACGCCACCGCCGAACGTCTGCGCACCACGTTCCTCACCACACCTTGGGCTGCTCTGACCCCCCTGGCCCTGGAACAAGAGGTGGAGACCTCCGTCGCCGAGATCACCCTGCGCGCGCGTATCGACGCAGTGTTCGCCGACCCGGCCCGCCCCGGTTCCGTCATCGTCGTGGACTGGAAGACCGGCGCCCCCCCGACGGCTCCCGCCGACCGCGCTGCCCGCGACGTCCAGCTCGCCGTGTACCGCCTGGCCTGGTCCCGCCGCGCCGGCCTGCCTCTGGCCAAAGTCCGTGCCGCCTTCTGCTACGTCCTGACCGGCAAGACCGTCTACCCCCGCCGCCTGCTCGACGAGTCCGGCCTGGCCGCGCTGATCACCTCGGCCACAGGACCGTCCTGACAACCGGCCCGTGGCTCCCACCACCAGCACCACCGCCCAAGACCGTGCCGCACAGTGGTGCCAGACCGCCGTATCACGCCTCACCAGATGACGAAGAGCTCAGCGCTATCGAGCGGTCACACACGCAGGCCTATCTGTGAGGAGTCTTGCCGGTGGTGGAGGACAGCGATGACCTGGACGATCGCGGCATCGTCGCGCACCCGGTACCACAACTGGTAGGGGAACACCTCAAGGCTGATTCTGCGCGCACCGCGTCGGATGACCGGCCGCAGACGGGGGAAGGTCTCCAGCTGCTCGGCGGTGCTGTACAGGTCCTTGACGAAACGTTCGGACTGTTCGGGCGCTTCCACGTCATACCAGGCAAGAATGCGGTCACGGTCACGCCGGGCGCTCGGACCGAGCCGGACGGAATAGGTCATGCCGCTGCGCGGCGCGCCCGGAGCTCACGCTGGTCGTCTTCGAGGGTCACGAAGGCTTCTGGGTGCGCGTCTGCCTCGGCGATACGCTCGTCGATGATCGCGGCGACCTCTTCGCAGATGTCTCCAGCGTCGAGAGAACTGCCGATCGCGACCCACAACTCACGCCGAGCGTTTTCGTCGAGGCGCATCACTTGTTCAAGAAGCCCCTGGTCAACCATGCACCCATGGTACCTGAACAGGCAGCGAGCCGGCTGGCACCCTCTGTCAGCCCAGCCAAAATCCCGTCGGTGGCTCGGGTACAGCTTGGACGGTCTCATCGCCTGGCTCAGGTCTGGGCGTCGTGGTCCGCGGGGGCGCCGAGACGAAGCGGTCGACCTGACGCTCGTCGCTCTCGGCACCGCTCGTCGGCCCAGCGACCGCATGGTCTGGCTGGGGGTGTGGCTGGACAACCTGCACGCCACCGACGACGAGATCGTCGCGCATGCCCAGGTGCTGATCCCCGTCCTGGCTACCGGCGACGCGTCTGCGGTAGAGCGGCTGGCACCGGTGCTGGTTGCTGCCGTGCACGACGACCTGGAGGTCGACGTCGTGGCCGCCCTCACAGCCCCCACGAAGAAGGCGCGCCGGGCGCTGCTTGCTGCCTTGGCCCGACGGCCAGCACCGGGCGTCGGCACGCCTGGGGGCTGACGGCTGAGCCAGCCGGGCCTTCCGTCAGCGGTCTGGGGCAGCCGGTGCTCGGCAGATCAACACCGACGGCGGTGCCCACCATTGACCAGACGAGGACCAGGTTTGTGGCTGCATCAGGGCCGACGCACGTTGTCTAGTTGTGATAGTTCGACTATCATTTAGGCATGGCTGAGACCAAGCCCCGTTCGAGAACCGTCGTCCAGCACTCGGTGACGTTATCTGAGAGCACGTCGGCAGGTGTCAGTGCCCGGGCAGGCAAGCGCGGCTTCTCGGCGTACGTCGATGCCGCGACCGCGCGCCAGCTGGAACGAGACGCCCTGGGCGACATCCTGGCGGAGATGCGGGAGAAGCACGGGGAGCCAGACACTGCACGGGTCGCCGCCTTGCGCGACGAGCTCGGCTGGTGAGCGTCGTCCAGCCCTTCATCGTCCTGGATGCCGAGGCTGTGAGCCTGCTCGCGAGCGC
>WRET01000098.1 GCA_009779195.1 Micrococcales bacterium
ATACGCGCGGCCAGTGCCGACACCCGGTGCGCCAGGTCGCCGAAGCTCAGGTGCTCGTCCCCCTGTGTGATGGCACGGCGCTGCGGCCAGCGCTGGGCGCTCGCCAGGACGGCGTCGTGGAGCCTGGGCGCCCGGACGATAGCCGTCTGCCTGGTCGGACAGTCGGCGGCGGGCAGGTCGGCGTCGTCCGACGCGGTCAGCGGGACCTGGTCGACGGTCACCGTGTCGTCGTCGACGACTGTCTCCAGGACACGTCGGAACGCCACGACCATCGCCTCGACACTACGACGGTCGAACACGTCGCTGGCGAAGTCGACGCGCCCCTCCGTCGCCCCGGACGTCAGCACCAGGGCCACGAGCAGGTCGAACTGGGCGCAGCCGTTGTGCAGGTCACGCAGCTCCAGGTCGCCCGCCGGCGCGTTCTGCACGTTGAGCACGGCCTGGACCAGAGGGCTGCGCGACGGGTCGCGCGCCACCTGCAGCTCGTTGAGCACACGCTCGAAGGGCAACGACTGGTGGGCGAACCCCGCCCGGGTCACCTGAGCGGCACGTGCCACCGCCTCACGCAGGCTTGGAGCACCGTCCAACGACACGCACAGCGCCAGCGTGTTCAGGAACGGTCCCACCACCCGGTCGGCACCGACCTGCGAACGCTGCGCCGCCGGCGCCCCGACGACGACCGTGTCGTCAGCCGTCCACCGCGACAGCACCACCGCGTACGCCCCCAGGAACACCACAAAGGGGGTCGTCCCCTGCGATGCCGCGTAGGCCCGTACCTGCTGGGACAGCTGCGCGTCCAGCTCGAAGACCAGACGTTCGCCCCGGTAGCTGAACTGGTCGGGACGGGGGTGGTCCTCAGGGAGCGCCAGGACCTGGGGCGCGTCGGCCAGGGCACCGCGCCAGTACTCGACCGCCGCAGCGTTCTGCTCGCTGGCGTCGGTCTCCACGAGCCACTGCGCGTAGTCGGCGTACTGGAAAGGCACCGACGGCAGCCCGGGCCGCTGCCCGAGCACCCGCGTCACGCACAGCGCACCGAGCTCGCCGAACAGGATCCCCGTAGAAAAACCATCGCTGACCAGGTGGTGCATCGTCACCTGGACGTAGCAGCGACCGTCGTCGGTGGTTGCCAGCGTCGCCCGGACCAGCGGCTCGTCGGCCACACGGAACGCCACTGTCGCGTCGGCTTCGAACACTGCCCACATCGTGGCCTCGTCGACGTCGTCCAGGTACCGCAACGGCACCTGGACCGCATCCTCGACCACTCCGACCGGCTCGCCGTCGCGCGCCTCGAACCGTGTGCGCAGCACCTCGTGCCGCGCCACGACCTCGTCGAGGCACTCGGCGAACACCTCCGGCGGGACCACGGCCGGCAACCGGACCGCCCCTGACATCACGTGCATCGCGCTACCAGGGTGGAACTGCTCCAGGAACCACATCCGCTCCTGCGACGACGACAGCACCACCTGGCCACCTGCACGTTCGCGCGGCCGGACCCGCGGTCCCGCCCCAGCGGGCGAGACCGGCGTGGCGTCCTGGGCACGCAGACGCTCGACCAGAGCGAGGCGCTGCTGCGGTGTCAGGTCTGCGAGCGAGGTCTTGGCACTAGCCATCGTTCGTCGCCTCGGGCGCGGCAGATTCGGCCTCCTCGCGCAGCTGTGCCAGATCCTCCTCGCTGAGCGAGCCGAGCAGCTCGTCGAGCTCTTGCTGGTCCATGTTGGCCAGCGTCCACGCGGCGATGTCGGCGACGCTCGCACCGTCGAGGAGGAACACGATCGACGGCGCGACACCGACGGCCTGCTCGAGCCGGATCCGCAGCTCAGACGCGATCATCGAGTCGAGCCCGAGGCGCCCCAGGGGCTCGGTACGGTCGATCTTCTCCACGGCCAGGCGCAGCACCCGGCCCGCGATCTCGGCCACGACATCAGCGACCACCGCTGGTCGCTCCTCGGCGCTGGCCTGCTCGATCCGTTCGCGGGCCGACACCGCGCCAGCGCCGTCGAGAACCTCGAGCCCGAGGTGCGCGATGAACCGTGGTTCCCGCGGGTACTGGTCGATGACGGTCGGCCAGTGGGCCGAGACCACCCCGTGCTGGGCGACCGCACCGCCGAGAAGCTCGGCCAGCAGGCGCATACCGGTCGTCGGGTCGATGAGGTCGATACCCCGCTGCTGGAACAGCTCTCGCAGTCCCAGCTCGGCGATCATCCCGGTGTCCCACGGTCCCCAGTTGATCGACACGGCAGGCAGTCCCAGGCCGCGCCGGTAGTGGGCCAGAGCATCGAGGAACGCGTTACCAGCGGCGTAGTTGCCCTGGCCGGGTGTGGGAAGGACAGCCGAGATCGACGAGAACAGGGCGAAGAAGTCCAGCGGAAGGTGGGCCGTCGCGGTGTGCAGCGCCCACGCGCCGGTGATCTTCGGCGCCAGGACACGCTCGAGCCGCTCGTCGTCGAGGCGGATGAGGATCTGGTCGTCGACCACCCCGGCCGCGTGGATCACGCCTCGCAGGGGCGGCACCCCCGCGGCCGTCAGCTCGTCGAGCGCCGCCGTGACCGCATCGGCTCTGGTGATGTCGAGCGCGACGACATGGACACGAGCGCCGCGCGCCTCCGCCAGCCGGACCGCGTCGACAGCGGGCTTGTTGCGGTCGTGGGCAGGCAGGGCGTCCCACGCGGAACGGTCGGGCAGCCCCGAACGGCCGACCAGCACCAGGTGCCCCGCGCCCTGTTCGGCGAGCCAGGTCGTCACCAGCCGCCCGAGCGCACCGAGCCCGCCGGTCACCAGGTAGGAAGCGTCGCTGCGGAGCCGCACGGGGATCGTGCCGCCGTCTCGTGACGCGGGCTCGAGCCGGGCCAGGAGGCGTCGGCCGCCCCGGAAGGCGACCTGGTCTTCGTTGGGGTCGTCGAGCACTATCTCGTCCACCAGACGGTCGAGCTCGTCGCTGAGCGCGCCCGAAGACCCATCTGGGTCCGCCGCGAGCACCTCGGGGTCGAGGTCGACGAGGCGTGACTCCAGCCCCAGGAGCTCTTGGTGCGCAACCCGTCCTATACCCAGCATCGACGACTGGGCCAGGCCCGCCTCGTCGATGAGGCCGTCGACGCTCTGCGCACCGGCCGTCACGATGACAGTCGTGGCGGCGACGCCACGCCGGTCGAGCTCGGTCGCCAACGTCACCACCGAGCGGGGAGCCCCGTGCAGCGGCCATTCAAGCCCTGGTGGCGGCCAGTCAAGCCCTTGCCGCGGCTCTTCAGGCCTCTGCAACGCTGGACGCTCAGGGTCGTACGAGCCCAGGTGCACCACACCGCGCATAGGACCGTCGGCCAGGAACCGGTCCAGGACCTGCGCAAGGTCCTCGTCGAGCGGTTCGAGCACCGGCGTCACTCCCCGGCTGCGCAGCTTGTCGGCCACGGGGTCGGCGAGCTGGCGGCCCCCGAGCAGCAACCAACGTCCTTCGATATCACGGGTGGCAACGTCGGGAGCCAGCGGCTCGTCGACCCAGGTCTGCTGGTAGACCCACTGGGTACCGAGCCGGGGCGCGGTGTCGGCCAGCTGGCGCACCGTGAAGCCCTCCACCTCGACGAGGACCTCGCCGGTCGGCGTCGTGAGCACCACGTCGCCGGCCAGCATGCCGTCGCCGACCGAGCGTGGGTTGCTCGCGTGGGCGCGCAGCGGACCTGTCGGCGAGCCGTGCACCGCCACACGCTCCACAGCGACCGGGATGACCGGCGGCCCACCGTCGAGCACCCCAGCCAGCGGCAGGAGCAGCTGGAACGCGGCGTCCAGCGTGGCCGGGTCGACCACGGGAGCCTCTCCCTGCGAGGCGTCCGACGGTTCGGGGGCCGCGATATGCGCGACAGCCTCCTGCTCGGCGAGCCACACCCGTTCGATACGCCGGAAGGCAGGACCGTAGGCGAACCCTGCCTCGGCGAACTGCTCGTAGAGCACGTCGGCCGGCAGCTCTTCGGCGCCAAGGACGGCCGGCACGGGACCGACGACCGCCGCGTCGACGACGGTGCCTGGCAGTGGTGCGGGGACCAGCGTCGCCACGGCGTTGCGGACCCACCGCTGGGCCTCGGGCGCCCGGCTGCTGATCGACACGGTGGAGCTGGTCTCGTCGAGGCTGGCCTCGACGAGCGTCACGGCGGGCAGGTGCAACCCGAGCGGCGCGGTGAACCGCACGTCCTCGAGCGTCGCCCGTGGTGCGCCGTAGTGGGCGCGGGCGACCTCGAGGGCGATCTCGACGAAGCCAGCGCCCGGGAACAGCTTCTGGCCGTGGACGACGTGGTCGGTCAGCCCAGCAGGAGCGGTGCCGTCGAGAACACGTCGCCACCCAGGCTGCGCAGTCTCCAGGCGGTACCCCGCGTACGGTTCGTCCAGCGTCCCGAGCCGGTAGCGGCGCGCCTGGTCACCCTCGACCCAGTACCGGTCGCGAGCGAAGGGGTGCCGTGGCAGCTGGTCCATGGCCTGGTGGCCTGCCGGTGGTGCCAGCCGTGCCCAGTCGACGGGTGCGCCGTGGATCCACGCCCAGCCGACAGTGCTGGAGACCGCCTCGAGGTCGGGCCGCTTGCGGTCGAGCGTGCTGCCCACCGCGACCTTCGCCTCGCAGCTCGCGGCAGTCTCACGCACCGCCTGTGCCAGCACCGGGCTCGGACCGATCTCGACGAAGCAGCGGGCACCGTCGACGATCATGGCGCTCGCCGCTGCCGCGAACCGCACGGGTTGTCGCACGTTGCGCCACCAGTAGTCGGCGTCAGGCAGCACCGAGCCGTCGTCGGGCACCTGTGCGCCTGTGACGCTCGACCACATCGGCAGGCGAGGCGCCGTCGGCGCCACGTGCGCCAGGCACTGCCGCAGCTCGGCTTCGACCAGGTCCATCGCGGTGCTGTGGTACGGCACGTCTCCTGGGACGAGCCGGGCGAACAGCTCGTCGGCCTTGAGCCGCTCGCCGATCGCCTCCAGCTGTTCCACGGCACCGACGAGCACCACCGAGGAGGGGGCGTTGACCGCCGCCACCTCGACCTGCCCGGCTGCGACCTCCGGCAGCTCCGCTGCCTCGTCGGGCGTCAGCGCCGCCGCCAGCAGCCGTCCCTGCCCAGCGAGCAGGTGCTGCAGCCGGGCCCGGTGCACGATGACGGTGACCGCGTCGTCGAAGCTGAACGAGCCGGCCGCCAGCCACGCAGCCACCTCACCTGCGCTGTGCCCCACGACGCGCGCAGGGACGACCTCGACCTCGCGCAACAGCTCGGTCAGCCCGTACTGGACGGCGAAGTTCGCCGGCTGCGCGAGCCAGGTCTCGGCCATCTTCGAGGTGGACGAGTCACGGAGCATCTCGTCGACGAGCGACCAGCCGACGATCGGGCGTATCGCCGCGTCGCACCGCTCGACTGCGTCACGGAAGGGGCGTGAGTGTTCGAACAGCTCGCGGCCCATACCCCACCACTGCGGTCCCATACCCGTGTAGACGAACGCCAGGCCGCTTGTGGTCTCGGCGAGCGGGCCTGTGACGAGGTCGGGGTGCGTCTGGCCGTCCGCCGCGGCCCGTAGCGCCATCACCGCGCGCTCGTGCTCACCTGCGACGACGACCCGGCGTTCGGCCCGGTGGTGGCTGCGCCGGTGCGCCATCCCGGCGGCGAGCCCGGCCACCGGTCCTCCCGCCTCGACCGCGTCGGCCAGGCGGTCCGCGACGGTCGCGACGGCGGCGTTCGAACGGGCCGCGAACGGCAGCAAGGGGACGAACCCGAGCCCAGCTTCGGGCATCTGGTCGGCGGGCGCGCGTCGGTCCGGTTCTGGCGCCGAGGCGAGCACCACGTGGGCGTTCGTCCCGCCGAACCCGAACGAGTTCACGCCCGCCAGCACCTCGCCGTCCGGTGCCAGGTCTTCGCTGTCGAGCGGGATGCGCAGGCGCAACCCGTCCAGGTCGATGGCGGGGTTGACGCGGTCCAGCACGCGGTGCGGCGGGATCCTGCGGTGGGCCAGGACCAGCGCCGTCTTGATGAGCCCGGCGATCCCGGCGGCCGCCTCGAGGTGTCCGACGTTCGACTTGACGCTGCCGATGGCCAGCGGGGCCGTCCGCCCCTCGCTGTGTCCGTAGACAGCGCCGATCGCGCTCGCCTCGATCGGGTCTCCGACCGGGGTGCCGGTCCCGTGGGCCTCGACGTAGGCGACCTCGCCCGGGTGGACCGCAGCCTGGGCCAGGGCGCGGCGCATGGCTCGTTGCTGGCTCGCCGGGTTCGGTACCGTGATGCCGTTGGTGCGCCCGTCCTGGCTGGTCGCCGTGCCGCGGACCGTCGCGTAGACGCGGTCACCGTCGGCCAGCGCCTGCTGGAGGGGCTTGAGGAAGACGAACCCAGCACCCTCGGCACGCACGTAACCGTTAGCGCTGGCGTCGAAGGCCCGCGAGGTGCTGGTGGGCGAGAGGAACCCGCCTGTCGAGGCTGCGGTCGTGAAGCTGGGGGCGAGCATGAGGTTCACACCGCCGGCAAAGGCCGACACGCTCTCGCCACGCCAGATCGACTGGCAGGCCAGGTGCACGGCGACCAGCGACGACGAGCACGCCGTGTCGACCACGAGGCTCGGACCGAGCAGGTCGAAGGCGTGCGAGATGCGGTTGGCGAGCATCGTCATGACGACGCCCGTGGCGGTGTGCACGTTCACCGCAGGCGCCTCGGCGTCGGCCATACCGAACTGCAGCTGGCTGTAGTCGAGCGTGAACCCGCCGGTGAACACCCCCACGTCCGTCCCAGCCAGAGTCTCGAGCCGCACCCCAGCGTCCTCGACCGCCTCGTAGGCGACCTCCAGCAACAGGCGTTGCTGCGGGTCCATCGAGTCAGCCTCACGCGGCGAGATCCCGAAAAAGACCGGGTCGAAAGTGTCGACGGGGTCAGCGAGAAACCCCCCGCGACGCACCTGGCTCTTTCCAGCTATCGGCGTTGGAGCAGAGTGCCGGTCGCGGTTCCACCGTTCGGCAGGGATGTCGACGATGCCGTCGCCACGCGACTCCAGCAACTGCCAGTAGTCGTCAGGCGAGCAGACGCCTCCAGGAAACCGACAGCCGATGCCAACTACAGCGATGGGAGGCCTCGTCACGTCGCCCACTGCGCGGCTCCTCGTCCCGCGTCCGTCGAAGACGAACAGCGCATCTCAGACATATTGCTGGTATGACCCAAAGGATGCTACCAGGGGGCTAGTGAGCTCATTTGGGACCTGTCGGACACCTGCCTGCAACCAAGCCGTGTCACCACGCGAGGCCAAAGGAGTGCTCTGACCTGCACAAGAGCCGAATCGCCCCAAGGAAAACGTTCAGCGTGTCCTCGAAGGGATCTGACGCGATGGCCCGATTACAGCGGACGAAATTCACTCGTCAGGCAGCATGCTCTCCACCCATGACAACCACCTGCCGGAGGCCACCTGGCGGTGCTCGACGTGCGTGTGGTCCGCCCCTGTCACCGCCACGGCGGAACGCTGCGAGCCACCGACGACGTACGTCAGGTCGACGACCCGGCAGGGCTGCTCGCGCAACGGCTGCAGGCGGGAGTCCTCACCGGCAGCGTGCGCGGTCCAGCCTGGTTTCCCGTCCGCTGCGTGCGGCCTGACCTCCACCTCGGTCATCGCGACGTGCAGACCGCACCCGAGCGCCTTGAGGACGGCCTCTTTGGCGGTCCACAGGCCGCACAGGTCCCAGCGGGACGTGGGCGGCTGCTCGCCGTCGCACAGCACCAGGGGGGCGATGCACAGGTCGGTGCGGGAGACAGCCTCCACATCGAGGCCGACACCCACGTCGGCGCCCTCACAGTCGACGACCGCGAGCGCCACAGTGCCCCCGGCGTGGCTGGTCGAGGTACGCCAGCGAGCCAAGTCCTCGGGCGCCGCTGGCTGCACCTCTCCGTGGTCGGTCGAGCCGCAACCGCGACAGCGCCGCACGACCGGCACCGCACGACCGGCACGTTCTCGCAGCACAGCCTGGCGCAGCACCGCACCGGTGCTGAGGCGGTCGCGGTCGGCCTCACGGCGCAGCCGTCGCCAACGCGCTAGGTCGGCCGGGCCGAGCAGCTCGGGTCGGCTCGGCTGCACGGCGGTGGTCACGATCTCGACGCGCACGTGTTTCACCTCCCTAGGGCGTGTCTCTTAACCCCCCGTGCGAGCGTGGCGTGTCCGGTGCGTGCGCTGGCAAGGCGGAGGAGGAGAGCAGCACTGGAGGTGCTGCCGACGACGACAACGCCGCCAGCGTGCGTGC
>WRET01000099.1 GCA_009779195.1 Micrococcales bacterium
ACGAACCCGAGGTCGACGCCGCCCCGTTCATCACCTTCATGCTCGACATCATCGAGCAGTCGTTGCACCACTACGGCGACAGCGCTGACGGTGCATCCGACGGCGTATCTGACGGTCTATCTGGCGGTGTAAATGACGGTGTACCCGTCGGTCCACGTGACGGTGCACCCGTCGTCCGCCTCGACGCCCTGGACCGCACCCTCCTGGCCCACCTCACCGCCGACCCGACCAGGACCATCACCACCCTGGCCGAGGTGACCGGCAAATCCTCCCGGACCGTCGAACGCCGCCTGGCCAAGCTCACCGCCGCGTCCCTGCTGCGCCGCGAAGGCTCCGACAAAACCGGCGTGTGGGTCGTCGAAGACAATGGGGACGGTTCCTAATGTCCTGCCTGGTCAGCCGACTGCTGTGAGAACTGGTCGTTCCGTCCAGAGTTGATGCGGGCGTCCCTGGCCCCACTTCGCCCAAGCCGACCCCGACCAGCAAACCCCCTGCCACGCCCAACCGTCCCTTCACCGCCACCAACGACCCCATCGTCACCGCTGCTCACCGTCCGACGAAGACCAGTCCACCCGAACGTCCATACCAGGCCAAGGTCCCTCGGCACGCCGTACCCGTACCCTGTTGTTCCGCGTCACCCACCGTACCCCTACCCTTTTGGTCCGCCTTCACCCGCTGAACCCCTACCCTTTTGGTCCGTCAACACCCGCTGAACCCCTACCCTTTTGGTCCGTCAACACCCACATCTACCCCGGCCACCTGCTACGATGCCCATATGCGAGATGACCAGATTGCCACGATCCTCCGCGAGACCAACCCATGGTGGCTGGCTGCTGCTACCGGCAGATCCGCCACGGCCTGGATCGGTAGCCACCGCCAGCTGCGTGATCGCGCGCTCTACGACCTGGGGTACCGCTCGTCCGTGCTCGACGACGTCACCACCGGGCCGGTCGACGACAAGCTCGTCGTCCTCACCGGACCCCGACGAGTCGGCAAGTCGGTCATCCTCATCGACACCGCGGCGGCGCTGTGCGCACGTGACGACGTAGACCCACGCCAGATCATCCACATCACCGCCGACGACTTCACCGCCCAAGACCTCAACCGCGCCTTCGTCCTGGGCCGTGAGCTCACCTCGTCCGTCGACCGGTCAGGAGAACGCCGAAGAGTATGGCTGGTGGACGAGGTGAGCGGGATTGCTGGCTGGACAGCGACACTGAAACGGTTGCGGGACCAGTCTCTGGTGGGAGAAGACTGCGTGGTCACCACCGGTTCGCGCTGGGTCGGGATGGAGGACCTCACCGCGAACCTGTTCGCAGGCCGGGCCGGTGCAGGGTCCCACCGCAGGATCCGGCACGTCATGCCGATGTCGTTCCGAGACTTCCTGGTCGCCAGCGGCCGGGACCTGCCCCTGCTGGATCCGGCGCCGCTGTGGGACCTGCAGTCGAAGGAGATCCGCGACCTGCTGGAGCCTCTGACGTTCCTGACCGACAGCTACGACCTTGCGTGGCAGGCATACCTGCGTTCAGGAGGATTCCCCAGATCCGTCTACGAAAGCGTGACCAACGGCGCTGTGTCCCAAGGGTTCTTCCGCGACCTCGAATCGTGGCTCGTCGCCGACCTCGAGTGCGACGAGACTCCCGACTCCGTCGCGATCCTGCTCGACGCACTCGTCGGGCGAGCCACCAGCCCCCTCAACATGAACCGCACCGCCCAGGACACCGGATACGGGTCACGGAACCAGCTCACCCGTCGCATCACCCGGCTGATCTCAACTTTTGCCGCCCTGGAGTGCCCCCAACGTCGCGAGCACGGCGCAACCACCCCTGGAGCACAGTCCAAGTACTACCTCACCGACCCGATCCTCGCCTGGCTTCCTTCGCGTCTACGCGCTGGGCTCACCGAACCCGCCCTCACCACGCTCACAGAGATGGCTCTTGGCACGACGCTCGCTCTGGCGATCGACGGGCTTCAGGAGGGCCGTCTGGCATTCGGCGACACGATCGGATACCTGCGAACCGCGTCAGGCCAAGAGGTCGACCTGGGCCCGGTCCCGGTACCCACCGCCACCGGACCGCGACCGACAACACCGGTCGAGAGCAAGTGGGTCAGCCGCGGCTGGCGTAGCGAGGCAAGAGTCGTGGAGAACAAGTACCACGGTGGCGTCCTGGCCACCCGCAACATCCTCGACCTGACCGAACCGGCGTGGGCGGTCCCAGCCCCGATGGTTGCCCTGCTGCTGCGCTGATTGGCCTGGACGTCCCCATGAGCGACCCTCATCGAGATAAAGGAACAGACGTGTGCCCTCGACCGTCACCAGTGAACACGGAAATGTTCACAGGCAAGGCCGATGCGTACGCCAGGGGGCGCCCTGGGTACCCGGCCCCCTCAGTCGACTACATCAGCACACTGGTGCGCAAAGGCGCAGTGTTCGCAGACGTCGGCGCGGGGACAGGAATTTTTACCGCGCTCATCGCCGAGCGCGGGTATGAGGTTTTCGGGGTGGAACCCAACACCGACATGCTCGAACAGCTGACCGCAACGTTGAGCCCGTATCCGCACGCCACAGCCGTCCCAGGAACAGCAGAAGCCACAACTCTGCCCGACCACAGCGTCGACGTCATCACCTGCGCGCAAGCTCTGCACTGGTTCGACCCCGACGTGTTCCGCACCGAGTGCCGAAGAATCGGCGTCCCCGGGGCACTGGTGATCGCCATCTACAACGTCACACCAGGCGGCACCAGCGCGACCCACTCCAGATCGTCCACCGAGAAGTTTTTCACACGCCCGATGTTCCGGGAGTTCCCGAACCCCATCTTCCACACACGCCAGACCTGGGTGCAGTACATGACCTCGCACTCAGAGAACCCTCTCCCCTCAGACCCCACCTACGACGCGCACCTTGCCGACGTCAACGCCAGGTTCGACCGCGAGAACGTCGACGGCCTGTTGCGCCAAGACATCACCACCCGCGTGTACAGCGAACGGCTCACCTAGGACAGTGGGGACGGTTCCTATGTCCTACCTGGTCAGCCCACTATCTCGTCGGGCTGGCTTCCGGAGCTGGTCGAGCGCAGCCTTCGAACGCGAGGATGAGCGCAGGACAATGGGGACGGTTCCTATGTCTTGCCTGGTCAGCCCCACATCTCGACGGACTGACTGCCGGAGCGGGTGGTCGAGGGCACGACCGAGGTTGGGTGAGCGGGCCGGATACGCCGATTGACCAGGCAAGACATAGGAACCGTCCCCATTGATGCTCACGGCCCGGCCCAGCCGCGCCCTAGGGCGCCGGTACGCTTGGCCGGTGAGCTTGCACCTGTTCGACTCTGCTACCCATGCTGTGCGGCCGTTTGAGCCGCTGGTCCCTGGCAAGGTGGGGATCTACCTGTGTGGGGCGACGGTGCAGTCGGCGCCGCATATTGGGCACCTGCGTGCGGCGCTGGCGTTCGACGTGCTGGTGCGGTGGCTGCGCCGGACGGGGCACGAGGTGACGGTGGTGCGCAACGTCACTGATATCGACGACAAGATCTTGGCCAAGGCTGCCGAGGCGAAGACCGACTGGTGGGCGTGGGCATACACCCACGAACGGGCGTTCACTGCGGCGTACGACGCGGTCGGGCTGCTGCCGCCGACCTATGAGCCCCGGGCGACCGGGCATGTGCCAGAGATGGTCGAGCTCATGCAGCTCCTCATCGAACGCGGGCACGCTTATGTCGCTGGTAGCGGTGAGGTGTGGTTCGACGTGCGGTCGTGGCCTGCGTACGGCGAGCTGACGAACCAGAACGTCGACGACATGAAACCAGCGCCTGACGCCACCGACGGGGTGCAAAAACGCGACCCGGCGGATTTCGCGCTGTGGAAAGGCGCCAAACCGCACGAGCCGGCCACGGCGTCGTGGGACACCCCGTTCGGACGGGGCCGGCCCGGGTGGCACCTGGAGTGCTCGGCCATGGCGCGGCGGTATCTGGGTGACGAGTTCGACATCCACGCTGGGGGCCTGGACCTGCGTTTCCCGCACCACGAGAACGAGCAGGCGCAGTCACGGGCCGCTGGTTTTGGTTTCGCCCAGCTGTGGATGCACAACGGGTGGGTGACCCAGTCCGGGGAGAAGATGAGCAAGTCCCTGGGCAACGGTCTGCTGGTCAGCGAGCTGCTGGCCCACACACCGGCGGTGGTGCTGCGTTACGCCCTGGTCACGGCGCGCTACCGGTCGATGCTCGAGTGGGGCGAGTCGACGCTGTCTGATGCCGCTGCCGCGTGGGAACGGTTGTCGTCGTTCGTCGAACGTGCCAGCACCGACGACGGTACGGACCTGGCCGAGGTGACCCTCCCACGCGCGTTCGTCACCGCCATGGACGACGACCTGGATGTCGCCGCGGCCCTGGCCGTCGTGCACGAGACCCTGCGTGTGGGCAACACGTCGTTGGCTGAGGGACGCCACGCCGACGCCGCCGAATCGGCTTTGTCGCTGCGGGCCATGCTCGACGTGCTGGGCTTAGACCCTGTGGCCTGGCGCACCACCGGCGACGCCCGTGCCGCCACCGCCTTGGACGCGCTGGTCACCGCCGAGCTCGACGCCCGTTCCGCCGCTCGCGCCGCCCGGGACTTTGCCGCCGCCGACGCCATCCGCGACCGTCTCAACGCCGCTGGCGTGGCTGTCGAAGACTCCCCCGACGGCTCACGCTGGTCGTTGGCCTGAGAGGAACACTGATGCCAGGAAACTCCGGGCGCCGCGGTGCGGTGCGCAAACCAGGGTCGAAAAAGGGTGCCATCGTCGGCTCTGGCGGCCAAGGACGCAAAGCGCTGCGGGGACGCGGACCCACCCCCAAGGCCGAGGACCGCGTCTACCACGCAGCGCACCAACGCAAGCTGGCCGCCGAGGCCAAGAGCGCCAAGGAACGCCCCGCACGACGCCGTCGCGACCCTGACGCGCCTGAGGTCGTCGTCGGGCGCAACTCGGTGCTGGAAGCTCTGCGCGCAGGGATCCCAGCCACGACGCTGCACCTGGCGTCATGGCTGGACTCCGACGAACGGGTACGCGAGATCCTCGCCCTGGCCACCGACCAGAACGTGCGGCTGCGCGAGGTGGGACGCTCTGAGCTGGACGACCTGGCCGACGGCGCGGTGCACCAAGGTGTGGCCCTCACCGTCCCCGACTACGCCTACCGCGACCTGGACGACCTGCTCGACGCCGCCGCCGAGGCAGGGGTCCCGCCCCTGGTCGTGGCCCTGGACCAGGTGACCGACCCGCGGAACCTCGGTGCGGTGATCCGTTCCGCTGGCGCGTTCGGCGCCCACGGTGTCGTGGTGACCACACGCCGCTCAGCCGGGGTGACCGCCGCGGCCTGGAAAGTCTCGGCCGGGGCGCTGGCCCGGGTCCCGGTCGCCCGGGTACCGAACCTGGCCCGTGGTCTGGCCCAGCTGCGCCGTGCTGGGGTGTTCGTCGTGGGCCTGGACGGCGCCGGGGACGCCAGCGTCCGCGACCTGCCCTTCGCGTCCGACCCGCTGTGCCTGGTCATCGGCTCCGAAGGCAAAGGCCTGTCCCGCCTGGTCCGTGAGCAGTGCGACGCTGTCGCCGCCATCGAGATCGCCACCTCCGCCGAGTCTCTCAACGCCAGCGTCGCCGCCGGGATCGCCCTGTTCGCCGCCGCCAGCGCCCGCTGAGGAGAAACGTGAAGAAAATGCGGTGACAATGGGGACAGTTCTTGCTGTTCTCCACCGTCCTGCCCAGGCGAACCGCCCCGCCCCAACCACGGAATAGTCCTGACCAGGCAAGACATTCGGAACCGTCCCCACTGTCCTGTGACGAATCTGATACACGTGTCTCTAGATAGATACACTGATCTGGGCCACGAGGGTCGACCTGGGTCGTGTCCGCCCGTTATCGTGCCAGTATGGCCTACATCTACCCGCCGGGTCCGCCCCGACCGTACGCCGTGGGATACCATCTGGTGCAGCCACCCCGGCCCAGAACGGTAACGGTGCTGCTGGTCCTGGGTATTGTGTTCGGTTCGCTGACACTGATCGGTGGGGCCATCACATTCGTCGGGTTCGGCGTCATAGTAGCCAGCGAGGACGACTTCCGCAATGATCACCTCTCGGTTCACCTGGAGGACAACCAGGAATATGTGATCGAGGAGATACTTCGCGACGGGGCAGTGCCCAGAGGGAAGTGTGAGTTCACCGGTCCGGACGACGCCCTTGCGACCCTCACACCCAGGAGCCCCTACAGCGAGTCCAGCGAGTTGTACACGTTCATCACCGACACCCCAGGCGTCTACGACTTCACCTGCCGGGACGATTTCAACGTCTCGGGTGCTCGTACCAGGTTCGTACTGCGACCGTCGTCTATGCCGAACGACGAGTGGCAGATCATCTTGTTGCTCGGCACGGGGTCGGCGCTCTTCTTGCTCCTGCTCACATGCCTGGCGACGCTGATTCCCGGTCTGGTCCTGCGGTCGCGGCTCCAGCGGTACCGGGCCATGACAATGCCGCCCAGATACATGATGGTGCCACCCAGATAAACGAGCACTCCAGCCCGGGTGGAGAAAAGTCGGTCCAGGCGGTAGGCACCTGGATGGCGCACTGTCGAGATGACGACGGCCCAGGTAGCCGCGAGGTGCTACTTCAGATAGCGGGGACGGTTGCTGTTGTCTTGCCGAAAAACTGGCTTGACCAGGCAAGACATTAGGAACCGTCCCCATTGTCCAGGAGGAGGGCGGTGGCTATGGCGGCGACGCCTTCGCCGCGGCCGGTGAGGCCTAGGCCGTCGGTGGTGGTGGCGCTGACGGCGACGGGGCCGCCTGCGGCGGCGGAGAGGGCGGCTTGGGCTTCGGCCCGGCGGGGGCCGAGGCGAGGACGGTTGCCGATGACCTGGACGACGACATTGCCGACGGCGAAACCGGCTCCGGTGACCAGGCGGGCGGTCTCGGCGACGATAGCGGTGCCTGAGGCGCCTTCCCAGCGGGGGTCGGAGGTGCCGAAGACTGCGCCGAGGTCGCCGAGGCCGGCGGCGGAGAGCATGGCGTCGGCGATGGCGTGGGCTGCGACGTCCGCGTCAGAGAAACCGGCGAGGGGCCATTCGCCGGGCCAGGTCAGCCCGGCCAGGTGCAGCTCAGCGTCGGGGGGTGGGTCGTTCTCGTAGGCGTGGACGTCCACGCCCAGGCCCGTACGTGGCACGGTCATCAGGTCTCCTCGGCCGGAAGGGGCTCGCACACGGCCCCTGCAGGTTCTGCAGCGTCAGGTTCTGCGGGCAGGTTATGCGCCGGTCGGTCGTGAGGCACCTTATCGTGGGGTGTCTTTTCGCCGGACGCGAGCCGTTCGGCGCGGGCCAGGTCGGTGCGGGTGGTGATCTTCCAGGCGGCCAGGTCACCGGGGACCACCCACACCGGTTCGCCGAGGGATTCGACCAGACCGGCGTCGTCAGACGCAGCGGTGGTCTCGTCGCAGGCTCGGCCAGCACCTGCGGCGTGGGCGCGGTCCAGCAACGCACGGTCAAAACCTTGCGGGGTCTGCACGGCGACCAGGCTGTCGCGGTCAGGGGTCTCCAGCACCGGACGGGCCCCGGACGCGTCGGCTGGTCCTACACGTTTGGTGGTGTCGACCACCGGCAGACCCGGGACGACTGCGCCGTGCCCTGAGCGCACAGCGTCGATCACCTGGGCGACCAGAGACGGCGGGGCGAAGGCCCGTGCAGCGTCGTGCACGACGACGGTGTCCACATCGTCGTCCAGGGCCGCCAGCCCCAACGCCACGGACGCCTGACGGGTAGGACCGCCTTCGACCACCCACAGGTCAGTGCGCGGAACCGCACCCAGCAGCGCTGTCGTCGCCTGTTCCACGAACCCCTCAGGCACGGTCACGACGAGGACGTCCACACCTGCGGCAAGCAGCCCCCGCGCAGCGTGCACCACGAGCGGAACTCCTGCGACCGGTACGAACGCCTTGGGTCCCAACGCCCCCAGACGACGACCGCTGCCCGCGGCCACCAGGACCGCGCCGACGCTCACCTCACACCTAGGCCGTGTTGCGAAAGTCCGTGCGCAGGCGAGGCGCGTCCGGGGCGTGCGCTCGCAAGGCGGAGGACGACAGTCGCAGCAGCGCTGCGGCCGAGGATCGACAACGCCGCGAGCGTGCGT
>WRET01000100.1 GCA_009779195.1 Micrococcales bacterium
AAACAGCTGAACAAGCTCATCAACGTCATCAAGATCGTCGAGCTGGAACCGGACGCGTCGGTCCAGCGCGAGCTGCTGCTGGTCAAGGTCCGCGCCGACGGGTCGCAACGCACCGGGGTGCTGGAGATCGTCGACCTGTTCCGCGCCCACGTCGTGGACGTCGCCCCTGACACGGTGATCGTCGAGGCCACCGGTTCGCCGGGCAAGCTCGACGCTCTGCTGGCCGCGCTGGCCCAGTTCGGCATCAGGGAGATCGTCCAGTCCGGGACCGTGGCCATCGGCCGCGGAACCCGCTCCATCACCGACCGCGCGCTCGAGCGCGTGGCCCGCACCGCCTGAACCACATCGACACTGAGGAGTTTTCACTGTGGCTGAGCTGTTCTACGACGACGACGCCGACCTGGCGGTCATCTCGTCCAAGAAGGTCGCTGTCGTCGGATACGGCAGCCAAGGGCACGCGCACGCCCTGAACCTGCGCGACTCGGGCGTGGACGTACGCGTCGGGCTGCGTGAGGGCTCGTCGTCGCGGGCCAAAGCCGAGGAGCAGGGCCTGCGGGTGCTCGACGTGCCCGCAGCCGTCGCCGAGGCTGACGTCGTGGTGATCTTGGCGCCCGACCAGGTGCAACGGCACCTGTACACGGCTGACATCGAGCCGAACCTGCGACCTGGCGCGGCACTGGTGTTCGGCCACGGGTTCAACATCCGGTTCGGGTACATCACACCGGCCGCGGACCACGACGTCATCATGGTCGCCCCCAAAGGCCCTGGTCACCTGGTACGCCGCGAGTACACCGCCGGGCGTGGCGTACCTGTCATCGTCGCGGTCGAACAAGACGCGTCGGGCGGAGCGTGGCCTTTGGTGCTCTCGTACGCCAAGGCCGTCGGTGGCCTGCGCGCCGCCGGTATCAAGACCACGTTCACCGAGGAGTGCGAGACCGACCTGTTCGGCGAGCAGTCCGTCCTGTGCGGCGGGGTGTCCCAGCTGATCGCGTACGGGTTCGAGGTGCTCACCGAGGCCGGGTACCAGCCTGAGGTGGCGTACTTCGAGGTGCTGCACGAGCTCAAGCTCATCGTCGACCTCATCCACGAGGGCGGGATCACCAAACAGCGCTGGTCGGTGTCGGACACCGCCGAGTACGGCGACTACGTCTCCGGCCCGCGTGTGATCGACCCGAGCGTCAAGGACAACATGCGTGCCGTCCTGGCCGACATCCAGTCCGGGGCGTTCGCGACGCGGTTCATCGCCGACCAGGACGCTGGCGCCCCAGAGTTCAAAGAGCTGCGCGTCAAGGGCCAAGGCCACCCGATCGAACCGGTCGGGCGTGAGCTGCGCAAGCTGTTCGCCTGGGTCAAACCCGACGACGCCGACTACGTGGACGGTTCCGCCGCCCGCTGAAGCCAGTGCACAGGCGTCACGGCGCCTATGCACCTTGTGTCCCGCGCTGGACCCGCGGCACGGGACCCGCCAGCCCCGGCGCTCACGAGGCGCCGGGGCTGGCGACACACCCGTCCGTCCCGCGAGATGTCCATTTTTGTTGTTGGGCACGAAAGTAGGCTTCCTGCTATGAGCACCGATGCGCTGGACCTGGCCGTCATCCCTGGCGACGGGATCGGTTCCGAGGTCGTCGAACAGGCCCTGGCCGTGCTGGAGGCCGCGCTGGGCGACAAACCCCTGCGGACCACCGAGTACAACCTGGGCGCCCGTCGCTGGCACGCCACGGGCGAGACCCTGACCGACGAAGACCTGGCGGCTGTGGGCCGCCACGACGTGATCTTGCTGGGCGCTGTCGGCGACCCGTCGGTCCCCTCCGGTGTGCTGGAGCGGGGCCTGCTGCTGAGGCTGCGTTTCGCCCTGGACCACTACGTCAACCTGCGCCCGTCCAGGCTGTACCCGGGTGTCACCTCGCCGCTGGCCGACCCGGGCGATGTGGACTTCGTCGTGGTCCGCGAGGGCACCGAAGGCCCGTACGTGGGTAACGGCGGGTCGATCCGTACGGACACACCGAACGAGGTCGCCAACGAGGTGTCGGTGAACACCGCGTTCGGGGTCGAACGGGTGGTCCGTGACGCGTTCGCCCGTGCCGCGGCCCGTCCGCGCAAACACCTGACGTTGGTGCACAAGCACAACGTCCTCGTGCACGCCGGGCACCTGTGGCGCCGCACCGTCGAAGCGGTCAACGCTGACTTCCCCCAGGTCACCACGGACTATCTGCATGTGGACGCTGCGACGATCTTCATGGTCAACAACCCGTCCCGCTTCGACGTCATCGTCACCGACAACCTGTTCGGAGACATCCTCACCGACCTGGCTGGGGCTGTCACCGGAGGGATCGGCCTGGCCGCGTCAGGCAACGTCAACCCCGACCGCACGTTCCCGTCGATGTTCGAGCCGGTCCACGGTTCGGCGCCGGACATCGCCGGGCAGGGCAAAGCCGACCCGACCGCCACCGTCCTTTCTGTGGCGATGCTGCTCGACCACGTCGGCCTGAGCGCTGCGGCAGCGAAAGTCGACGCCGCGGTCGCCGCAGACCTGGCCGAACGCGGCTCGGCGGTACGTTCGACGGCGCAGGTAGGCCAAGACCTGCTGGCACGCGTCGTCGGGTGACTGTCCGGGCATCTGGCCCAGTCACGTCGCGGTCGACACCTGTGATCGGCAACACTGTCATCAGAACTGCGATCGGCACCACTGCGAAAGGCCGTCCATGAGCACCGTCTCGCCCCAACCGTTCCAGGTGCAGCGCAACGACCGTCCCGCGCCCGACGCGCGACGTGCTGCGGCGCTGGCCGCCCCCAAGTTCGGCACTGTCTTCACTGACCACATGGCCCGTATCACCTGGACCGTCGCCGACGGCTGGGGTGCGCGCAGGGTCGAACCATACGGTCCGTTGAGCGTCGACCCGGCCTGCGCGGTGCTGCACTACGCCCAGGAGATCTTCGAGGGCCTCAAAGCGTACGGCCACGACGACGGTTCGGTGTGGACGTTCCGGCCACGGACCAACGCCGCACGTTTCGCCCGTTCAGCGCGCCGTCTGGCTTTGCCTGAGCTGTCGGGCGACGACTTCGTCGAGTCTTTGCGCGCCCTGGTCACGGTCGACCAGGCATGGGTGCCACGCGGCGAAGAGATGAGCCTGTACCTGCGCCCGTTCATGTTCGCCTCGGAGAGCTTCCTCGGGGTGCGCCCGTCGCAACAGGTCGACTACATCGTCATCGCCTCCCCCGTCGGCGCCTACTTCCCCGGTGGGGTCCGACCCGTGTCGATCTGGGTCGAACGCGAGTACCACCGTGCTGGCCCCGGAGGCACCGGCGCTGCCAAGTGCGGCGGCAACTACGCCGCAAGCCTGCTGCCCCAGACCCACGGCTACGACCACGACTGCGACCAGGTCTGCTTCCTGGACGCAGGCACCAAGACCTTCCTCGAAGAGCTCGGTGGCATGAACGTCATGGTCGTGTACGCCGACGGCACCGTCCGCACCCCGCCGGTCTCCGACGCCATCCTCGAAGGCGTCACCCGCTCGTCGATCCTCACGCTGCTCACCGACGCCGGCCACGAGGTCGACGAGGCCCCCGTCGCCTTGCCCGACCTGCTCGAAGGCATCGCGTCCGGCTCGGTCGCCGAAGTCTTCGCCTGCGGAACCGCCGCCGTCATCACCCCCATAGGCCGTCTCGTCGGCGACGACTTCGACGTCACCGTCTCCGACGGCCAGGCCGGCCCTGTCACCATGTCCATCCGCGCCGAACTCACCGACATCCAGTACGGCCGCCGCCCCGACCGCCACACCTGGCTCCACCGCCTCGTCTGACGCAAATACGACAATGCGTTCGGCAGTCAGCCCAAGCGGTGCTTGCGACGCCTGGGCGAGGATGCGACCCCCCGGGCCGCATCCTCGCCCACGTCCTTCGGTGACGAGAATCTCATGGTGTCCGCCTATTCTGTTTCGATTTCCTCCGGAAGCCAGATGGCCAGTTCTCCCCCTGGAACAGATACCATGAGAAAACCCTGTGGTCCGCAAATCTCCCACGGTTCATAATCTTCGCTAGAGGACACCGTGATCTCGGACCCGTCGGCGAAAACGAGACGCAGTTTCCCGTTGTCGAACGCCGTACCGGAAACGATTCTTGCCCTGGCCAGCGGGAGAACTGGGGCCAGGTAGATCGGCTCGTCGGATGGGTCCAGTTGATACCGTTCGTCCCCTGTGGCAAGAACAAACGGATTTTCGATTCGAACAGCGATCCCGTTCTCGAGCAGCAGAGTAATTGCGTAATCGACGCGGAGCTGGGTGACTGGCTGCCCCTCTACCGGGAGTATCCAGCGGTCGTTGTCTCGAGTAGGGGCACACATCTTGGTCACGCCTCCCACAGTCCGACGTAGTTGTGGGGCAATGTTACGCCACCGCTGGGCGATGGCGCCTGCCCGGGCGCCTGTGCTGGCACGCGGGAGGCGGTGGTGATGCTCTGGATGTCTTTGATGCCCAACGTGTGGCTCGCAGGCCTATCAACGGCTACAATTGCTCCCCCACCCTCAGCTGACATGATTGGAGTTGGATGATGAGGATCATTCGCGACGGCACTGCATGGGCGAACGACCGAAGAGACGCCAATGCCGAGATTGTCGTTGGCGTGACACGCGAGGAGCTCGCCGCGCTTTGTGGAGGGCTCAACGAGGCTCTTGAGGCAGTCGAAGACTGGGAGTTCCAGACGAGAGTGAGCATATCACCAGAAAGTGCACGAGCGTTGGCTCGTGAGATTTCACGATTTCTGAGTGAGACATATTTTCAGGAATAGCGCCGCAGTGTTCCTGTCTCGCGCGGGCACCTGTTAGGAGAACGGTCAGCGCTCATGCTGCCGAACGAATCGTCTACGGCGAGCCGGGCAGGTCACCCACTACGTCGTCGCGGGTCGAGGATATCCTTGACGATCCAATCGACGTTTTTTCTGAGCATCTCAGGGAAGGGATTGTGTAGTGGTTTCCGGATCTCGTCCTGATATCGTCACGGTGATGGTCCCATGAGGTGGGACCCGGAAGTCGTGGCTGCGGCATCGCTTGTGATGCGAGGAGATGATTCGAGGGATGCCGCCGCAAGGCTAGAGAGGGCGATCCACGCTCACCACCTGCATGAAGAGGCCCTCGATGACTTGCTCGAGACGCTCGCCCTGTACCAGCCGGGCGCAGGAGCGCCGTACGCGAACTACGAGCAACTGTTGAAATCGATTCATCGATCTGGAATTGTCCCTGATTCAACAACAACGTGAGGACCGTATTCTTGAACTATCCAGCTGACGCGTTCTTCATCGTAACTGTTCAGGGTGTGACGGGTAGCCAGATGTTGTCGCTGCCCAGTGATGCCAGGGCGCGTAGGGGTGTTATGGAGTGCTTGCGGGCGGTGGACAGGTAGGAGCGGATGGCGGCGAAGGCGTTGGCGCCGTCGGTGGTGCGCATGCACCCAGAGGCCTTCTGCTTGATATTGACCATGCGGATCTCTTGCTCGGCGGGGTTGTTGGTGGGTGGCACGGCCGGGTCGGTGGTGAACCGCAGGTAGTCGGCCAGGCGGTCTTTGGGGCGTCGACGCAGCGCGGCGTGCTTGGCGCCCAGGGTTCCTGGGCGGTCGGGGTCGTCGGCGGTGGCTAGGGCCTGGGTCGCCTTGACCAGCTCGGTCGGCGTACGCCGCGCACCTTTGCGCTGCGCGGGGGCCTGGGCAGGCTGCCTGCGGCTGTTCTGGTCGCCCACCGCTGCACCGTGCGTGCGCTCACCCCGGCGTACTCGGCCAGGCGCGTCCACGGCACGCCACGTCTGACGACCAGACAGAGCTGGTACGATTGTCGGAAAGTTGGACGAGCCTGGAGGCGAACCGTGTCCGTCGCGACGATCAGGGCCAAGAACCAAGTGACGCTCCCCGCACCTCTGCTCGCCCAGGCAGGGTTACGCCAGGGCGATCCCATCGAGTTCTCACCCCTGCCTGACGGCGGCATCGCCGTGCACCGGTTCGGCCGCCGCGAGCAGGGTCTCTCGGCGCTGGAGATGGTGCGGCAGTGGGCCCGCGACAACCCTGGCGTCGCCGACGTCGAGTGGGACGTCCCCCGGCTCAACGCACCTGTGACCGGCGCTGACCTGTGAGCGCGTACCTGCTCGACACGGTGGTCCTGTCTGCGATGCGCCGCCCAGAGCGCGACCCCAAACTCGTCACCTGGCTGGGGATCTGCAAACCCGAAGAGCTGTACCTGTGCGCCATCACCATGTTGGAGGTGGAGGTCGGCGTCCTGAGCAAGCAGAGAGACGACCCCACCCAGGGCGCGCTGCTCCGGACCTGGTTCGACACCGTCTGCGCGCAGTTCGCCGACAGGGTCCTGCCGGTCACCCATGCCACAGCGCTCGCAGCAGCACGGATCGCCATGATCCGCTCGCGCGGCTACTCCGACACCCTCATCGCAGCGACCGCCCTGGCCAACGACATCCCCGTCGCCACCCGCAACGTCAAGGACTTCATCGACATCCCCCAGCTCCGCGTCATCAACCCCGACGACATGTGACCACTCCCAACTTGTAGACCGTCGGCTCTACTCATCCATCACCATCGCTCCCCCACGTACATCTCGGAGAATCGAGTCCGGAAGCGCGCCGTCAACGACCAGGACGCGCAGTTGAGCCTCGCCCTCAGCACACATCCTGTCTATTCGAAAGTTGCGCTCGTCTCTGAACTCTTGCGGAAGATCGCAGATCCACTTGTTAAAAAGGTCCTGAACCTCGACGGGCGGCCCGGGGCCAAAAATCAGGTGCCAACTCATCGAAAATGCGCCTCCTCAAGATTGCCGAAACGTGTCGCCCGACTCCTATCCCATCGCTAATAGTACCTTACGCAATTGTCAGCGATCGCCCTCTCCCTCGCGAAGTAGGCTCCGTCACCTGGAAAATTCTCAGGCCTATAACCGTGGAAATACTGACTATCGCCTAGGCGCCTTGAATATGCAATATGCTTACTGTGCCTCCGCCGCTACTGCCCCGGCCTGTTCGTGGGCCGATGGCGCCGGTGTCGGTGCGTAGTTGTGGGGCGATGGTACGCCAGCGTTGGGCGGTGGCGCTCGTGGCACCGCGGATGCTGGTGATGGCGCGGGTGGTGGTGGTGGTCCTGATGCCCTGGGGCGTGCGGCGCCGGTGAAGGCTCCGTTGCAGGTGGGCTGGGGTCAGATGTTGGACGAACTCGACAACGGTGCGTTCGATCGAAGATCTGTATGTCGGCCGCGATCGTCGCCCACCTGCCGCAACCCAGCCAGGCAGGAGCCAGGTCATCCTCTGCCGCTGCTGCTCGTTGTCCTAGCCGGCGGGTGATCGCACCCTGCCTACAAACTGTTGTCCTCAATAACATCAGGGATAATTCTAGATCGATGAATCGATTTCAACAGTTGCTCGTAGTTCGTGTACGGCACTCCTGCGCCCGGCTGGTACAGGGCGAGTGTCTCGAGCAAGTCGTCGAGGGCCTCTTCATGCAAGTGGTGGGCGTGGATCGCCCTCTCTAGCCATGCAGCGGCATCCCTCGAATCATCTCCTCGTACCACAAGCGATGCCGCAGCAACGACTTCCGGGTCCCATCTCATGGGACCATCACCGTGACGATATGTGGGCGAGAGCCAGAAACCACTACCCAATTCCTTCCCTGAGACACACGAACGGCGTTATTTGACGCTCGGAAGAGAACGCCGGTTGGATTATCAAGAATATCGTCGATCCGCGACAACGTGGTGGGTGACCTGCCCGGCGCGCCGTAGACGATTCGTTCGGCAGCATGAGCGCTGACTGTCCTCCCAGCAGGTGTTACAGCATAACCCTCACCAACCTGCCCGAGAAGAGTTCTGGACGCAGTAGCGGAGTTGTATACGACTAGTTCACCGGCCTTGATCCGGCCTGTTTGTGGGCCGATGGCGCCGGTGTCGGTGCGTAGCTGTGGTGCGATGGTACGCCAGCGTTGGGCGGTGGCGCTCGCTGCGGCGCGGGCTGTTGTCGTGCCGCGGGTGGTGGTGGTGCTGATGCGGGTGGTGACGGTGGTGATGGTGCGGATGGTCTTGATGCCCTGGAGGGTGCGTGCGGCGCCGGTGAAGGCTCCTAGGCCCGGTACGGGCAGGGCGAAGGAC
>WRET01000101.1 GCA_009779195.1 Micrococcales bacterium
CCGTCGTAGCCAGCCGGGAGCTTCCAGTCGGCAAACGCGCCACCATCGACGGTCTTGTCGAGGGTCAGCTCGCCTTTCGGCAGCTGCGGCTTATCAGCCGGACGGCCCTTGTGGTAGCCGCTGATGTTGAAGTTGATGCCGTTGCCGGGCTCAGCAGTGACGACGAAGCTTTCGCTGTCGTTGTTGTTGCCCTTGTCGACGTAGGCGATCACCCAGTCGTACGGCGCGACGATGACCCAGCCCATGTTGTTGCCGCCACCGTTGACCGAGGGCTTCATGCCAGGGGTCCACTGGAAGACCTCACCGTTGGTGAACGTCACCTGCATGCTGGTGATCTGGTTGAATTCCTTGCCGGAGTAGACGAGGTGCCAGACGCTCGGGTCAGATCCCTCGTCGATCTCCCCAACGGTGAAGACGTTCTGCCAGCCGTTCGGGCTGAAATTAGATCCAGAGCCCTTCAGGAAGACCGTCCGGGTCTCTGCTTCCGGTGACGGCGTCGCCCCGCCGCTCTTGCCGTTGTTGCCACTGTTGCCGTTTCCGTTGTTGCTGCTGCTGCTGTTGCCGTTGCCGTTGTTGCCGTTTCCGTTGTCGTTCGGCGCGGCGACGGCTGGGCCGGCGAGAGCGATGGCGACCGAGGCCGCGAACACGCTCGCTAGTATTCGTTTTCGCATCAGTCCGATCCTCCAGTTAGACGTATGTCCACGGTGTTGTCAGGCTGCCTTTCCTTGGCTCGCGGACGAGTGGTGGAGTCGACCAGGGCCGATCGTCCCGCTGTTCCTGAGGGCTTCTGCCGCCTGGACACACAGGGCTCGGCCGACACTGGTCGGCTGGGGCGAATCTACTCATTGGCCCACACCCGTGCGGAGCCACATCAATGGTTCACCCGGGTGACTGGCTGGCCAATCGGACCTCGCAGACTCGTGCTATTGACGGTGTCCGCTGCCTCACGAAGCGGGACATATGGCTCTGACCTGCACAGTCATCCCATGTTCACCTTCTTCTGCCCGGGCGCGCCCTCCAGGCGTGCCGTCCTTTGTGGTGTTCCCAGGCCACGGGTGGCCTATGGCCAGGCGGCGTGTCGCAAGGCGTGTCGGATCTTGTTTCTCACCCGGGTGAGACGTTCAAAACTGGCGTCACGGGCTATTTTCAAATGCGTTCCGGTTCCTTATCCACACAGGCACACCGATAACCGGAGGGGTGGGCGGAGAGCCCGGCGGCGGGCACCGGCCCGGCCCGCTCGGCCGAATCGATTGGGTGGTCGGGCGGGCCTCGGGTAGCCTGTCCGGCGGTAGCGTGTCCGAGCGGTCAAAGGAGCACGCCTCGAAAGCGTGTGTGGGTGAGAGTCCACCGTGGGTTCGAATCCCACCGCTACCGCCAGACCCTGTGGTCGTCCTGCGACGACGAAATCCCAGGTCAGAGCCCTTGTTGGCTCTGGTGTGCGTCACAGGCGTGCGATGATGGGGCTGTGCGGGCGACACAACGCGAGACCTGGGCCATGGGGCTGGCGCTGGACGAGGCGCGCGCCGCGCTGACCACTGGTGACGTTCCGGTGGGGGCGGTGGTGCTGGGGCCGGACGGCCAGGTCATCGGGCGGGGGCGTAACGCCAGGCAGGCCACGGGGGACCCCACAGCGCACGCCGAGGTCTTGGCCATCCGCCAGGCTGGTACGACGCTGGGGACGTGGCGGTTGGACGGGTGCGCGCTCGTCGTCACGCTGGAGCCGTGCCTGGCGTGCGCCGGGGCAGTCATCCTGGCCCGGGTGCCACGGGTGGTGCTGGGGGCGTGGGACCCGAAAGCGGGGGCTTGCGGTTCGGTGTGGGACGTCGTGCGGGACCGTCGTGCGGTGCACCGGGCGCAGGTCGTGGCAGGGGTCCGCGAGGACGAGTGCGCGGCGTTGCTGCGGGACTTCTTCGCTGAGCAACGGGGGTAGGGCAGATCCTTGCCCCTGCCCGGTTTCGTCGGTCGCCTCTTCAGCCGCCCCCACTACGGTGGAGGTATGCGCATACATGTGGCTGACCATCCGTTGGTGTCGCACAAGCTGACTGTGCTGCGCGATGTGGACACAGCTTCGCCGACGTTCCGGGAGGTCGCCGGCGAGCTGGTCATGCTGCTGGGGTACGAGGCAATGCGGGGGTTGTCGACCGAGCCGGTGGAGGTCCGCACGCCGTTGGCGCTCACGCGGGGGCAGGCGCTTGCCAGGCCGAGGCCGTTGCTGGTGCCGGTGCTGCGGGCGGGCCTCGGGCTGCTGGACCCGATGATGCGGCTGCTCCCGACGGCGGAGGTCGGGTTCTTGGGGATCGTGCGCGACGAGCAGACCCTCGAGGCGGTGACGTACGCCAGCCGGCTGCCACAAGACCTGTCGGGGCGGCAGTGCTTCCTGCTCGACCCCATGCTGGCCACGGGAAGCACGTTGGTTGCCGCCGTGGACAAGCTGTTCGCCCGCGGTGCCAAGGACGTCACCGCCGTGTGCCTCATCGCCGCCCCGGAGGGCCTGGAGCGGCTCGAGCGGGCCGTGGGCGACCGGGACGTGCTGGTCGTCGTCGCAGCGGTCGACGACCACCTGAACGCCAACGCGTATATCGTCCCGGGGCTCGGTGATGCAGGCGACAGGCTCTACGGGAGCGTGTGAGGCTCAGCCCGACGTGACGGTGACAACACCGAGCAGGTAACGGTCGTTGCCGGCCGACGCGGTGATGAGGCTCGTGGCCGACGTCGGGTGCACAGGCGCGAACGCCTTGGCGTCCACACCCAGGGAGTTGGGGTGGGTCCAGCCAGCGGCCCACGAGTCGAAAGCGTTCGACGACGAGCCTGGCGCGCCACCCCTCATCGGCGTCAGCGGCACACCGGCGAGGGCCAGGGTGTCACCGCTCGTGGCCGCGTCGCCCTCCCAGGCGACGGCGCCGACGGTCACCTGCTGTCCCACGGGGGTGGGGGTGTTCGCGACGAGCTGGACCGCGGCGCCGGTGACCCACTGGCCGCCGTCGTACACCGTCACAGTCCGCGAGCCGACACCGTTGGGGTTGCCGTACACCACGACCAGGGCCCACCCGGCGTAGTACCCAGCGCTCGGGTCAGGGGTCGTGGCGGCGACCGCCGCGTCAGCCAGGGACCAGGCGCCACCGCCACCAGCGGCGACCTGGGCGGTGACGTCGGCGAAGGACTGGTAGTAGTGCCACCCGGTGGAGTCGGTGAAGTCGGCCAGGACCGTACCGTCGACGTGCTGGTACCCCTGGCCTGGACCGTGGAGCAGCACCGTGGTGCGGTCCGTGGACCACGCGTCGGACGGCCCAGCGTTCGCCGACCAGTACAACCCGGCCCACAGCACGTCCTGGCCGCCCGGGTAGGTCAGCGTGGTCGTCGACGAGACTGGCTGCGACGGGCGCGGACCCGAAGGCGGGTCGACGTCCAGCGGGCTCATGGGCACACTGTCGTTGTCGTAGGCACCAGCCAGGTAGGTGGGGCACTGCGGGTCGAGCGAGCACGACATCAGCGGGGCGCCCACCTGGACCACCCGGGCGTTGCCGGTGAACGACACCCGTGCCGTGAGCTGGCCTGAGTCCACGAGCACCGCGATATGCAGTGGTTCGCCGTCGGCGTCGTCGGCGCTCGCCGTGACGACCAGGTCGGCGACCGCGTCAGAGGTCATCGCCGCCAGCGGTACGGTCAGGCCCACCGACGCGCCCGGGGCCAGACCGTCGTGCGTGCACGCGGTGCCTGCGCACGTCCAGCCGCCACCGACGGTGCCAGCGACCACGAGCCCGGGCGGCAACGCCAGGTCCACGGTGACGGTTCCTGACGCCAGCTCGCCGGTGTTGGTCACGACCAGCGCGACGTCGGCGGCCACACCAGGGGTCAGCGGCCCGACGTTCGCTGGACCGCTCACCGCGAGCGTCGCGGGTTCGACCACGGCGCACGGGACCGCGGTCAGCCCACCGGGGTAAGAGATGGTGATCGCGCCGGAGCCGCCAGACACGGTGCTCAACGGCACCTCGAGCGGCAGGCTGGAGCGGCGGGCGACGGTGGCGGTGCAGGTGACCTCGCTGACGTCGGTCGGCAGGCACGTCCACCCCGGCGACGCCGGGCCGACCAGGTGCACACCCACCGGCAGGTGCAGCACGACCGCTGCCTGGTCAGCGTCCATCCCACCAGCGTTCGACACGTCCAAGACCAGCGGACGGGTCCGGTTGGCCACGAGCGTCACCGGGGTGCCAGCGACCACGAGCCGGGCTGGGGCGGGCGCCACGGTGACCGGTACGACGGCCTGCGTCGCCAGCTCGAGCGCATCGTTCGACAAAAGGACCTGCAGGGAGCCGCCGGTGCCGTCGTAGTCCTCGCCGACAGTGACTTTCAGGACGATCTCAGAGGTCTCGCCAGCGGCCAGCTGGCCCAACGTGCATGTCGCGGCCTGCGTCGACGTGGGGGCGCACACCCACGAGGCCACGGCGACGGCTTGTCCGCCACCGTTGGGACCTGGGGCACCGTCGAGACGGATCCCGTCGGGCACGGTGATCGTCGCGACGAGGTTCTTGGCGTCACCACCGGTGTTGTGCACAACCAGCCGCAGGTCCTGGGCCGACAGGCCCGCCTGCAGCGCGAGCAGCGAACCGCTGGTGTCCACACCCACGGCCGGCACGGCAGGGTCGGGGGTGATGGGCGGCGCAGGAGGCGTGGGGGTGACCGTCGGGGAGACCGTCGGCGTGGCGGTCGGGGTGGCTGTCGCGGTGGCGGTCGGAGCAGCCGTCGCGGTGGTCGAGGTGGGAGCCGACGTGGGGGTGACGACGGGGGCAGGCGGGGGAGCGGGCGTCGACGACGACGACGACACAGGGACCGGCTCTTCTACACCCAGCACCGGGAGCGGCTCTTCGGGCTCCAACGGTGCGACCGAGGGCGTCCCTCCAGGCACGGACGGAACCGCGGCCGACGCGACCGGCGGGGGGACCGGTTCGGGCGAGTCGGGCGAGCGGCCGTTGAGCGCGAACACCGCAGCGCCCGCGACGACGACGAGCGCGGCAGCAGCGGCCGCGACCAGCGGCGCCGACCCGGAAAACCCTCCGCCCGCCGAGGCTGCCCCCGCCGAGGCGGCGGTGCCAGACCCTGAGGCCGAACCGCCAGCCGCGCTCGCAGCACCAGAGGCCGCAGCACCAGAGGCCACGCCACCACCGATCGCCAGCAGCTGGTCCAGCGCACCCAGACCAACCATACCCAGGACCAGCGGGCCGATGATCGTGCGCATCCCGTGGTTGACGTCACCGAGCTCGGCGTGCAGGGCCCGGCACGAGGCGCACTCGCGGATGTGGTCGGCGATCTTGCGCGCTTCGCGCGGTCCCAGGCCGCCGCGCACGTAGGCGCCGAGCTTGTCGGCGACCGGGCGGCAACGTTCGGCCACACCACTGGCCAGGTGCTCGGTCAGGTACGCCTGGCGCAGACCCTCGCGCGCCCGGTACGCCAGGGCCGAGGCAGAGTTAGCCGACAGGCCCAGCAGCGGCGCGACCTGTGCGGGGGCCAGTCCCTCGACCTCGGTGTGCCACAGCACCAGCTGCCAGCGTTCAGGCAGCGTGGTGAACGCCCGCGCGACGACAGTCGACTCGAACCCGGCCAGGGCGGGGGCGTCAGCCCCGGCCATGACGACACCGGCGGCCTCGAGGGTCTGGTCGTCGTCGGTGGGCTGGACGCGCCGGCCATGGTCGCGGTGCAAGGTCGCAACCCTGCGCACCACGGTGAACAGGTACGCGCGGAAAGCCTCGGTCGGCCCGCGGCCACGTTGCAAAGCGGTATAAACCGCCGTAAATGAGTCAGCGACAACGTCTTCGGCATCAGCAACAGAATCGGTGTAGCGCCTGGCCACAGCCAAGGCCGCGACGGCATGGCGGTTGTACAAGGCGCCGTACGCTTCGACTTCGCCCGCGCGGACGGCAGCAAGCAACTCCGCGTCGCTGCGCTGTAGCCCTTCGATAGCCACCGGTCTTGGCTCCCGTCGTTCAGCCCTAGCCTGCCATAATCCGGGCACTGGGTGAACTCCCCGGACAGCTGTCGTTGGGCGCGTCACGTTTCCGGGCGTGGCGCCTCTCAGTTCGCGTGACGCAGCCACAGACGCCAGCAGCACTGCGTGATCGTTGGCACGCAGCGAGCGTCGACTCTGTGTGGCTGCGGCCCAGCGACTGGTACCACCCTGCGGTCGACCCGCTGGTCCAAGCCGTCGCCACAGGAGCCCGTGCCCTGGACGCCGCCGAAGACCTCGGACGAGCCCGCGCGGACGCGGGCGTCGGTGTCGCAGAAGCCATCGACGACCTGGTCTGCCTGTACCGCACCGAAGGCATCAAAGTGCCCCTGGACGTGCTGCGCGCCCTGGCCGCAGGCTGGGCGGACGGGCAGGCGGGGCTGGCCGTCTGCGGTGGCGTCGTCGACCCGACGACAGGTCTTCCTACCGGGGCCTACCTGGGACAACGCCTTGCCGAGACGTACTCCGCAGCCTCACGTGACGGCGCTTCGGTGCGTGCGGTCCACGCCCTGACCGTTATCGACGTCGCTGTGGACGAAGTCCCGGCGCTGCTGCGTGCCGCCCGTGCCGCGGCCCTGGGGGCGGCTCTGCGTGCCGTCTTCGGAGCCAGCGAACCGATGGCTGCCCTGGGCAACGGCGTGGCAGCGGTGGTGACCAGACGCAACACAGACCTGGAGGCCCAGACGTCCCGTCTGCGCCGGGAGATCACCGCCCGGGTGATCCCCTTGCAGGTCAGCACCGCCACACGCCACCCGGTGCGTATCTGGCAGGTCCTGCTGCCGTGGACCCACACCGAAGCCCTCACCCTGCTGCGCCGCCTCGCCCGCCCCTAGGAGACTGCTGAACAAGGCCGTCGTCTTGATGCTCTGGTTGGCCGGGGCGAGGGGGCGTCGTGGTTCGGGTGGGGCTGGTCGTCGGTGGGGTGGGCGGCTGGTGGGTGCCGCTGGGCC
>WRET01000102.1 GCA_009779195.1 Micrococcales bacterium
CATCACCATCAACGGCCGAACCCAGACCATCCCCCCAGCCATCAACCCCGACCAGCGGACCATCCTCGACGCGATGACCCGCACGCGCCCAACTCAGGCACTAAGCGAATGACCAAACTCAGGTGAGACGACGGACCTGGGGAGCGGGGAGCTGGGATGCGGGGACGACGAAGGGCCGGACGCTTGACGTCCGGCCCTTCGTGGGGGTCTTACTTGAGGATCTTGGTGACCCGGCCAGAACCGACGGTGCGGCCACCCTCACGGATGGCGAAGAGGAGGCCCTCTTCCATGGCGATCGGCTGGATGAGGTCGACGTGGATCTCGGTGTTGTCGCCGGGCATGACCATCTCGGTGCCCTCGGGCAGCGTGATGACGCCGGTGACGTCGGTGGTGCGGAAGTAGAACTGCGGGCGGTAGTTCGAGTAGAACGGGTTGTGACGCCCACCCTCGTCCTTGGTCAGGATGTAGACCTGGCCCTCGAACTCGGTGTGCGGGGTGATCGACCCGGGCTTCACGACGACCTGGCCGCGCTCGACCTCTTCGCGCTTGACACCACGCAGGAGCAGACCGACGTTGTCACCGGCCTGGACGAAGTCGGCCGTCTTGTGGAACGACTCCATCGAGGTGCAGGTGGTCTTCGTCGCCTTCTCGCGGATGCCGACGATCTCGACCTCTTCGTTGACCTTGAGCGTCCCACGCTCGACACGGCCGGTGACAACGGTGCCACGGCCGGTGATGGTGTTGACGTCCTCGATCGGCATGAGGAACGGCTGGTCGACGTCACGCGCCGGCTCGGGGACGGACTCGTCCACGGCTTCCAGCAGCTCTTCGACGGTCTTGGTCCACTCCGGGTCGCCGTCGAGCGCCTTGAGCGCCGACACGCGCACCACCGGGACGTCGTCACCGGGGAAGCCCTGTTTGGTCAGAGCCTCACGGACCTCCAGCTCGACGAGCTCGAGGATCTCCTCGTCGTCCACCGCGTCAGCCTTGTTCAAGGCGACGAGCAGGTACGGCACACCGACCTGACGCGCGAGCAGGATGTGCTCGTGGGTCTGGGCCATCGGGCCGTCAGTCGCCGCGACCACCAGGATCGCGCCGTCCATCTGGGCGGCACCGGTGATCATGTTCTTGATGTAGTCGGCGTGACCGGGGGCGTCGACGTGCGCGTAGTGACGCTTCTCGGTCTGGTACTCGACGTGCGCGATGTTGATGGTGATGCCCCGGGCCTTCTCCTCCGGCGCCTTGTCGATCGCGTCGAACGGCGTGAAGGGGTTCAGGTCGGGGTACCTGGCGTGCAGCACCTTGGTGATGGCGGCGGTCAGCGTCGTCTTGCCGTGGTCGACGTGGCCGATCGTGCCGATGTTGACGTGCGGCTTGTTCCGCTCGAACTTCGCCTTAGCCACTTGCGGGTCCTCCTCGGACTGTGTTCTGGTTGCCCGGGCGACGGGGACCTGGTGGCCCTCGCTCCCCGAACGATCCTACGGGTCGGGTCGTGCTGTTGCGGGTCGTGACCCGCGGGACTCATTCGCCCCGGGTCTTCTTGATGATCTCGTCGGCAACGCTACGCGGCACCTCCGCGTAGCTGTCGAACTGCATCGAGTACACGGCGCGGCCCTGCGTCTTGGAACGCAGGTCCCCGACGTATCCGAACATCTCGGACAGCGGCACGTGCGCCTGGATCACTTTGACCCCGGTCGCGTCCTCCATGGACTGAATCGTGCCGCGCCGTGAGTTGAGGTCGCCGATGACTTCGCCCATGTAGTCCTCAGGGGTGCGGACCTCGACAGCCATGATCGGCTCCAAGAGAGCCGGGTCGGCCTTGCGGACTGCTTCCTTGAGGACCATCGAACCGGCGATCTTGAACGCCATCTCCGATGAGTCGACCTCGTGGTACGCCCCATCCAGGAGCGTGGCTTTGATACCGACCAGGGGGAACCCTGCGAGCACACCCAGCTGCATGGCCGACTGGATACCAGCGTCCACGCTCGGGATGTACTCACGCGGGATCCGCCCGCCGGTGACCTTGTTCTCGAACTGGTAGGTCTCCCCCGCCCGGACGTCGAGCGGCTCGATGGTGACCAGCACCTTCGCGTACTGGCCGGAGCCACCAGTCTGTTTCTTGTGGGTGTAGTCGACCTTCTCCACCTTGCGACGGATGGTCTCGCGGTACGCCACCTGGGGTTTGCCGACGTTCGCCTCGACCTTGAACTCGCGGCGCATACGGTCGACCAGCACGTCGAGCTGCAGCTCGCCCATACCGCCGATGATCGTCTGGCCGGTCTCGTCGTCCAGGCGGACGCGGAACGTCGGGTCCTCCTCAGCCAGCTTCTGGATAGCTGTGGAGAGCTTCTCCTGGTCGCCTTTGGTCTTCGGCTCGATCGCCACGTCGATGACGGGCTCGGGGAAGGTCATGGACTCCAGGATCAGCGGTGCCCCGATATCGCACAGGGTGTCGCCGGTCTTGACGCCTTTGAGCCCGATGAACGCGTAGATATGCCCGGCCTGTGCTTCTTCGACCGGGTTCTCCTTGTTCGCGTGCATCTGGAACATCTTGCCGATACGTTCCTTCTTGCCCTCGGTCGAGTTCAGCACCTGGGTGCCGCTCGCCGCACGTCCGGAGTAGACCCGCACGTAGATGAGCTTGCCGAAGAACGGGTGCGCCGCGACCTTGAACGCCAGCGCCGCGAACGGCTCGGACGCGTCAGCCTTGCGCTCGACGACCACCGACTCGTCCTTGAGGCCGTGCCCCTGGACGCTGGGGGTGTCCAGCGGGCAGGGCAGGTAGTCGACGACCGCGTCGAGCATGGGCTGCACGCCCTTGTTCTTGAACGCCGACCCGCACAGCACCGGGTACACCTGCGAGGCGACGGTCAGCGCCCGCACACCAGCCTTGATCTCGGCGACGGTGAGCTCTTCGCCACCCAAGTACTTCTCCAGCAGGACCTCGTCGGTCTCGGCGACCGCGTCGAGGAGCTCGGAACGGTATTCCTCGGCCTGTTCGGCCAGCTCGGCAGGGATCTCCTCGACCTCGTACTTCTCGCCGAGGGCGGTCTCCCCGCGCCATACCAAGGCCCGGTTCTCGACCAGGTCGACCACACCGACGAAGTCGCTCTCAGCACCGATCGGCAGCTGCAGGACGAGCGGCTTGGCCTTGAGACGGTCTTTGATGGTCCGTACGGTGAAGAAGAAGTCCGCACCGAGCTTGTCCATCTTGTTGACGAAGCAGATCCGCGGGACGTCGTACTTGTCGGCCTGGCGCCACACCGTCTCCGACTGGGGCTCGACCCCTTCTTTGCCGTCGAACACCGCGACAGCACCGTCGAGCACCCGCAGGCTGCGCTCCACCTCGACGGTGAAGTCCACGTGCCCAGGGGTGTCGATGATGTTGACCTGGTTGTCTTTCCAGTAACAGGTCGTCGCAGCAGAGGTGATGGTGATACCGCGTTCCTGCTCCTGGGCCATCCAGTCCATCGTCGAGGCGCCGTCGTGGGTCTCGCCGATCTTGTAGTTGACCCCGGTGTAATACAGGATCCGTTCGGTCGTCGTCGTCTTGCCGGCATCGATATGAGCCATGATGCCGATGTTGCGGACCTTGGCCAGGTCCGTGAGCACGTCAAGTGCCACGAGTGTCGTCCTTGTCGTCGCGATGGCTTAGGCGGGCTTCTAGGTGCTCAATCACCACCTGTAGTGCGCGAAGGCCCTGTTGGACTCGGCCATCTTGTGCATGTCTTCACGACGTTTCACAGCGGCCCCCAGGCCATTGCTCGCGTCGAGGATCTCGTTCATGAGCCGCTCAGTCATCGTCTTCTCACGACGCTGGCGCGAAAAGTCGGTCAGCCAGCGCAGCGCCAGGGTCATCGCCCGGACCGGACGGACCTCGACGGGCACCTGGTAGGTCGCACCACCGACGCGGCGGGACTTGACCTCGATGGACGGGCGGACGTTGTCCAGAGCGCGTTTGAGCACGGAGACAGGTTCGGAACCGGTCTTCTCGCGCACACCTTCCAGGGCGCCGTAGACGATGGACTCTGCGACGGTCTTCTTGCCGTCCAGGAGAACCTTGTTGATGAGCTGGGTCACCACCGGGGACCCGTACACCGGGTCGGCGATGAGCACGCGGCGTGGGGCTGGTCCTTTACGAGGCATGGCGGTCAGCCCTTCTTCGCGCCGTAGCGGCTTCGGGCCTGCTGGCGGCCCTTGACACCCTGCGTGTCCAGAGCACCACGGATGATCTTGTAGCGCACGCCGGGCAGGTCCTTCACACGGCCGCCACGCACCAGGACGATGGAGTGCTCCTGGAGGTTGTGGCCGACGCCGGGGATGTATGCGGTGACCTCCACACCCGACGACAGCCTGACACGCGCGACCTTGCGCAGCGCCGAGTTCGGCTTCTTCGGGGTGGTGGTGTACACGCGGGTGCACACTCCGCGCCGCTGGGGCGAACCCTTGAGGGCAGGAGTCTTCGACTTGTTCTTCTTCGCCTGCCGGCCCTTGCGGACCAGCTGCTGAATAGTAGGCACTGCGTCTCCGTACTTCTCGTCACTGCTTCTGGTCGACCGGCACCCGTCACCCTGGACGGCCGGCAGGTTCGCGGATCGCCGTGCCGCTCGGCTACCCCGCAGGTCTGTCGTCCCGCTTTCTGCGCCCCCCGCGCTCGGGTATGTCGACCACCCCGGCACGGCACAGGCACAGGTCCTGTGGCTCGTATGAGGTGGGTCCAACCACCCGTGCTGCTCCGGCTGCAGGTCACAGACCCGAACACCGGCTGCACGCACGCACAAGAGGCCCGACGACGCGGGCACGGAACGTCACCCTACCGGGCACCTTGGCACCCGTCAAAACGAATGACCTGCCAGCCCAGCTGGCGCCCGACCTGCCGGTGCCGCCAGGCCATGGTGCCAGCGCCGCCAGGCCATGGTGCCACCAACGCCAGAGGGGATACCTTGTGCACATCGACTGCGAGGGCGCTCACGCCCACCTGAGGAGCGGACATGACGAACGTACCCGCCATCGCGCAGGAACGGTCCTTGCGCACAGACCTTCCAGGCCCGGCATCGCGAGAGCTGACAGCCAGGAAGAACGCCGCGGTCGCCCGGGGTGTCGGCACGACCATGCCTGTGTTCGCCGACCAGGCTGACCGCGGGATCCTGCGCGACGTCGACGGCAACTGCTTCGTCGACCTCGGCGCTGGTATCGCTGTGACCTCGGTCGGCGCTGCCGCCCCGCGGGTCGTGGCGGCGGTGCGCGACCAGCTCGAGCACTTCACGCACACCTGTTTCATGGTCACCCCCTACGAAGGATATGTAGCAGTCTGCGAAAAGCTCAACGAGCTGACCCCCGGAGAGTTCGAGAAGAAATCTGCGCTGTTCAGCTCTGGTGCCGAAGCCGTGGAGAACGCCGTCAAGGTGGCGCGCGCGTACACCAGACGTCCGGCGGTGGTCGTCCTCGACCACGCCTACCACGGCCGCACGAACCTGACGATGGCGATGACCGGAAAAGTCGTCCCGTACAAAGACGGTTTCGGACCGTTCAGCCCCGAGGTGTACCGCGTGCCCGGCTCCTACCCTCTGCGTGACGGGTTGTCCGGTGAGCAGGCCGCCGCCCGGACGATCGAGCAGATCACCCGGATGGTCGGACCGTCGAACACCGCCTGCGTCGTCATCGAGCCGATCCAGGGCGAAGGCGGGTTCATCGTCCCGGCCGACGGTTTCTTGCCTGCCGTGGCGCGCTGGTGCTCTGACAACGACGTGGTCTTCGTCGCCGACGAGATCCAGACCGGTTTTGCCCGCACCGGTGCCTGGTTCGCCTCGCAGCTGTTCGGCATCGTCCCCGACGTGGTCACCACAGCCAAAGGTATGGCCGGGGGCCTGCCGCTGTCTGCGGTGACCGGCCGCGCGGACATCATGGACGCCGCCGGGGTCTCCGGGCTCGGGGGGACGTACGGCGGCAACCCGCTGGCCTGCGCCGCCGCTCTTGCCGCCATCGAGACGTACGAGGCTGACGGGCTCGTCGAACGGGCCCAGGCGATCGGCGAGGTGCTCATGACCCGTCTGCGTGCCGCCACCGAGAGCGACCCGCGGATCGGTGACGTGCGCGGACGTGGTGCCATGGTCGCCATGGAGCTGGTCGACCCGGGCACTGGCGACCCCGACGCCCCCTTGGCCAACCAGGTCGCCGGTCTGGCCCGCAGCCGGGGTGTGATCACCTTGACCTGCGGCACGTACGGCAACGTGTTGCGTTTCTTGCCACCGCTGACCATCGACGACACCTTGCTGGCTGATGGTGTCGACACTGTCCTGGCCGCCCTGACCGAGACTGGAAGTGCCCTGTGAGCATCACCGCCGGACGTATCGAGGCCCTTCTGGCTGCCACACCCACACAGCTGTACATCGACGGGGCTTTCCGGCCCGCGTCAGGTGGCGGCACTTTCGCCGTCGACGACCCTGCCACCGGCCGACCCATCGCCGACGTCGCCGACGGCACGCCCGACGACGCCATGGCAGCCCTGGACGCCGCTGTGGCCGCCGGGCCGGCATGGGCCGCCACACCCCCGCGTGTGCGCGGCGAGACCCTACGCCGGGCATTCGACATGGTCGTTGCCCGCACCGAAGACCTCGCCCTGCTCATGACGCTGGAGATGGGCAAACCCGTGGCTGAGGCCCGCGGCGAGGTCGCCTACGGCGCCGAGTTCGTCCGCTGGTTCTCCGAGGAGGCTGCGCGGATCGCCGGACGCTACGGCACGAACCCCATGGGCACCGGCCACGCCATCGTCTCACGCCACCCTGTGGGCCCGTGCTACCTCATCACCCCGTGGAACTTCCCGTTGGCCATGGCCAC
>WRET01000103.1 GCA_009779195.1 Micrococcales bacterium
CCAGCTCGAAGGACGCGCCGTCGTGACCACCGGCAGCGAAGATGACACGGTCCAGGTGTGGGACCTGGACACCAACGAACCTGTCGGCGACCCGTTACCACACACCAGCCGCGTGTTCTCAGCCGTGTTCGGCCAGCTCGAAGGACGTACCATCCTGGCCACCGGCAACTACGACGGCACAGTCCGGCTGTGGGACCCCACCAGCGGCAGACCGGCGGCGCCCGCAATCCACGCGCTCGCACCAGTCAACGATCTCGCGGTTTCCGATGGTGTTCTGGCACTGGCAACCGACGCTGGGTTGGCCGTCCTGGGACCGGAGTTCCTCGCCACCGTCCTGGACACCCCAGGTCAGGATCAGCCCTGACTCCCTGCCAGAAATCTGCGCGGAGAGCCAAAAACTGACGTTCTACGCTCACCAACCCAACGGGTGCACGAACGGGTATCCCGAATCAATCAAGCACTGAAGGTAGTCCTCGAAGCTGTCGGCAATCACGTCATAGCTGTCGGGGTCGTGCAGGAACCGGGCAACCTGCCCAACACGACCGGAGCCCAAGGGATCAAAGTCGATGAACAGCTGTGAACTGCCTCCGCTGTTCACACAGTCAGAAAAGTGCAGCCACTTGCTCTCGGGGAGGTCCGGGTCGATCCGGTCGTCCAGGTTCCCCTTCCCTGCGACCCACCACACCGGCAGATCGTCATCCAGGTCGGCCCAACTTGAGCCCCGCCCAACAGGAAGATATTCATCCAGGTCGTCACCGTAGTGGTCACGGATCGTCTCGGCGCTCACGGGGTCGCAGGCATACTCCAGGATCTTGGCGACCGGCAGCAGATAGTAGGGGTATCCACCCTCCTCCACGTCCGAACCAAGGACAAGTCCCGATGACATGTGCACCGTTCCGTCGACCCTGCGCAAAAGTTCGACAAGAGCGTCCGGGCACAGCGGGTAGGCTGCCCGCAGTCGCGCGATATCTTCGTCGCTCGCACCGTGCGTCATGGCGAACTCGCGTGGAGATTCCTCGTCGCCCACCTCGTCCCACGCTGCCGCCAGACCTGCGAGGTAGTCCACCACGATGCTGTCGCTCACGAACGGATCGTACTGCGCGCCGGTCGTAGTGTGGCGCAGGCAAACCTTGCCAGGCCGCGCTCATGTCCGCCCTGCTCAGAAGGCAGAAGACAATGGGGGACATGTCCTCACAGGTCGCACCCAGTGGCCGTGGTGGACATCGACGACGGGTTAGCGGTGACGTTCAAGGTCGAGTCGCACAACCACCCGTCCATTATCGAGCCGTACCAGGGCGCATCAACAGCGGTACCTGGGTCGTGGAAGCGCGATGGCGCCAGGGTCGGCCGACGCCGTCTTGCGTCCGGCAGATCGTGGCGGACTGGCAACCACCGTGTGCGAGCAACTGCCGACTGTTGATGTCACGGACCCAGACGCGCCAAGGGGCAAGTGATCGTCCCGTCGTCGACAGTGAGGGTCGGCCCGGTGCCGGTGACGACCAGGCGGAACGCTGGGGCGCCTGCCGCAGCAGTGTCGACCTGTGCGACGGCGTCAGCCAGGGAGCGGGCGCCAGCGGCAACCTGCCGCCCGCCGAGCTTGACCTCGACCGCGCCCCAGCGACCGTCAGGAAGGACGACGACAGCGTCGATCTCGTGGCCGTTGGAGTCTCGGTAGTGCAGCACCTGCCCTCCCAGTGGTGCCGCCAGGACGGCCAGGTCGTGCACAACGGCGCTCTCGAACAGCAGGCCCAGGGTGTTCAGGTCGGTGCGCAGACGAGCGGCATCAGCACCCAGGAGCGCAGCAGCGAACGCCGGGTCGACCAGGTGGAGCTTGGGCGAGGTGCGCAACCGGGCCCGCGAGCGCAACCGGGTCGCCCACGGGCGTTGCGCCTCGACGACGAACAACCGGCGCAGCAGGTCCAGGTAGACGCTGATGGTCTCCGCCGTGATGGTGGGGGCCACAGCACGCACGTCAGCCACCAGCGTCTGGACCGAGACATCGGTGGCGGCGGCGCGGGCGAGCGCAGCGAGAAGCTGCCACAGGACAACAGGTTCGTGCCGGACGTCGGCGAGGCGGCGCACGTCGGTGTGGGTGACCTCTTCGGCGTAGGCGCGCAGCAGCGTCGCAGCCTGCGCGGCTGGTAGGTCGGTCATCGCGGGGAAGCCCGGCCGCAGCAGCATGAAGACCACGTCGTCCAGCTCGGCGGTCGTCGTGCTGGTGGCAGGCTGGTGCCCGTCGAACAGGCGGGCCAGACTCACCCCGTCGGCAGGCGAACTGTTCTTCTCCCACCAGCTCATCGTCCGCTGCCGGACCCGCAGCACCCTGCCGGCACCGGTGTGCCGCGTCTCGTCGTCGGCGGGCACCGCCGACCCGGTGAGCAAGAACCGTCCCTTGTCGGTAGAAGCGTCTACCTGGCGGCGGACGAGGTTCCACAGCTGTGGTGCCAGTTGCCACTCATCAAGCAGACGTGGAGCGTCCCCGTCGAGCACAGCCTTCGGCGAGATGTCGAGCAGCTGTTCCACGTCAGGGTCATCGAGGAACACGCACGACGCAGCAGCGTTCACCGCTGTCATCGTCTTGCCGCAGGCCCGTGCTCCCTCGACGAGCACCGCCCCAGCAGTCTTTAGAGCAGTCGCCACCACAGCGTCGACCACTCGCGGGCGGTACCGCTGCCCAAGCACCTCGTACGTGTCCACACGCGCATGATAATCCCCTATGCCGAAGACTGCAGCCCTGCTAGGCCGGAAGTTGCAGGACCTCTAAGCCGGAAGTTGCAGGACCTCTAGGCCGGAAGTTGCAGACGCCCTGGTCAAGAGGCTGGATTCGGGCGTCAACGGCAGTCACTAGAGTCAGGTTGGCCAAGACCCGACGACAAGACCCGGCCACGGTGTCCCGCGCCGGAAGCAGGATCAGAGACCGCGAGATGCGACCTGAGACACCAGATGCGACGTCGGGACGTCGCATCTGGCGTGGCGGGGACCAACGGGCCGGTCCACAGGTGCGAAGCCGGACCGGTAGCCTGGCCACGGCGTGCACCGCACGGGCTCGCCGACCGCAGACCCGAGGGACGTCCAGGCTCATGAGCACCACGCCGATGACCGCCCAGCACCGCTCTGACACCGTGGCGCACGCTGCGGCGACGCCGGACGAGGTCCAGCCGTATGCCGAGCTGGGGCTCAAACCTGACGAGTACGCCCGGATCCGCCAGCTGTTGGGGAGGCGGCCTACTGCTGCCGAGCTGGCGATGTACTCGGTGATGTGGTCGGAGCACTGCTCGTACAAGTCGTCGAAGAAGCACCTGGCGGTGTTCGGCGAGACGATGACCGAGGCGATGCGCTCGCACCTGCTGGTGGGGATGGGGCAGAACGCGGGGGTGGTCGATATCGGCGACGGGTGGGCGGTGACGTTCAAGGTCGAGTCGCACAACCACCCGTCTTATGTCGAGCCGTACCAGGGGGCGGCGACGGGGGTGGGCGGGATCGTGCGCGACATCATGTCGATGGGGGCGCGGCCGGTGGCGGTCATGGACCAGCTGGCGTTCGGGGCGGTGGACCACCCGGACACGGCGCGGGTCGTGCACGGGGTCGTTTCGGGGATCGGCGGGTACGGCAACTGCCTGGGGCTGGCCAATATCGGCGGGCAGACGGTGTTCGACGCCAAGTACCAGGGGAACCCGCTGGTCAACGCGCTGTGCCTGGGGGTGCTGCGTCACGACGACATCCACCTGGCCAATGCTGAGGGGGTGGGCAACCTCGTGGTGCTGTTCGGGGCGCGCACCGGTGGCGACGGGATCGGCGGGGCCTCGATCCTGGCCTCCGAGACCTTCGACGACGAACGGCCGTCCAAACGTCCCAGCGTCCAGGTCGGCGACCCGTTCATGGAGAAGGTGCTCATCGAGTGCTGCCTGGAGCTGTTCGCCGCGGGGGCGTTGGCGGCGCTGCAGGACCTGGGGGCTGCGGGGATCAGCTGCGCGACGTCCGAGCTGGCGTCCAACGGAGGGTCGGGGATGCATGTGGACCTGGAGAGGGTCTTGCTGCGCGACCCGACGCTGACTGCTGGCGAGATCATGATGAGCGAGTCCCAGGAACGGATGATGGCGGTCGTCACCCCGGACAAGCTCGCCGTGTTCGAGCAGATCGCCGACCGGTGGGACGTGGAAGCCACGGTGATCGGCGAGGTCACCGGTGACGGACGGTTGACCATCGACCACTACGGCGAGCGGATCGTCGACGTGGACCCCAGGTCCGTGGCACACGACGGGCCGGTGTACGACCGTCCCCACGCCCGCCCGCAGTGGTTGTCCGCGCTGCAGGACGACACGGCTGCTTCCCTGGCCCGGCCGACCACTGGTCCGCAGATGTGCGAGGCCCTGCTGGCTCTGCTGGCCAGCCCGAACCTGTGCTCCAAAGCCTGGATCACCGACCAGTACGACCGTTTCGTCCAGGGCAACACCGCCAGCGCGCAGCCCGACGACGCCGGGGTGGTCAGGGTCGATGAGACCACTGGTCTGGGTGTGGCGCTGGCCACCGACGTCAACGTCCGCTACTGCCAGCTCGACCCGTACGTCGGCGCCCAGCTAGCCCTGGCCGAGGCGTACCGCAACGTCGCGTGCGCTGGTGCCCGCCCTATGGCCGTGACCGACTGCCTCAACGTCGGCAGCCCTGAGCACCCCGACTCCATGTGGCAGCTGGTGCAGGTGATCGGTGGCCTGGCCGCAGCGTGCGTCGCGCTGGAAGTCCCGGTGACCGGTGGGAACGTCTCGCTGTACAACACCACCGGTGACACCGCGATCCCTCCGACGCCGCTCGTGGGCGTGCTCGGGGTGCTCGACGACGTGGCTGACACCGTCGGGTCAGGCTGGACACGTCCGGGCCGGGCGGTGTACCTGCTGGGCACCACACGTGCCGAGCTCGACGGCTCGGCGTGGGCGCAGGTGGCCCACGACCACCTCGGTGGCCGTCCGCCTGCTGTGGACCTGGACGCCGAGAGCGCCCTGGCCCAGGTGCTGGTCACCGCCGCCCGCGACCACCTCGTCGACGCCGCCCACGACCTGTCCGACGGCGGGCTGGCTGTGGCTCTGGCCGAGGCGTGCCTGCGCCACGGCGCAGGTGCGTCAGTCGACCTGACGGCCCTGTGCGCCCGCGACGGCGTGACACCGTTCGAGGCGCTGTTCTCTGAGTCCTCGGCCCGCGCCCTGGTCGCGGTCGCCAAGCACGACGAACAGCTGCTCGTCGACCTGTGCACCTCCCGGAGCGTGCCGCTGGTGCGCCTGGGAGAGACGACCGAGACCTGCGAGCGCGGCGCTGGCGAGGCCGCGGCCGACGTCCCCGCCGACCACGTCCACGAACCTGCGCTGGAGGTCCAGGGCTTGTTCACCCTCCCGCTGTCTGTGGCACGCGACGCCCACGAGTCCACCCTCCCGGGCATCTTCGGCTGACGCTCGTGCCCAAGCACGATCCCGTGGCGCAGCGTTGCCAAGGGCAAGGTGACGCCGACGAGATCGATGCTCAGAACATCTTCGGGTTCCCCCACACCGCTACTGCTTCGTCGGCGCCCGTGCCGCGGGTCCGGTAGATCTCCAGGCGGACCCTCAGAGTACCTTCGACGTCAGCCTCCACCTCGGCCGAGTCGCCGTAGCTGACGTTCTTGTGCCACAGCAACTTGCCCGACGCCGCGTCGATCACGTTGAAGACGAAAGAAGACTTCGTCTCCGCGGAGCTGTCGTCGAGACCGACGGTGGCTGTGAAGGTGGTGGCCCCAGCGGGGACCATGTAATCCACCGACGGCCGGTCGGAGACGAAGGAGCACACCAGGGCCGAGTCGTAGCGGGTCCGCTCGATGGTCGCCGACGACCACACGTACCCCCCCTGCGTACAACCGGACGTCGAGGTGACCGGCTCGCCCAGCGGGTTTCGCACCTCCACCACGAGCTCGTCGTCCGGGGGCTCAGTCTCTGTGGGTTCGGGCGTTGGTGTGGTGGTGTCCACCGCCGCCGTCGTCGGGGGCGCGACTTGCGTCTCAGGGGTGGACCCGCCGAAGACCGACGGCCCGAGCGCCGCACCCAGCCAGACCCCCACAGCCAACGCGACCACCGCAGGGACCGTCACGAGCAGGATCTGCTTGCTCGTGCTCGGAGGCTTCCTCGCAGGGCTGGCCGGCGGCACCGGGTAGGGCCCAGGAGCGGCCATCGGAGGCATGGTGGGTGGGTCGTGCGCTGGTCGGCTTGTGGAGATCTGTGCCTCCACCGGTGGCATGACAGTGGTGGGGACGTCGGGCCGTACCGGCTGCCCGGGCTCGGCCGAGTGCCGACCCGTCCCACCAGACTCGGCACCACGCAGGTGCTCGCGGCTCATACCGGCTCCTCACGATCAGCGAACGAGTCGAATCATGCCAGATCACCTCCCTGTTTTGGCCCCAAGTCCTGGTGCACCGGGGTGAACCTCCCCCGGGCGGACCAGAGGTCAAGGCGCCTGGCCAGCCGGTCGGAGCGGTCTGGACGGGGTAGATCTGGTCCGAAAGTCCTCCGTGCGCACCACGATCGGGCGAAAGTGACAAAGTTGTGTCCTGAAGTGGCACCCACCACGGTCTGACCCGAGCTAGTATGGCGTGTGCGGGAAGACTGCCCGATCGAACCCCTCCAGGGATTGTGGCTTCCCGCAGTGTCGTGAGCCTGCCCTCACGACCCCGGGGCCCCGCGCCACCCCCCTGCAGCGCTGGGGCCCCGGCCTGTCTTCTTCTCGTCTGCTCACACACCGGCTGGAAGTCGTCCCATGTCTCGACGACAG
>WRET01000104.1 GCA_009779195.1 Micrococcales bacterium
GACCGGGTCGTCGCGGGTGCTGAACATGCGCGGTGTGGCCGACGCCCTGCCGGGCCGGATGGAGACCGTCGAGCTGTGGCCGTTGTCGCAGGGCGAGATCGACCAGACACCGGACGGGTTCGTTGACATGGTGTTCACACAGGGGCCCCAGGCACGGCACGACAGCGACGAGACCCGCGAGGGGTACCTGGGGCGCCTGGTGCGTGGGGGTTTCCCGGAGATGCTCGACCGCAGTGACGCCCGTGCTCGTCGGTACCTTGACCAGTACCTGGCTGACCTGGTGAACCGTGACGCCATCCAGGTTCTTGCCGTTGAGCGTCCTGACGAGTTGCGCGCCTTGGTGCGTCTGGTGGCAGGGCGCAGCGGCGAGCTCCTCGTCCCGAACAACCTGGCACAGCGCATGGCTGTGTCCGCGCCGACGGTCAGCCGCTACCTGGCTGCACTGGAAGAGGTCTTCCTCATTAAACGGATTCCGGCGTGGTCGCGCAGCACGACGACGCGGGCGGTCGGCACGCCGAAGGTCGCCTTCGTCGACTCGGGTATTGCCGCACGCCAGCTCGGGGCCAGCGCTGCGAGCCTGGCTGCACCGGCCAGCGCGCTGGGCGGGCTGTTGGAGGGGTTCGTCGCGATGGAGATCGCGCGGCAGCTGACCTGGAGCGAGCACGAGGTCGAGCTGTTCCACTACCGCACGCGCGATGGCACCGAAGTCGACATCGTCCTTCAAGACCCGACTGGTCAGGTGGTCGGCATCGAGGTCAAGGCGGCGATGAGCGTCAGGGAACACGACTTCCGCGGCCTTCGCCACCTCGCCGACCGCCTGGGCGACGACCTTCTCGTCGGCATCGTGTTCTACCTCGGGCGTGAGACCCTGTCGTTCGGTCCACGGCTCAAAGCCATGCCCGTGGCCAGCCTCTGGGAGACCTGAGGGACGTGTTTGCACACGACCATGAGACGCTCAGTTTCGGCCCCAACCTGCGCCCCCATGGCGGCCTTGGCCAGCCCGGTGGCTCTGTTATGTCGGGATGAGCGTGGCGTGGTGGAGCACGGGAACTGCGTGGTAGCGACGGCGTCGACCATGGCAGAGGTGGACGAGGTGTGCCAGCAGGTTGTCCGGGGTGCTTCGAGGGTCCGGCTGGGCGGGATCGACTGGCGGGTGTTGGGCTGGTGTTCCGTGCTGGGTCAGATGGTGAGGGTGGCGTCGTGGAAGTCGAAGACTGGGACGCTCAGTCCGTGCGCTGAGAGTGTCGTCCAGTGGCGGTCGCCTGTGAGGACGCCGAGCCCTGCCTCCTGGGCGAATGCTAGGCAGGTCATGTCAGCCAGCGACAGCGAGCTTGGGGTGGTGGATGTCTGCGTGTCGCGACTGCGGGCGTCGATGCGCTTGAGCTCGGGGTAGTGGCGCGTCACGGCCAGGTCGACGGCGTCGACCTGGAGTCCCAGCACGCGGGTGAACAGGTGCTCGGTCGATGCGGCGGTCATCGCGGCGCGCTGGTCGAGCTTGTAGAGCACTTCTCCCATGTTCACCGATGTGGCGACGGTGCGGCTCACCACGGAGACGAACCGGGCTGCGTCGGGGTCCTGGTCTGCCAGTGCGATGAGGAACGACGCGTCCACGACGAGTCTCGTCGACGGCAGGGCGCCCATCAGTGGGTCGTGCTCGGGTCAGCGGCTCGGTCATCGGCGAGGTCTTCGGCGAGAGATCCGTGGAACCCAGCAGCGGCCTTGCCGCGTGCGACCGCGGACTGGAACTCGGCAAGCAGCACGGCCGGGTCTTCCATGACGATGCGACCAGGGCCGTCCGCGTGGACCACCAGCTCGCGTGAGCCGACCAGACCAGCGGCCTCGATCACGGCCGCTGGCAGCGTCGGACGCCTCTTCGCGTCGACCCGGACACGGTACCCACCACTGACTCCCACCACGGTCATGTATCCCACCATAGCACGAAGGTGGGACACCGTCCTCGCTCACCGCGATGCTAGATGTCCCGTCACCGGCACTGGGAGCACTGACCTTCCGGGACGCTGGCCAGTGGGTGTGATCTGCGAGGACATAGGAACCGTCCCCATTGTCCTGCTTCTTGCCGCGCGCGACCGCGGACTGGAACTCGGCAAGCAGCACGGCCGGGTCTTCCAGGACGGTGCGACCAGGGCCGTCCGCGCGGACTACCAGCTCGCGCGAGCCAGGCAGGCCAGCGGCCTCGATCACGGCCGCTGGCAGCGTCGGACGCCTCTTCGCGTCGACCTGGACACGCCACCAGCTCCCACCATAGTCATGCATCCCACCACGATCTGGAGGTGGGACGCGACGGAGCCGACCCCTCGTTGCCCGATCGCGATCACTCGTCGACAACGGCTGAGGCGCCGACCGGCGCCCGCCCGCCCCGGGGCCGGACGGAATCATGAGTTGCCTTGTGAGATGTCAACTATCTGGCTAGAGTTATCGTGTAGGGCGACAACTTTGGGAGATGTGATGGTGGCGTGGTCGGAGCTGGTCCGGGACAGCCAGGTCCGGGACCTGCCTGCGGGGGTGCCCAGGGATCTGGCGCTGACGGTGAAGGGAGACTTCGCCACGGTCGTGACCGGGATGCGCCGGTCTGGCAAGACCTGGCGGCTGTACCAGGAGATGCGGCGTCTTCGTGACGAGGAGCATGTGGCGGACGACCGCATGCTCTACCTCAACTTCGAAGACGCTCGCGTCGGCGAGCTCGTCCGGGACGTCCCGAGTCCCCTCCTGGCGCTCAACGACCTGACCGAGACCTTCTTCCGTCTCAGCCCCCAGGCTCGGCACGAACAGACCTACTTCTTCTTCGACGAGCCGCAGGCTGTCCCCGGATGGGCCTCCTACCTGCGGACTCTGATGGACACCGAGCGGGTCAGGCTCTATGTCAGCGGCTCGTCAGCCAAGCTGCTCTCCCGCGAGATCGCCACCGAGTTCCGCGGCAGGTCACGTGCCTACGAGCTGACTCCCTACAGCTTCGCCGAGTTCGTCCGGGCGCTCGGTCACGACGACCGGTCCCTGCAGGGCGCGGCCGGTCGTTCCCTGGCCGCCAGCCTCCTCGATCGCTACCTCGTCGAAGGAGGGTTCCCCGCGACTCTCGGCCAGGTGCCGACCGACCGGATCGGGATCCTCCAGGACTACGTCCGGCTGGTCGTCGTGCGCGATGTCGTCGAGCGCTACGCCCTGCTCAGCCTCCGTGGGGTCACAGAGCTGGCCGAGATGCTGGTCGGCGACAACGCCCAGCTCCAGAGCGTCAACCGTCTGACCAGCAAGCTCGAGGCGCGGGGGATCAAGATCGGCCGTGAACGGGTCGGCGACCTCTGCGACTACCTCCAGGACGCGTTCCTCGTCTCGTTCGTCCCCCTCCACACCGCGTCGACACAGCGTGCACGGGTCAACCCGCGCAAGGTCTATGCCGTTGACCCTGGCCTCGCCTACGCCCTGTCCCCGGCAGGTCAGACCAATCTCGGTCAGCGCCTGGAGCAGGCGGTCTACCTCGAGCTGCGCCGACGCCACCCGCTCCAGCGCGACCGTGCCATCTGCTACTACCTCACAGCCGACCGCAAAGAGGTCGACTTCGTCGTCTCCGACCTCGCCGACGGCCCGCTCCTGGTCCAGGTCACCGCTGACCTCGCCAGCACCAGCACCAGAGAACGCGAGCTGGCTGCGCTGGACCAGGCGATGTCCGAGCTGAAGGTCGCGCAGGCCACCATCGTGACCCTCCAGGACAGCGGCACGATCACTCTGCCCTCCGGCTCGGTCGAGCTGGTCCCAGCATGGCGCTGGCTGCTCTGGGGTGAAGCGTTCTGACCGGTGCTCGACCGTGCCCAGAAAGCCAAGGTTCCTGTGCCCATCTGGCCACGAGGCATTCCAGCTTTTTCACGGTCACTGCCGACATGTAGCCCGACGTGTCGTCGAGCCCGCGTGCCCAGCGGACCACGGATGGGTCGGCGGTGCCGAGCGGCACCTTGCGTAGCTCGGAGAACACGCACGTGTCGATGAGCAGCATCAGTCCCACTCGACATCGCGCGGCGGTTCTACGTTCCGCTCTGGCAGCGGTAGGCAAGACGCCACGAGAGGTAGTGGCTCAGAGGTTCTGCGGAGAGGTGGTGCGGCTGCGTCGGGTCCAGAACAGGACAGGGACCAGCAGCAAGGAGAGCGCTCCGCCGGCCAGGGACAGAGTGGTGTAGCTGGTCGCGGCCATGACCATGCCAGACATCACGCCGCCTCCGGCGCCGCCCAGAGCGACGAGGACGTCGATGGTGCCCTGGGTGCGTGCGCGGTTGGCTGGGACGGTGGCGTCCACGACGAGGGCGGTGCCAGCGATGAGCCCGAAGTTCCAGCCGAGGCCGAGCAGGGCGAGAGCGAGGACCAGCAGAGGCATGGAGCCTGTGGGGGCGAACGCTGCGGTGAACCCGGCGAGCAGCAGGGTCGCTGCGGCCGCGATGGACATCGGCAGACGACCGACACGGTCCACGAGCCGACCAGTGACGAGCGACGGCAGGTACATCGAGCCGATGTGGATGCTGATGACCAGGCCGACAGCACCTAGGCCGTGGTGGTGGGCGTGCATGTGCACAGGCGTCATCGTCATGATCGCGACCATGGCGACCTGGGTGAGGACCATGACAGTCGCGCCAGCGACTGCGTCTCTCCCGGGACGGGGGGCCGCGGTGCTGGTGGGTGTCGTGCTGGTGCTGGTGTGGTGGTGCTCGAGTTCTTGAGCGACCAGGAGCGGGTCGGGGCGAAGCAGGACGAACAAGATGGCACCGGCGCTGAGGTACGCGGTGCCGGAGAGCAGGAACGGTCCAGACAGGGCCGGCAACCCCAGGGTGGTCGCCAGCGACCCGAGGGGACCGACGAGGTTCGGACCAGCGATCGCACCCAGGGTGGTGGAGACCAGCGCAACTGACACCGCGGTCCCGCGCCGGGTGGGCAGCGCGAGGTCGGTGGCGGCGTAACGGGTCTGCAGGTTGGTCGCGCTCCCTGCGCCGTAGACGACCAGCGCGACGAACAACAGCCACACGCTGCCTGCCCAGGCTGCGACCACGACCCCCAAGGAACCGAGCCCACCGACACCAAACCCCATGGCGAGCCCGAGACGTCGTCCGTGACGCTGGGCGAGCCGACCGACGAGGAAGGCAGCCAGGGCTGCGCCCGAGGCGGTCAAGGCGACCGGCAGACCGGTGAGGTCTTGTCGGCCGAGCATCTGCCCAGCCAGCAGAGCAGCGACTGTGGCCCCAGCGGCCAGACCAGCGCCCCCAAGAACCTGGCTGGCCACGACGACACGCAGCGTGCGTCGCTGCAACGCCTCGCGGGCGCGGAGGTCCGAGTAGGGGCTCGTTGTGGAACTCTTTATGTGCTCAGGTGGCGACATCGGCTCACCTTCACATGTCACTCGCCAAGGTGTCGACACATTTGCTGCGCCCCGGCGCCCACCCAGTGCTACAGGCGGCGACCAGGTGTCAGAGCTCGCGGCGGGAGAACACGGCCGCGGTCGTGGCGAGGAACGCGGCGGCGAGCAACAGGCCGGTGGGAACCAAGGGCTTTGACCAACCCGTGCGTCTTGGCCGCTGGTGTCACACTTCTTCTTCGCCGTCGAGCTCCTTGGCGGTGCCACTCACCGCTTCGTCACGACCAGCTGCAGGGGTCCCGTTGTCGACAGGTGCGGGTTTGCGCGAGGGCGGCGAGCGGGACCGCGTGCATCGTCGGTCCGGCTGGCAAGGTGCGGGTACCGGGTGTGCAGGACATAGCCAGCGAGGAAGTCGTCGCCGACACGGTCGGCCAGGTGGCGCAGGCCGCGGAAGTCGTCAGGCGTCGGGGTTGACGAGGCTTTGACCTCGATGCCGATCACCTCGCCGGACCGGTTCTCCAGGACGATGTCGACCTCCACGCCGTCTTTGGTGCGGTAGTGCGACATGGTGGCATCGGCCTGCGACCAGGTGAGCTGCCGTGCGATCTCCATCGCCACGAACCCTTCGAGGAGTCCGCCGAGCGGGGCGCCGGGTTTTCGCAGCCGTGCGGGGTTCTGCCCGAGCAGCGCGGCCGCGACGCCGGAGTCGACGAATGCCAGCTTCGGCTGGCCGGTCTCCCGCTGGCCCAGGCGGCGTGTCCAGGCGGGGATCCGTTTGACGAGGAAGACCTCTTCCAGCAGCGCCAGGTAGCGTCCCCCTCACCGGCTGACTCAGTGCTGGGCCTGAAAGCGGCTATCGTCCACGATCGGGTGCGGCTATCGTCCAGAGAGCCTAAGAGGACGATGGGGGAGATTCCTGCATCTTACCTGGTCAATAGGGTGGTGGATCGTCGTCGTGGATCGTCGGTACTGGTCTGCGCCGGGGGATCCCGGTGGTGGTGTCGACCTGGTAGCAGGCGCCCAGCGCGGTGGTCCACTGGTAGACGCCGGGTGCGGTGGTGGTCAGGTGCAGGTGCCCGTCGGTCTTGAGGGTGTGCGACGCGCGGCACAGTGGTGCCAGGTTCGAGGTGGTGGTGGTCCCGCCGTGGCGCCACTCGGTGGTGTGGTCCAGGTCGCATCTTGATGCTGGTTGGGTGCA
>WRET01000105.1 GCA_009779195.1 Micrococcales bacterium
AGCCGTGTGGCACCCAGCGCCTGGACCACGGCGGGCCACGCCGCCACCAACGGTGCGGCTTCGGGGAGCTTGCCGCTGCGTTCCTTGATGCTCAGCTCCCACGGCACAACGGCAGACACAAGGACCTCGTTGGACACGTCTGCCAGGACGGTCCTGACTGCAGGGCTCAGCCGGGCGGAGTGTCGCTGCGCCCACAGCACGACATGTGTGTCGACCAGCAGCTTCACACCACACCCCACAGCTGGAGCTCAGCGTCGTCCAGCGGGGCCAGCGACGCGCTGGCGGCATCATCGCTCAGCTCGGTCGGGAACAGGTCGAAACGACGCGCGGAGGCCACCGGTACCAGCCGGGCCACAGGAACACCTCTGCGCGCGATCACCACCTCGTCACCGCGTTCGGCCGAGGCCAGCAGTCGTGACAGATTCACTTTGGCGTCCTGGACGTTCATCACCACGGTCATCTATCGAGTCTACCAGACCAGGTTAGCTGGACCAGGAGGGGTGTTCACCACTGCCATCTGCAACAACGCCCGGGTCCACATACTCGCCGCCCAGCGCCACCGCGACCCGCACATGGTCGGCGAACCGGGCCGCCAACGCCGGAACCGGCGCTCGCAGGTCCAGGGCGGCACCAGCGGTCCGGCCCGGCCCGTCCAACCCTGTGGCCGGCAGCCGCGTCGCGATGCACGCGGCGACGGTTGAGACACGATGACTGTGTCAGTTGACCCATGGGTGTGGGGGGCCGTGCGACACTGTGCCCAACAAGACGTAACCCCGGCGATTTAGCCGAGGGCTAGGGATCGTTCCGGGGTCTTCGTCACTGACTGTACCAGAGGGGGAAGCCCATTCGACGACACGCACGGCCTAGTCGGGCAGCTGGGCGACGAAGGCACGGGCAGTCTTCACCGCCTGGGACGAACCTGGGCGGGATGCCACCGCACGCAGACCTGGAAGGTCCAGCACTGAGGGGTCTGCCAGGCCGCGCGCCACCGCGTGACGGACCTCGCCGAGCAGGTCGCCGAGCACCTGAACCACCTCCAGGGTCCCGGCGAGCATGCGTGGGGCGTTGGCGACCACCAACAGGTCGTCCAGGACTGGCCAGACCACCGCGAGCATCCCCTGGCCAGCCAGGTCGGCCAAGGTGGAGGCGGTGGCAGCCAGCGCCTGGGGACGCTCGGCCCAGTCAAGCAGACGCACATCGGGAACCCCGGGGCGCAGCAGCCCTCGTAACCAGGCCTCCGTGACAGCAGCGGCCGTGTGCTCCTCAGCGCCCGGGGGCAGCGAACGGCCGATGGCCAGCAGGTTCACCGCTGCTCCGGGAGGCAGCGGGGTGGCACGGCGCACGACCTGGCGCAGCACCAGGCCCAGGGCCGAGCTCGGCTGGTACTGCGGCAGGCGGGCCTCGGTATGGGCCCTGACCTCAAGCACACCCACATCTGCAGTCCACCCGGGGAACACCGAAGAGACCGGCGCTGGGAAACCTGACACATGCCGGTGGTTGTTCGCGACCAGACGCGGCGGCAGGTCGTCCAGCGGACCAGGCACGACGAGCGGAGCAGCCATCGCACCGAATGTCGGATCGGTGACGATCCGGGGTTCGACAACGGGGTCAGCAAGGTATCGGGCGGCAACAGGCCCAGCGGTGAGCGGCTCCGACGGGTGACTGTCTCCCGTGCAGTAGGACACCACAGGAAAAGGCACCACTGGCACAGGGAGCCCGTCGAGAGCAGCCAGCACTGCGTCGTCGACCATGGAAGAGTCCACCCTGGTCAGCGCCAAGCACAGATCCGCCTCGGCAGCGGACGCACCAGCAGCGGAATAGACACGTAACCGCGCCACGAGATCGGCCGGGGTGATCGCGAAGTCCACGGTCGACGGTTCCGACAGAAGGCACGGATACTCACCCAGCGCGGCGAACACCTGACGCTCACGGTCGGTCGTCGGATTGTCGTAGGAGTGTGTCTGCTGCGGCTCGCCGCGTGCCCACCTTCCGGCCGGAGTGGGCTCAGGCATACCCCGCAGCACGGCCCTAGCCACGTCAGGGGCACGCCGGGCGACCGCGTTGGCCAACGTGAGGAACCGTTCGACCGTCACGTCCACGACATTGCCCCGACCAACCACATCGACAGTGGCCTGGGTCAACGCCTCCGCAGTCTCTGGGCCGTGGTCGAACCGCGGGACGGTCCACACCGGCGGGGTTGGCTTCCACAGGTTCTGCCCAGTCATGGGTTTGGGCACCTCGGGCCTCCCCAGACCCCAAGCATCGACCAGGACCCGCTGGGCCCGGGCCAACTCTGGGGCTTTCGTCGTGTCCAGCACTGTGACCTGCGGACCGATCGCCGCCACGGTCCCGTCCGACGGGCGGGCCCGGGCAGTGAGCGTCGTCAGCACGCTCAGCACCGCCTTCTTCGTCGTGGCGGCCAGCCCGACGGCGACAACGTCAGGCAGGAGCGACTCGTCTACACCAGCGACGAGCACGGGCGCCAACCGGGCGAGGGCCTGATGGTCCACTCCAAGAAGCGGAAGCAGGGCTTCGGCTCGTGCGACGACTTCGTCGGGCGTGACCGTCAGACCGTCCAACCACACCCGCAGCCACACCCGCCGGTCAGCCGGACCTGTGGCGCGGTCCAGCGCCGCGAAGACCAGCTCGACCGCTTCATCGCGGTGCAGCCAGCCCTTGGCGATACCAGCACTCACGACCTGCCCGAACATCCCGCTCGCCGGAACACCCGCGGCAATACCTGCCCTGACGTGCTCGGCGAACCGGTCCCGGACCACCGCCTCGGGCACCTGCCCCTCGCCGAGGGCGGCTGCCGACCTGGATCTGCGGGCAGCGGACAGCAGTGTCTGGTCAGCGATGAGATGCGGCAGGGCCATGTACGACCAGTCCTGCAGATAACCCGTCAGCTCGGGCACATCGAGCTGGTGACGAGCGACCAGCTGCACAACCTGTGCCGGAAACCACGAGCCGCGGTTGCCCTCCGACCACCACCCGGTCACGACCTGTGCCACAAAGCTCTGCGCGAACTCCGGCCCTCGTTCAGCCAGCAGCGCGGTCAGCGCATCATGAGCCTGCTCCCCGCCAACGAACCGCAGCATCGTCGCAACCCGACGGGCATCCCCCACACCCATCCGCACCGCGAACAAAGTCAGCATCACAGCCTCTCGCCCACCCAGTACTCGACCACCACCATCGATCTCGCCCGCGTCGTGCCGTCTGGATGAGTCGCCAACAACAACCCCTTCTGCGGTCCACTTCACAGATTTCAGTCCGCCCAGGACGGTCTTCCGCTGCTGCGGTGTACCCAACGGAAGCGTCGGGGCGTCCGACAGGTCGGCGCCAGCCCAACCAAGCTCGTTGAAGACAGCGACGACCTCGTCGAACCCGGGATTCTTCGCCATGTGGGCTCCTTCTGTGACCAGTCTTGAACGAACGCGAAAACTGATGCTCTATGGTTCTTGGCCACCGGGTTCCCTATGCGACCTGTTTGACGTCGAAGGTGACGATGTTGCGGGTCTCGACAGAGAACTCCACACCGACCTGGTAGACCGGCAGCCCCTCGGCGAGGTACTTGTCGGCGTACCGCTTTTCCTCGATCTGGGCGATGGCCGAGCCGACGGGCGCGGGAGGGACGACCTTGAACTCGAACACGAAGATCCGCGTGGCGGTGAGCACCGTCATGTCGACCCGGCCGGTCGACGACGCGTCCTCGGTGATCACCGTCAGCCCCGCAGCAGCGAAGTACGCGTAGAACACCGACGCGTAGTACCCCTCGAACCGCTCGATGTCGTTCGTCATGTGCCAGTTCGTGGGAATACCGGAGAACATCGCCGACACGTACTGGCGCAAACGGACGAAATCCGCGTCGGCCAGCAGCCTGCGCAGCGCGGTCGGGCCTGTCCCCGCCGCCGACTCGTCCATCGGACGCAGGTGGTCCAGCAGCGCACCGGCCAGGCTCGTGCGGACCTCGGCGTTGGGGTACCTCAACCGGTACACGTCCGGAGGGTCCGACCGCGCAAGGTCGATCGTCAGGTACCCGGTCTGGAACAGCAGGGCCACCGTCGACAGGTTGCCCACGTCGAAGGTCGACAGCTGGGTCTGCGACGCTTCCAGGTCGGCCAGCCGCGGCAGGTACGACCGCCGCTGGGTGAGCATCTCCACCAGGAAGGTGGGAGTCGCGGACTCGAACCAGTAGTAGCCGAACTCCTTCTCGCGGAACAGCAGCAGCAGGTCGAACGGGTTGTACACAGCCTGGCCACGCCAGTTGTACCCGTTGTACCACTCACGCACCTTGTCGCGGTCCAGCCCTTCCAGCTCGGGGGCGAACACCGTGTCGAGGTCGTCCTCGGTGTACCCGCAGACCGCTGAGTACCGCGGGCTCATCGTGATGTCTTCGAGGTTGTTCAACCCCGAGAAGATGCTCACCTTGGAGAACTTCGACACCCCGGTGAGCATGACGAACCTCAGGTGCGCCTCCTGCCCTTTGAGCACCGAGTACACGTCACGCAACCCGTCACGCATCTGTGCGGCCCGGTCCGGGTTGCCCAGGTTGTCCAGGATCGGCTTGTCGTACTCGTCGACCAGGACGACGACCTGCTGGCCGTGGACCTTCTCAGCCTCCTGGATCAGCCAGATGAACCGGTCGGGGATCCGGTAGTCCGGCACAGGGCCCAGACCCAGGCGTTCGGCGTTACGCTCCAGCTGGACGACGATCCGCTCGTCCAGCGCCGCCTGGTCGGTGAGGACGCCCTCGGCGAACCCAAGCCGCACCACGGGGTAGACAGTGTCCCAGTCCCACACGTCGTAGCAGGCCAGACCCTCGAACAGGGCCCTGTTCCCGGCGAACATCTCCGCCAGGGTGTCCAGGAACAGGCTCTTGCCAAACCGACGCGGCCGGGACAGGAAGCACGTGCGTCCCTCGGCGACCTGCATGGCGTGGCCGGTCTTGTCGACGTAGTAGTAGTCGCCACCACGGATCGTGGCGAACGTCTGGATACCGATCGGCAGTTTCTTGCGTCCCATCGCCTCTCCCAGGTCACTGGAGAACAGCATCATCCCACGCGGACCGCCCTGGCCAGCCAGACACCCGGCACGCTGAGGACCGCACCCTCATGAGCCAACAGGCAGCCGCTCGACGACTGCCCGGGCGGTCTTCACCGCCTGGGACGAACCTTCTGTCAGCACGACCGCGTCCACACCATCATCAGCCAGCGAACGCCAGCACTGGCCGGAGGTAGTTGATCAGCCAGGTTCGGGGGAGCCGGTCTCAGAGCGTCTTCTGGCACGACGTTCAACCGCGCTAGGGGAGTTCCCGGCCACGACGCCTCGCGCACCGAGGGCACGGCGGATCTCGGTGGCCTGCCGGGCCAGACTGTCCAGGACCGTCGTGCCACGGTCGAACATATGTGCTTCCCAGCCGTCGACGGTTGATGGTAAAGTGGCACCAGCAACGGCAGCAGGCTCGCGAGGTACCTCGCCATCAGGCTGTCGGACCCCAGGTGTAGTTGCGGCAGCCTGGGGTTGCTGCGTTTTCAGCACATGTCCAGTGCGGGCGTCCAGGACCGTCAGCACCAGGTCGAGCAAGGCCAACCAGCGGGTGTCGTCAAGCGCGACAGCCCGGCGCGCCGCCCAGGCCAGGGCATCGGCGGCCCACAGCACTGGTTCGTTGTGCTTCTGAGCATTATCGCGTCAGATGCAACAGAACGCATACCTGTGCCACCGTAGCCCGCTACCGCCTTGCCGAAAGGTGGACGCACTGCGGACAGGCTTTCCGTCAGGTGCGCAGCGTACGCC
>WRET01000106.1 GCA_009779195.1 Micrococcales bacterium
GAGCGTCAGCTGGTTCCCCTCGATCGCCGTGGACGAGTGGACCGAGGCGATCCGGTTCGCCCGGCGCAGCCGCACAAGGTTCCCGGCGCGTTCTTCGCTGATCTTGACCCGTTCCAACGACGCGTAGATCTGCCCGACCTTGTCCAACCATGTGGGCTGGTCGGTGAAGAACGCCGGGATCATGACGGGCCTCCGTCCCTCAGACGACCACTGTACTGACGTGGCACCTACGACGGAGGGTTGGCCCGCAGGTACGCGGCGAGCTGGTCGACGTCGCTTTGGTCCGCGGTGAGGAAACGGGCGGCGATCGCCTCGGCCGTGGCGCGGTCGCGCGACTGCACGTCCAGGCAGAACGGGATCTCGTCGTAGCAGTAGGCCACCGAGGAAAGGCCGTCGTCGAGGGTGTACACGGTTCCGGCGACGTCCCTCAGGGTGCCCGAGGGGAGCATGTCGATGTCCGGCGACTCGCGGTAGCCGTGCTGTTGGACGAAGTAGGCACGCATGGTCGCCATGTCGTCGAAGTACCTCAGGCGTACTTTGCCGCACTCGTACTGCGAGCGTGGGCACGCTGCCTGGTCCTCGGGCCACCCGCACAACAAGTAGTAATAGGTGGAGGGCATGATCGACTCGTACCGGGAGTCGCAGGCGGGGACGTCCATACCCGAAGACTCGGCGTAGTAGAAGGTTTCGAGCGCAGCGTCCTCGGCGGCGTACGGCGGGCAGGCGCCGGTGTCCAGGTTGATCCAGCACGCCGGGGGCTCAGGCTCGCTGGGGTCAGGTGTGGGCGTGAACGCGCCTGACGCGGTGCGAGGGTCACCCGTCGAACCGAACAAGTTCGCTGTCCACACCACCACGCCCAAGACGACCAGCAGGACCGCGACCGCCCCGACGACGATCGCGACAGGCGCACGTGACTGGCGCGCGGGTGGCACGCCCACCACAGCTGTACCGGTCACGCTCCCGGTGCCGGCCACAGGTGCCTGCGTGATGGGCGTGGACGTCTGGGGCATGCTCACCGTGCGTGCGGTCACCTGGCTGGTTCGTCCTGCGGCGACGTCAGACAGGCGCGCGAACGCCTCGGGCAGGGCTGTGCGGTTGCGCAGGTCTGGCCAGCACAGGCCCTGCAAGACGGCACGGACCTGCTGGCCAGCCGGGTCGTCGGGGATACCAGGAGGCAGCCAGGTCTCGCCGTGCTGGGGGCCCGGTGGTTGGCCGGTGAGCATCCACGACAGCAACGACCCCAGGTACCACGCGTCGGTGTACCGGCCGACCGAGGTGTCCCCGGCGAGCATCTCTGGGGGCAAGGAGAACCCACGGTTGCCGACGAGCTGGGTGTGCGTCGAGGTGCGGTCCGCGTCGAGGGTGTGGGCGATACCCCAGTCGCCCAACCGCAACCGTCCGGCGGTGTCGACCAGGACGTTGTTCGGGGTGATGTCGCGGTGGATGACGCCGAGGTCGTCGTGCACCGCGGCGACGGTGCCCAACACCGGCAAGAACGCGGTGAGCACCACCGACGGCGGGCGTGGTGCGGCGGTGCGCCACCCGGTGAGGTCCTGCGGGCACCACGCCATGACGTCGCACCACAGCTCGTGCTCGACGGCTGGGGCGGTCGTGTGGATCTGCGCACCGGGCAGCGACATGACGAACGACTCGAGCACCGGCAGCACCGCCGGGTACCGCTCGGGGCGCTCGCGGGCCGCGGTCGCCACAGCGAGCATGTTGAGCAGGCGTTCCATCTGGCGCGAGCGTTCCTCGCCTGAGGAGATCGCCTGCACCCGCAGCGCCAGCGGGACGTCAGGCCGGTCCTGGTGCAGCGCCCGCGCCACCGCCGCCTGGCCACCGTGCACCACCGGGAGCAGCACCTGGACCGGGCGCGAGTTAGGAACCGGCGAGGTCCGGGGCAACCCGCCCCGGCTCTGGGTGACCAGCGACCCTCGAACCGTCGTCCCAGCGCACCCCTGCAACCACTGGGACAGCACATCTCCAGCGAGCACGACGTCATCGTAGGCCGTCAGACCGGACGTTTGGCGCAGATCGCTACCCAGGGCCCTCAAAAGCCGTCGCGACGCTTCGTCCCATCGGCGGCTTCAGCCAGACAACGCGATGGTCTCGATGGTGCAGCGCGGACCAGTGGCGGCGGCAAGCCTGTGGTCGACGGTGACCAGCGGCACGCCAAGGGCCTCGGCGAGGGCGACGTACGCCGCGTCGTAGACGGTGAGGTTGTCGCGCAGCTGCCAGCACCAGGGGAGCAGGCAGGTGTGGTCGGCCCGCTCGACGGCCAGGCCGGCCAGGTCCTCGACCGCCTGGGCTGCCCGGCCTGGTTCGAGCCGTCCGGCCAAGACCAGGCCTCGGGAACAGGCCCCTACCGGCTTGGCGAACCATAGGAGCGTCCTGGGACCGTGGGTCTGGGTGGTGTGGGTGCCACGTGCAACCGGCGGGGGGTTGGGACGAAGGCGTCGTTGTCGGCATCTGACCAGAAGCCAGCGATCTGGGCGACCTCGGTGGGGCTCAGGCCCTTGGCGACGAGGCTGTCAGCGATGTGGTGCACCAGGCATGGTTCTTCGACCGGGACCTCGTCGCTGGCCGGTTCGACGATGCGCCACCGGCGTGCGCTCATCTGCTTGTACAGCGACGAGCGTTGGGCCACCGTGATGGTGCCCAGGTGGTAGGCCCGTTCGATCAGTGCCTGCATCGAGGTGCAGCTCAACGACAACATCGTCGGCACCATCGAGCTGGTCCACACCTTCCGGTAACCACGCGACGAATTTCCGGCTGTCGTGCGTCTGGCCTACAGCTCCAGCAACCCTGTGGTGAGTTCTGCCCTCAGGGGTTCGGGGACGGGGTCGAAGAACCCGCCGTTGGCGAAGACGTGGTTGAGGTAGTCCACGAACGGCATCGTGGTCTCTGCGGCGAACAGGCCGTCGGCGCCACGGTCCGGGAGGGCGAACCCGTACGGTGACCCGCCGCTGGTGTTTGCCTTGTGCAGCCGGTCAGGGGCGACCGTGAGGACGAACCCATCTGCCTGTGGGTCGTCGTCCGACCAGTCCTGCCAGCTCTCGTACTCGTCGGCGTAGTAGTCGCGTACCGTGCTCGGCTCCTCCAACAGGCTGCTGTAGAAGGACTGTTCGGCCTCGAGCACCAGCGGGTCGGCCTCGGTCGACTGCGGCCACTGCGGGTGTGTCCCGACGAACCAGACGTCGCCCACCAGACGGATCCATGAGGCTACGGTCAGTGGGACCGGACCGTAGGGCTGGTCGTCGAGCCAGTCGACCAGGTCTGCGGCCTTCGACGTGGGAGGAATGAACGCAGGACGTGGGGTCTGGTCGTCGTTGTTGTCGTGGAAGACGAATCCCTGGTTGGTCAGCCGTTCGACCAGGGTCTCCACGTTGTGCCGTGCCCGGCGGGCCATCTCGTCGCACACGGCCCGCGCCTGTGGAAGGCATTCCGCCTCGCGTACCTGCTCGCCCATCCGGCGCAACTCGTGCCAGACCAGCCCCCGTTGCCCATCGCGGTACTCTGGCAGATCCACTGTGATCTCATCCTCCTCGGTGTTGCTCGCCCGCGGCAGCGCGGTGCTCCACAAGTATGGGATATCCAAGCAGTGTGAACCGCAGGCGTCACCAGCTGGGACGCGCAGCCTTTGGTACGGCGACCTACGCCGCCTGAGCAGCGTCGGACAGCAGGACCTCGACGCGACGTCCGCCCACGGTGACCGTCAGCGCCGCGTCTTGCGCTCCAGCAGCCCGCAAGTATGCCAGCAACGTGCTGTAGAGCATGTCGCCGCGTTGCTCAGCCCGGGACACGGCGCTCTGGGTTGTGCCCAGCCGTGCGGCGATGTCGGCCTGGGTGAGCTCGGCGGCCTTGCGGATGGTCGCCAGGTTCATCCGGTAGGCGCGACGCTCCTCGTCAACCTCGGCCAGCATCTTCGCCACCGCAGCGGCGCGCTCTGGTGTTTCGTTGATGATCTCGTCGAGCGTGTCGTTGAACGGGGTGTACGGGTCCACACTCATGACAGTCCCTCCGGTCGGTCGCGGAGCCATTCGTCGATAACTTGGTCAGCCCTCTCGCCGACGGTCTGGTAGAACAGGTTTCCCATTTGGGCTTTGTCCGTGGCATAACATGCGAGGACCGCCTGGCCCTGGGGTGTGAACCAGACGATGGTGCGTACCGCGTAGCCTTCCAGGTGCGGGTGCGAAACCCGCCAGACCACGTACTTGCCCGACCGCCGGACCGTCTTGAGGTCAGGTGTCTCCTCGTCTGGTTCTGCGTCGAGGCGACGCAGGATCGCGATCTCCAGCCCCACCAGCCGCAGGGTCGTCTCAGCGTGCGCATCACCAGCCTTGGCGCGCTGACGCAAGTCGGCGACCCTGATCTGCAACTGGCGTGAGGCGTACACGTCCACCCAGCCAGTATGCCCCAGGCGCATATAGCGGGCAAGTCATGTGCACTCCTGGCACGCCGACGCCCCACCGGGAGAGCACGGGGTACCCGCCCAGGACACTGGGGACGGTTCCTGTGTCTTGCCTGGTCAGAAGGGTGGTGGTATGTCGTCGTGGATCGTCGGGACTGGTCTGCGACGGGGGATCCCGGTGGTGGTGTCGACCTGGTAGCAGGCGCCTAGGGCGGTGGTCCACTGGTACACACCGGGTGCGGTGGTGGTCAGGCGCAGGTGTCCGTCGGTCTTGAGGGTGTGCGACGCGCGGCACAGTGGTGCCAGGTTCGAGGTGGTGGTGGTCCCACCGTCACGCCACTCGGTGGTGTGGTCCAGGTCGCATCTTGATGCTGGTTGGGTGCACGTGGAGCACACGCAGTGCGGGTCTCGGGCGGCTACGTGCGCGGCGATGGCCGCTGGTGGTCTGTACCTGGTGCGTCCGACGTCGAGGACGGCGCCGGTGAGCGGGTCGGTGACGACACGCCGCCACGGCCCGTCGTGGGCCAACGCCCGGGCGGTGACCGCGTCGATCGTCCCGGCGCCTATCACGTGGCCTGGTTCGTCGGTGACGCCGAGCAGCGACGCGGCGGAGATGGTGACGTTGACGTGGACCGTCCCTGGTGGTGGTAGCCGCCACTGGTGGTGCTCGTCGAGGTCGTATGGTTCGTCGTCGTCTGTTGCGGCCGTCAGGTCTGGTGTGCCCACCTGTAAGCTGGCGGGGCCTGTGTGGGTCGACGCGTTGTCGGCCGCGGCACCAGCGCCGGGGTTGGCCTTGGCGTCGCCGGTGAGCACGTCGACCATGATGTCGGCACGCAGCTCGTTGACCGTGCGCTGGTCACCAGCAGCACGCGCGGCACGTGCGACGTGTTCGAGGGTTTTGTCGACCCGGGCGGCGTCGAGTGCTGGCAGGACCGCTGTCAGCGAGGCCATGCCTTGGCCCAGCGGGCACGGGTTGCCCACGCGCCGC
>WRET01000107.1 GCA_009779195.1 Micrococcales bacterium
ACCCGTTACGAGGACTGGAGCGTGGGTGACCCCGCCCTGGCCTCGCCCGCGGGCATCGCGCAGATCCGCGCCGATCTCGACGGCCACGTCCGTGAGCTCGTGACCGACCTGCTGCCTGACTTCGACCTATCAACCCAGGAAGGAACCACCCGTGTCTGACACCACCCCCTCGATCCTGTTCGTCTGCGTGCACAACGCAGGTCGCTCCCAGATGGCCGCCGGGTTCCTGCGCGCCCTGGCCGGTGACAAGGTCGAGGTCCGCTCGGCCGGTTCAGCGCCAGCCGACCAGGTCAACCCCGTCGCCGTGGCCGCGATGGCCGAGGTCGGGATCGACATCGCCGACCAGCACCCCACCCTGCTGACCGCCGACACCTCCCGGGTGTCGGACGTCGTGGTCACCATGGGCTGCGGGGACGTCTGCCCCACCTTCCCCGGCCAGCGGCACGAGGACTGGGCGCTGGCCGACCCTGCCGGTCAGGGCATCGAGACCGTCCGCGCCATCCGCGACCAGATACGCGACCACGTCACCACGCTCCTGGACGAGCTCGGTGTTGGCACTCACGACGGCGCCGGTGCCGATGACGTCCGTGCCGCGGTACGAGAGCACTACGCAAAGGCCGCGACCCGCGGCGCCCAGCAGTCCAGCGGGTGCGGTGGCACGGCCCCTTCGTCGTGCTGCGGTCCGTCGGCGTCGTCGGTGACCAAGCAGGTGTTCGGCGGGAGCCTGTACGGCACCGACCTGGGGCTGGTCCCGGCCGGGGCGTCGGACGTGTCTCTGGGCTGCGGCAACCCCGTCGCGGTCGCCGAGCTGAGCCCCGGCCAGAGGGTGCTGGACCTGGGGTCTGGCGGCGGGATCGATGTGCTGCTGTCTGCCAGGCGAGTCGGCCCGGAAGGGTTCGTCTACGGCGTGGACATGACCGACGAGATGCTGGACCTGGCACGCAAGAACGCCACCGACGCCGGGGCCACGAACGTCGAGTTCCGCAAGGGCACGATCGAAGACCTTCCCCTCGACGACGAGTGCGTGGACGTGGTGATCTCCAACTGCGTGGTCAACCTCTCCCCAGACAAAGCCGCAGTGATCGCCGAAGTGTTCCGGGTGCTGCGCCCAGGTGGCCGGGTCGGCATCTCCGACGTCGTCGCCGAAGACCACCTCAACCCCTCCCAGCGCACCGAACGCGGCGACTACACCGGCTGTATCGCAGGTGCCCTGTCCAAGAGCGAGTACCTGGACCTGCTGGCGGACGCCGGGTTCGCCGACACGTCGGTGACGTTCACCCACGAGGTCGCCGACGCGATGCACGGGGCGATCGTCAAGGCGACCAAGCCTCAGGCTGCCACCTCGTGATGACGCTCACCCAGGCTCCGCCACCTGTGGTGCGGGCCCGAGCGGTGCAGATCGCCCCGCTCGCCCTCGCGCAGGTGGTCGGCTGGGGTGTCTTGTACTACGCGACGATCGTCTCCGCCTCGCGCATCGCCACCGACACGGGTTGGTCGCTCACGGTGGTGACCGGTATGTTCTCCGGCGGCCTGATCGTCTCGGCTGTCGCGGGGATAGGGGTCGGACGCCTGCTCGACGCCCAAGGGCCGCGGCTGGTGATGACGGCCGGGTCCGCCCTTGGGGCAGCGGGTTTCGCGTTCGTGGCGGTCGCTGCGAACCCTGTCATGTTCGCGGCGGGCTGGGTCGTGGTAGGCACGGCCCAGTCCGCTGTCCTCTACCAGGCGGTGTTCACCGTCATCACCCGGCGCTACGGCCCTCGGCGGCACGTGCCGCTGACGGTCATCACCGTCGCCGGTGGCCTCGCGTCGACAGTTTTCGCACCGATCACCGCGGGTCTCCTGTCAGTGATGGGGTGGCGACAGGCGTTCGGAGCTCTCGCCGTGGTGCTGGCCGCGGTGACTGTGCCCGTGCACTGGTTCTGCCTGGAGCCGCGCTGGGCGGAACCGCCACCGCACCGTGCGCAACGGCCCCACACGGTCGTCGGGGTGCTTCGCTCCCGGCGGTTCTGGTTTCTCCAGACGGCCACTGTCGCGATCGTCGTCCCTCTCTTCGCCGTGACCCTCACCGCGATCCCGTTGTACGAGGAGAAACACTTCAGCTTCGAGCTGGCCGCTCTTGCTCTCGGGCTGATCGGTGCAGGACAGATCGTCGGACGCGTCCTGCTCCTCCTCCTGCCGCGCGGTCTGCCTCCGTGGAAACCCCTCGCGGTCGTCGGGGTGGCGTCGGCGACGTTCCTCGCGCTGCTGGCAGCCGTTCCCGGACCGGCCTGGGTGCTCGTCGTGGCGGGTGTGCTGGCCGGTGCGGCACGAGGCGCTCAGACTCTCGTACAGGCATCGGCGGTCGCTGACCGGTGGGGTACGGCAAGCTACGGGGCGATCAACGGCGTCTTCGCCGCGCCGGTCACGATCGTCGCCGCGCTCGCGCCCGCGATCGGACCAGCGGTCGCCGCCGCTGTCGGCAGCTATGCGGGTATGGCGGCACTCATGGCTGGCGTCGCGCTGGTGGGCAGTGCCCTGGCCCGCGGCAGTTGACACGTTCCGCTTCCCACCCGCCGAGCTGAGCGTGGCGCAACAGCCGTTTCCGGATGTGGGCCCGCAAAGGCTGGGTCGGACGCTCCCACTGACCCACGACACGCCGCCAGCAGACACACATTTTGGCCGCTAACCCCTGAAGATGACCCTGGCAAGGCGTCCGTTAGGGAGCAGTTAGGGAGCGGGCCGAAAGGAAATGGGAAAGGCCGTCGAGGGAATGCTCGCCTGACCTGGACTTTCACTGGTGGCTCCGACGGGCGTCGATCCCGTGACCTCACGATTTTCAGTCGTGCGCTCTACCAACTGAGCTACAGAGCCGTGTGGACGTCCGGGTGGACGTCTGGCGACCCTGACGGGACTTGAACCCGCGACCTCCGCCGTGACAGGGCGGCGCGCTAACCAACTGCGCCACAGGGCCTCGTGATGAGACTGGTCGTCCGTACCCCCAACGGGATTCGAACCCGTGCTACCGCCGTGAAAGGGCGGGGTCCTGGGCCGCTAGACGATGGGGGCTAGCGCTCCTGACGTCGAAGCGTCCGAAGACCGGAAGTGATCATACGGGTATCGGGGGCCGATCGGCAAAGTCAATACTCCGGACGCTATGGTAATCGTCGGTCGAAGTCGCTATCATCGGTGGATGACGATGCTTCGAGGGGATGTGGATCCGGAGAGGAACCAGCCGGTGGCCAGGGGTTTTGAGGGTGAGGAGCGTGTTGGGGCGCGTCTTCATAGTCATGCTGGGGTGGAGGGGCATGCCCATGCTGAGGTTGTCCAGCTGCTGCGTGCTCTGGCCGAGCCAGCGCGGCTGTCGGTGGTGCACCTGCTCGCTGAGGCGCCTCGGAGGGTCACAGATATGACCGCCGTGCTGGGGTTGGCCCAGTCGACCGTGTCGGGGCACCTGGCGGTGCTGCGCGAGGCGGGTCTGGTCACGGCCACCCCCCAAGGACGGGCCACGTGGTACGCCTTGGTCGACGCTGAGGTCGATGGCCTCCTCGGAGCCGCCGAGCGCGTCGTCACACGCTTGGCGGCCTCATGAGCCACGACCACCACACCCCAGGGCATGCCCACCGCGGACGGCTCGTCATCGTCTTGGTGATCACAGGCACGGTCATGGTCGTCCAGGCTGTTGGCGGTCTGGTGTCAGGGTCGGTGGCGTTGCTCGCCGACGCTGGGCATATGCTCACCGACGTCGGCGGGCTGGCGCTGGCGCTGGTGGCTATGAGCCTGGCGGCGCGCCCGGCGACGTCCGTGCGGACCTTCGGGTGGCAGCGCGTCGAGGTCCTCGCGGCCATGGCCAACGCGATGGTCGTGGCGGCGGTGGGGATCGGTGTGCTGGTCGAAGGGGCGCGCCGTCTGGCTGAGCCACGCCCGGTCACCGCGTCGGTGATGCTCGCGGTCGCGCTCGTCGGGTTGGCCGCCAACGCAGTCGGCCTGGCCCTGCTGCGGCGCGGGCAGGCTGAGTCGCTCAACGTCCGCGGGGCATACCTGGAGGTGCTTGGCGACCTGCTCGGTTCGGTCGCGGTCGTCGTCGCGGCGGTCGTCGTCGCGACGACGGGGTTCGTCCGGGCCGACGCCCTGGCGTCCATCGCCATCGGAATGCTCATCGTGCCCCGGGCGTACGGCCTGCTGCGCCAGGTCGGCCGGGTCCTGCTGGAGGCCACCCCCGAGGGGATCGACCTCGACGAGGTCCGTCGCCACCTGTGCGGGGTCCCCGGGGTGATCGCCGTCCACGACCTGCACGCCTGGACCATCACCTCCGGGGTCCCGGTCCTGTCAGCCCATGTCGTCGTCGCCGACGACACTGTCACCTGCGGTGACACCCCCGGCATCCTCGACGCCCTCCACACCTGCCTACGAGGCCACTTCGACGTCGACCACTGCACCTTCCAGCTAGAACCCGTAGGCCACGCCGCCCACGAAGGCCACACCCACATGTGATCTGCCGGTTGGGAGGTCGGGCGAGGTTTCCGCGGCGGACGCTGCGACCAGCGGACAGCGTGATACCTGGTCAACCCTTCTCAGAACTTCGATCTGAAGGTCTCAGACCTTCGGCGAGGACCTCTCAAAACTTCGATGAGCACTTCTCAAAACTTCGACGACGTGTCTGCGAGGCCACTTCGACCACCCCGTAGGCCACGCCGCCCACGAATGCCGCACCCACATGTGAGCGCCACGGTCTCGACCAAACTGAACGAGGTCGTCAAGCGTTGGATGTAAGGGAGGATGGGGGGATGGTGGAGATGTCGGTGGAGGAGTTTGAGGCGGCGGTCGGCGACGCGCTGGACCTGGTGCCGCCGGAGCTGACGCGGCTCATGGACAACGTCGTCATCCTCGTGGAAGACAGCCCGCCGCTCGACGAGCCGGAGCTGCTCGGGCTTTACGAGGGGACACCTCTGACCGAACGCGGGGAGTGGTGGGCCACCGGGGCCCTGCCCGACCGGATCACCATCTACCGCCTGCCCACCTTGGCCATCTGCGACGACGCCGAGGAGGTTGCTGAAGAGGTCGCCATCACCGTCGTCCATGAGATTGCCCACCACTTCGGCATCGACGACGACCGCCTCCACGAGCTCGGCTGGGGCTGATGGACATCCCTCGTTGACGAGATCGTTCACTGATCACCAGATCGTTCATCCGGATGAACGATCTGGTGATCAGTGAACGATCTCGTGGGTCGGCGAACCGTCCTCAGGTTGGCCGAGGGAGTGGGCCATCCACAGGGTGGGGAGGGCGGGGCATGGGGTGTGGTGGGGCGGGGGTGTGGGGCTACGACCTGGGCGCACGCCATCACATCCTGCGTCGATGCCGGAGGTG
>WRET01000108.1 GCA_009779195.1 Micrococcales bacterium
ACGCACGCTCGCGGCGTTGTCGATCCTCGGCCGCAGCGCTGCTGCGACTGTCGTCCTCCGCCTTGCGAGCGCACGCCCCGGACGCGCCTCGCCTGCGCACGGACTTTCGCAACACGGCCTAGACGGCTTGGCGCAGTCCGTCGGGGAGGGGTTCGCAGTGGATGATGTCCAGGCGCTGGGTGGGGCGGGTCAGGGCGACGTAGAGGTCGCCTGGTCCGCTCGTGGCAAGGACCTGCGCGGGTTCGACCAGGACGACCCGGTCGAACTCCAGGCCTTTGGTCTGGTGGGGGGTGACCAGGACCAACGGGGCGTCCAGGTCGGCGGTGCCGTCGTGCCCCGCCAGGCCGTGGTTGCGGTCGAGGTCGGCCAGGGCGGTGCTCAGGGCGGCGAGGTACGGGCGGGGTGCGACGAGGGCGACCCGCCCGGCCCCTTCGTGGTAGGTCTGCTCCACCGCGTCGTGGGCGGTCTGGGCCGCCCGGGTGGCCAGGTCACCGGGGGTGACGTGTGTGGTGACGAGCGAGTCGGGCAGGTCCCGGGCGGAGACCAAGGTGGACACAGGCAGCCCGACGGCACGGGCGAAAGCGTCCGCGGCACCGGCCACGCTCGCGGGGGTGCGGTAGTTCACCGTGAGCTCGGCGGCCCGCCACGACGACCCCAGCACGGGGCCGAGCATGGCTTCCCAGCTACGTGCTCCGGACGGAGCACCGGTCTGGGCCACGTCGCCGACGATCGTCAGCGAACGTGTGGGCACCCGCCGCAGCAGCGCCCGCCAGGCCATGGGCGAAAGCTCTTGGGCCTCGTCGACGACGACGTGGCCGTAGGTCCACGTCCGGTCGCAGGCGGCGCGTTCGGCAGTCGTCAGCGTCGCTCCGGTGGGTGCGGCCCGGGCAGCCAACGCCTCGGCGTCCATCATGTCGGTCAGAGCAGCCCCGTACGGCAGGACCCAACCGCTCGACGAGGCCTGGAGGGCCTCGCGGGCGTACTCCACCTCGTGGGCGCGTTGTGCAGCGTCGGCGCGGGCCTGGGCGCGGGCGGCCTGGTCGTCGATACCGAGCAGCTCGGCGAGTTCGTCGAGCAGAGGGACGTCGTCGGGTGTCCAGTGCGCGGCGCGGTCACGGGCGAGCAACGTCCGGTCGTGTTCTGACAGGTGCGGCGCCGCCTGCTCCAGCCGCCACGGTTTGGCGTACAGGTCGCCGAGCAGGCCCTGGGGGGTCAAGGGCATCCACGCGAGGTTGAGCGCCACCCTGACGTCGTGGTGGGTGCGCAGGTCCTCGACGACCTCGGCCCGGTCGGTGGCGTCGACGCGGCTGCCGAGCTGGGCCAGGTACTGGTCGGCCAGACGCCCGAGCATCTCGCGCACGAACGTCACCCGCGCCAGGTTGTGCGGGCGGTGCAGGCGCCGGGTGCGGCCGATGACCGCTCTCACGTCGTCGGGCTTGATATGCACAGTGCGTCCGTCGAGCACGACAGCGACCGGGTTGTCTGGGACGCGCTCGCGTGCGCGTACCGCGCTGGCCAGCACGTCGACCATCGCCAGGTCGCCTTTGATCCGTGCGGAGGCTGCTGGTTCGGTACCAGGGGCGTGCACCCCGGGGACCAGCTCGGCCACGGTCATGGTGACCACGCCGGTCTCGCCCAGCGACGGCAGCACCTGGTCGATATAGCGCAGGAAGGTCCGGCTCGGCCCGACGAGCAGCACCCCGGAGCGTTCCAGGGTGCGGCGGTGGGCGTAGAGCAGGTACGCGGCGCGGTGGAGGGCCACAGCGGTCTTGCCGGTGCCCGGACCGCCCTGGACGACGAGCGCCCCAGGCAGGTCAGAGCGGATGACCTTGTCCTGCTCAGCCTGGATCGTCGCGACGATATCGCCCATCCGCCCGGTGCGGCCTGCGGCGAGAGCGGCCAGCAGGGCGCCTTCTCCGGACAGTGTCCCGAGGTGTTCGCCGGACAGGTCCAGCACCTCGTCCTCCAGGCCGGTGACCGCGCGGGCGTGGGTCACCAGGTGCCGACGGCGCCGCACCCCGTCAGGGTGCACAGCCGTGGCCTGGTAGAACGCTCGGGCTGCGGGGGCCCGCCAGTCGGTGAGCAGCGGGGTGTGCTCAGCGTCGGTCAGGCCGATCCGGCCCACGTACATAGGTTCGGAGCCGTGCAGGTCGAGACGGCCGAACGCCAGACGTTCCTCGACGGCTTCGAGCTGGGCGAGCCGGTTCTCGTACAACGTGGCGAACGAGTCACGTTCGCTGCGGTTCTGGGGGGAGCCTGACGGTCCTTCGCGGCGTACCTCGGCCAGACGTGCTCGGGCTTCGCCGCGCAGGGTGTCGAGGCGGTCGTAGACGGTGTCGAGGACATGTTGTTCGGTGGCCAGCTCCGTGGCCAGCGTGGTGAGCTCTGGGAGCTCAGCGTCGGACGTCGATGTCGGTGTGGCCAGCGGTTGCGGTACGGGGTGCGTGGTGTGCTCCCTGGGGTGCCGGGGCAGAAAACAGGCCATCCATTATGCCCCCTCGAGGCCCTGCCGTGGGTGGGTCGGACCCGTTTGGAGCAAATTCTTTTTGACTCACCCGGTGATCGGTGCTGCTGCTGCGGCGAAAGTCCCTACCTCGTCGTCGAGCAGCACCCTGGCAGGGACCACACCGTGGCGCAGCGCCCGTGATGAGGCGAGGGTCTGCAACGACGTGTCGGACGCGGCGAGGACGAGGTTGCCGTAGCGGCGTCCGCGCAGCACCCCGGTCTCGGCGACAACTGCCACGTGCGCGAACACTGTGATGAGAGTGGCGGCTTCGGCTCGGGCGTTCGGCAGCGGCGGCCAGTCCACGCAGTTGGCCAGGTACAGCCCGCCGGGGGCCAGCGCCCGCGCCACCGCCTGCGCCGCCGCGACGGTGACCAGGTCGGCGGGCACCTGGTCGTGGGCGAACACGTCGCGGACCACCACGTCGGCCAAGCCGGGCTGCGCCTGGGACAACCAGGTGACCGCGTCGGTGGTGCGCAGCCGCAGCGCGGGCGGCCGGGGCAGGTCGAACCAGGTGCGGACCAGCTCGACCAGCCGGGCGTCCACCTCGACGGCGACCTGCCGCGAACCTGGCCGTGCCGCGTCGATGGCTCTGGCCAAGGTGCACGCCCCGCCGCCCAGGTGCACCACCCGCAACGGCCCGTCGGCGAGCGTGGCGACGGCCGCAGCCATCTGCTCCAGGTACTCGAACTCCAGGTGGTCGGGGTGCTCTGGGTCGATGAACGAGCTCGGCACCCCGTTGACCAGCAACGTCACACCCGGGTGGTCACGTGCGACGACGACCTGGGCGGTCCCGGTGTCGATAGGCACCGGTCCGTCGGGCCATGGCTGGGTGTGCCTGCGTCCGGTCACCGTCCCAGCCTACGGCGCAGGGCACCGCGTCAGAACAGGCAGGCTGCGATCGTGGTGTCCAGCAGCATCAGCTCGGCGTTGCGGCGCACGTCGTCCATCTCGAGCACCTTGTCCTTCGACTGGTCCTTGGTCGGGCTGGCCGGGTCCAGGGCGTCGGCCACGAGCCCGTAGAACTCGATCAGGGTGTCGAAGTACATCTCGGCGCCCGGCGGCGCGAGCGGGGCCATCTGGGTGTAGGCGTCGCGGTACACCTCCGCGCCTTCCTTGGTGAACCGGTCTGGCGCGTTCCCCGACCCCGTGGTCGAGTTCCAGACCGAGCAGTACTCGTCCGAGAACAAGTGGTAGTCGGGCAGCTCAGGGAACCCTGGGGGAGTGCTCGCGGTGATGGTGCCCGAGCCGGTTGGTTCAGGCGAAGTGCTGGTGGGTGTTTGGCTCGGGGTGCCCACGTCGCCGAGCACGTCGGAGGTTGGTGGGCTGGAAGCCTGGTGGTTCCCGCCCGACCTGTTCACCAAGACGGCTGCGGTGATACCGCCCCCGACGAACAACAGGGCGACCGCGACGATGGCGGCGATGACGACGCCTTGAGGGCGTCTGGGGCCAGGCGGGTCGTAAGCCGGGCCGGTGACGTAGCCCGGCGGTGCGTACAGCGGGTTGGTCGGGTCTGCGGGGGCAGCCGTGTACGCCGCAGCAGTCTGTGCGGTTGTCGGCGGCGCGCCGGTGAACGCAGGGCGAGCCGGTGGTGGCGGTTGGACCTGCGTTGGCGGCGGGACCAGCGGAGCCTGGGCAGTTGTCGGTGCACCTGGTGGAGGGCCCGACAAGCTGGCGGTGGGCGTGGTCGGGGGGGCCGCCAGGAACGGGGGTGCTGGGACGGTGGCCTCGTCGGCAAGACGGCGCGCCATGGGTTGTTGGGCCAGTGTGCCGAGCCCGGGGTCGAAGACTGCCGCAGGGGTCCTGAGGGCGCCGAGCGCCACGGCGAGCTTGGGGTCGCCGATCGGTGCGGCCAGGATCCCGGTGACCTGGTGCAGAGCACGTGCCAGGGCAGGGGTGTAGGCGGTGCCGCCGGTCAGGTACAGGCCTGACAGGCTGGTGGTTCCCGAGGCCGACATCGCCCGCGCGGTCAGGGCACCAGCACGGGACATGGGCTCGGCGATGAGGTCCTCGTACTCTTCGCGCGTGACGGTCAGAGTCGTCTCCTGGCCGGCGACCTGCACCCCGATCGGGGCGGTGGTGTGCTCGGACAGGTCTTGTTTGGCCGAGCGGACCGCGTCGAGCAGGGTCAGGGCAGCACCCAGGTGCTCGGTGTCGCCCAGGGCGGCGACCATGTCGGCGCGTCCCGACGCTGTCAGGCGGTCCAGCACCCACCGGTAGAGCAGGTTGTCCAGGTCGTTGCCGCCCAGGCGGTCGTCGCCGTCCTGGGCCACGACGAGCAGGTCGTTGCCTGGGGTGGGGTCGTCGGTGGTCTGGATGATCGCCACGTCGCAGGTCCCTCCGCCGGTGTCGATGACGGCGACCCGTGACCCTGGCGACAGCGAACCAGGTGGGATGTGGGCGTGCAGCGCGGCGATGGGTTCGGGGAGCATCGTGAGCCGGTCGGTGGCGAACCCGGCCAGGCTGGCTGCTTCGCGCAGGGCGTCCAGGCGGGACCTGCCCCAGCGCACG
>WRET01000109.1 GCA_009779195.1 Micrococcales bacterium
ATCATCACCACCCCAGCATCAGCCCCGATCACGACCAGTTGGTGAACCCGGCACGACATCCAGGTGATCAGTCCCCGTCGTCTTGGTCGGTATCAGGTGATCGAAAACGGCTGCCGGTCGGATGGGCTGTCAGGGTTGGGGAACGGCCACCTGGCCTTGAGCCAGACCTTCGACGGTCTTGCGAGCGGACTGGAGTTCATCGAGGACTTGCTGTTCGAGGACGGGCGTGCGTGCGTGGTCCACCAGAGGGCTGGTGGTGGGGTCGGTGGCGTCAGCACCGGTCGTTGGCCGCTGACCAGCGAGCGTTGACAGTCTTGGCTAATGGCATTAGCTTTGTGGGATGGGTTTCTCGCTGAGCCGCCCCGGTGGGCAGATTGCTGTGTACGACGATGGTCCGGCTGACGGACCGGTCGTCGTCCTGGTGAGTGGGATGGGTGATCTGGCTTCTGCCTGGGACGACGTTGTCGGGCCGCTCGTCGGTGCTGGCTACCGCGTTGTGCGGCCCGAGCTGCGGGGGCACGGGGGTTCCGGCACCAGTTTTGCTGAGCACGGGGTCGAGGCGACCGCGGGGGACATCGCGGCGTTGCTGGACCACCTGGAACGCACGGCTGTCGTGGTCGGGTGCTCTTTTGCTGCCGCGTCGGTCGCCTGGGCCGCTGCAGAACGCCCTGAGGCCGTCGAGGCGGTGGTCCTGGTCGCGCCTGAGGAGAACGCCGAGCCGAAGCCGAAGGGCGCGCGCATGGTCTCGGCGTTGCTGCGCCCTGGCTGGGGCCCACCCGCCTGGGCCTGGTTCTACAGACAGCTGGCCAAGGGGCGGCGTCCGGCACGGTTCGACGAGCACCTGGCTGCGCTGCGGGCTGACCTGCGTCGCCCTGGGCACCTGGCCAGCCTGCGGGCGTTGGCGCTGTCTTTGGTGGCTGGAACCGGACGGCACGTCTTCGACGAGATCACGGCACCCACGCTGGTGGTCGTCGGAGACCGCGACCCAGAGATCGGTGAGCCTCGAGCCGTGGTGGACGGCTTCGTCGCCCGCCTCCCTGACGCCCAGGGGTTGGTGGTCGACGAGTGCGGCCACTTCCCGGCGCTGCAACGACCCGATGTGCTGGTCGAAGCGCTTCAGGGCTTCCTGAGCCAGACCGCTCATGCCTAGGGCCGGGCTCAGCACCGCCCGGGTCGTCGAGCTGGCGTTAGAAGAGCTGGACGACGGCGACATCTGTGCATGGGACACCTTGACCTTGGCGGCGGTCGCCGCCCGGGCTGGGGTGGCGGTTCCCAGTCTCTACAAGCATGTCCGGGGCTTGGACGCTTTGCGGGTGTCAGTGGCTGTCGTGTGCATCGACCAGCTGACCGCCGCTCTGGCACAGGTTCCGCCTGGCCCACAGGTGGTCCGCGACCTGGCGGTGACGACCCGGGCCTTCGCCCACGCCCACCCTGGCCGCTACGGTGCGACCCAGGCAGCATGGGCGACCGACCCGGCCGCCACCGAGGCCCACCAGGCTGCGGCGCGCACGGTAGAGACACTCGTCGCCGCACTCACGGCCGCCAACGTGCCGCAAGACCACAGGATCGACGCGGTGCGTGCTCTGCGGGCCGCAGTGCACGGGTTCGTGCTGCTCGAGCTGTCGGGAGGCTTCGGGTTGGCCGAACCGGTGGACACCAGCTTCGACTACCTGGTCAAACATCTGCTGCAAGGCTTGGTACAACGGGCAGACAACTGAGATGTCCGCCACTCCCCCGGGGCTTGTGGCTCAGCCAGTCGGAGCACCGCGTTGACACCGCAGAGGTCGGACCGCCCACGAGGTCGAAGGCGGCGTGTGCTTGCGTCCCGTCGGCGCGACCAAAGCCGGATAGGCGTGGGTGCTCTCGGCGCGCATCCCACCACCGGGCCGCGTCTTGTGGTAGTTAGTTGAGATGGAAGAACCCGTCCCCGCCAGCGCCTCGGCGCTGATGTCCGCAGCAGCCCGCGCCGCGCATCTTCTCGTCGATACCCCACCCCACCTGATCTGCGACGATCTCGCGTTGCGTCTGTGCCGGTCGCTGCCGACCTCGCCGCTGGACTACCAGCTGGCCCATCGCGACGAGCCGGTGCTGGCAGCCGCCCGGTTCTCCGCGTGCGTACGCGCCCGGTTCGCTGCCGACACGCTCGGCCACGTCGAGCCGAGACAGGGTGTGCTGCTGGGTGCCGGGCTGGACCATCCAGTCGGCGACACGGCTGGTGTGCAGTGGTGGACGGTAGACCTTCCGGACGTCCTCGCCTGGCGGGCCGACCTGTACGAACGGGCCGGGCTGACCGACCGGTGCTGCCCCTCGCAAGCCGACCTGACCGCCGACGACCTGGTCCACGCGCTGGTGGTGGCAGGTCTGGACACCTCCCGTCCGGTCATGGTGGTGTGGCTGGGCGGGACCATGTATCTACCCGACGAGGCGGTCCAGCACGTGTTCGCACAGTGTGCCGACCTGGCTGCCGGTTCGGTGCTGGTGGCCGATTTCGTCACGCCGCCCGCCGACCGAGACCAGGCCGGGCAAGCCTACGCGGACGCTTTGGCCACAGCAGTGGGTGGGCACGAGCCGTGGCGCTGCCAGGTCTCTGCCCAGAATCTCGGCGACTGGCTGGGGGAATCAAGCTGGCAGGTGTCCCGCACGGCTGCGGAGGCCGATGCCGTTCCCGCTGGGTTCTGGGACCGGCGTGACGCGCTGAAACCGATGCGGCTGGTCCAGCTCGTCGAAGCCAACATCCCCGTCTGACCCGAGTTGGCTCAATTTGGTGCGCACTCACGCTCGGTCGCGCCCACGGGAGGGCGTTGATGCTGTCTGGGGTGCGGTTCCAACAAGACAATGGATCCCTCACCTGCATGTACACAAGGCTCTACGGGGCCTCTCCGCTTCTGGCATCCCTTCGTTCTTGGGTGCTCGGCGATCTTGGTTTGTGCGCAACTTATTGTCTTGAATAAGATGAAACACCAGGTCAGCGCGTTGCTGATCGCCGGAAGCCCAGACCATGAGCCAAGTCAGGTCTGACTGGTACGACCAGGTCGCGACCTCGCATGTCGACGGCCGAGAGTGGACTGCTTCACGGTTTTTCCAGGGCGTCGGCGACGGCGTCGACCATCTCGGGGGCGAGGGTCCGCACGAAGGTGGCCGACGGCCGCAAGCGACCGAGCGACCGGTCGAGGAGCACAATGACCAACTCCACCGCTGTCACCGCCAGCATGAACCAGGCCAGATTGTGCAGGCCGGACGTCGACACGTGCGTGCCGAACGCGGCGCCAACCGCAGCCGAGGCACCGATGGCCCCGAAGTACTGGAAGGAGCGCAGCAGCCCGGACGACGCACCGATCGCATCCGGCCGAGCCTGGAGGTACAGCGCATTCTGGTTCGACAGGCTCAGCAACCCCTCCGGCACACCCAGCAAGACGGTCGCCCCTACCAGCGCCCACATTGGCGTTGTGGCACCCACACCCAGCAGCAACACGCAGATCAGCCCCTGCACCACAGTTCCGACCAGCAGGTTGACCCGCACCCGTGGCCGACGCCCGAACAAGGCCGACACGACGATGCCCACCGCGAACGGCGCGAGCAAGACAGCCCCAGCACCCGACGGGCTTAGGCCCCGGGCGCCCTCCAGCCACTGGGGGAAACCGTACATGAAAGCGTAGGACACCAGCGCGGCGGCCAGTTCGCGCAGATAGGTCGCCTGCAGCGGCAGGTTACCCCACAGCACCCGCACGTCGATGAACGGGTCGGGCGTGTGCCTCTCGCGAGCCACGAAGCCAGCCCCGGCCACGACCCCCAGCCCCAGCACCCATAGCCAGGCCACACCCGGCTGCATGGAGAACAGCAGCAGGCCCAGCAACGTGGCGGTGAGCAGGCCGACGCCCGGCCAGTCCATGCGCTGGGGCCAGCCGGTCTGGTTCTGGGAGGCCTGGTCTACATGGGACGGCAGGTAAGCCCAGCCCAGCCCCAGTGCAGCCATGCCCAGCGGCAGGTTGATGGCCAACGTCGCCCGCCAGCCGCCCAGGTCCACGAGCAGGCCGCCGAGCGTCGGGCCGACCACCGCGGTGGTCTGCACCGTGACGAACAGCACGGTGAGCACGCCCGCCGGGCTGGCCATGCCGCGTCGGTCGACGACCCGGCGGATCAGCGACATGGCCGACGGATAGCCCGCGCAGGTGCCCAGGCCCAGCACAACACGGGCGGCGACCAGCACCCACAAGTTCGGCGCAACCATACCGACCACCCCGGCCACGCAGATCAACGTCGCCCCGGCCAGGAACAGCCGCTTCGGGCCGTACCGGTCGACCAGCCGCCCGACAAGCGGCTGCCCAACAGCCGCCGCCAGGTACAGCGAGGAAACCAGCCAGGCCGTCTGCGCCGGAGGTGCGCCGAAATACGTGCCGATCGGCACCAGCGCCACCGCAAGGATCGAGGAGTTGATCGGGTTGAGCACCGAGCCGAGCATCATCGTCACCAGCAGACGCCGCGGGAAGCGCGCTTCAGCTCGTGCGAAACTCATAGCCGGTTCTCACCGATTCGCCAACGAGTAGGCATCGACCATGTCCACATTCGGCTCGAGGCTCGAAACCGGTCGGCCCACGCGTGTGTGATGTCTCTGTGAATCCTGGGGTGGATGGTCTGGGACTGGCTGCCGAGAATGGCGTTGGCCGCCTGCTCTTGCTGTGGCCCGTAGCATCTCTGGCCGGCCTCAGGGTGGTGCCTTGGTCATGAATTGTCCAGCCCGAGCCAGCGGCTTGTGCTTACCTACCGCAAACTGGGTCGCCTGCGCCATTGTTGTGGGGCCGCGGCCCCGCACGGGATGTTCCCATCGACGTATGCACAGCCCGGGTGGCATGCCTTCAGACACGGTGGGCGTCCACCGGGTCGAGGAACTCCAGGTTCGCCAGGTCGGCGATGGAGTCGAGGATCCGGGTCGGACGGAACGGGTACTTGCCGACGTCAGCCAGTGCG
>WRET01000110.1 GCA_009779195.1 Micrococcales bacterium
GGTGTCCTTGGCTGACGCTGGTGTGGTGTCCCTCGATGTCTCGCACGTCGACTTCTGGGAGGACGACGTGGTGGGCAACGGTGTGTACGAGCACTCGTTCGCCACGCTCGCTGACGGCCGACGTGCCGCCATGAACGACGTGTACTTCGCCATCGGCTGAGCCTGACCAGAACCAGGGCCGGCCACACCACCAGGTGTGGCCGGCCCTGCCATGCCCAGGTGAGCCTTGTCCCGCCACGTCTTTATGAGCGCACGCCCTCGACTTGTCACACTGGCCAGACCTTGCGTGTACAGGCCCCCTCTTGTGTGGCAGCATGCCACTAGAGGTAATCTGAGCGCCTTGCCAATGACGTCAAGGCCCGACCTCCGTTCCTATCCCATTCTGGAGGGGCTCAATGACGTACGACGAGACAGGCGTACCCACCCGCCGCGCCGAGGCCCAAGCAGCCGTGCGCCACCTCACCAACCCGCACCAGGACACGCCCCAGGTCCCCAGCAAGCTGACATGGCGGATCCGTGCGTCGAGGAGACTCGATGCCACGGTCCGCGACCTGAGCACCCGCACCGGCCTCACCCGCAGCGCCATCATCCGCCAAGCCGTCGAAGAATACGCCCGTGCCCACGGCTGACGGGCGGGCGCGGCGCCACGGACATGTACTCTGAGAGGCATGAACGACGTCGTTAACGGAACGGGGGCCCGCCGCCATGTGCTCGTGGTGCTCGGCCACCCGGACTCGTCGAGCTACTGCGCGGCCTTGGCCGACGCGTACGCCGCTGGGCTGGACGCCGACCGGTACGAGGTAGAGGTGCTGCGGCTCGGCGAGCTCGACTTCGACCCGGTGCTGCGGTTCGGGTACCGCAAGCGGATGCCTGCCGACCCGGTCATCGAACGCTCACAAGAGCTGGTGACGTGGGCGGACCATATCGTCTTGGTTTTCCCGGTCTGGTGGTCGCAGATGCCGGGGTTGCTCAAAGGCTGGGTAGACCGGGTGTTCGTCGCCGGGTTCGGGTACAAGATGAACGGTCTGCGGGCGGTCAAGCTGCTGCGCGGCAGGACCGCCACCCTGGTCCTCACAGCGCAGGAACCGGCGTTGCTCATCGGCTCGACGGTCCGGTTGGTCCGCCGCCACGTCCTGGGCCTGTGCGGGATCAAAACCACCCAGGTACGTACCTGCGGCCTGATGACCACATCGCGCGACACCCCCGAACGACGCGAACGCTTCTTGTCCAAAGTCGGCGCTGCCGCCGCCCGCCTGGACGTCAAGACGCCACGCCAGCAGTGAACGCGGTGGCCCAGACGAGACGGACCTGGGTCACCGATGGGCCTTGCCCGTCGCGGGTGGTCACGGCTGTGCCGGCGACCACGTCACCCGGTGGCCAGGTCGAGGGCGGCGGCTAGGTCTGTGGCGACGTCGGCGAGATGTTGGCGGGCGGTGGTGCGGACGGTGGCCAGGTCGGCGCCGGGGGGCACGGGGTGGACGACTTCGGTGTAGCACTTGAGCTTGGGTTCGGTGCCTGAAGGGCGCGCGACGACACGGGTGCCGTCGGCGCACAGCACGACGATCCCGTCGGTGGGGGGTAGGTCATCGGTGCCCCGTGAGAGGTCGGTGGTCTCCACGACGGCCGAACCGGCGAGGGCGGACGGGCCGTCGGTGCGCAGACGGTCGACCAGTGCGGCGATCGTGGCCCGGCCCTGCTCGTCGTCGCTCATCCGTACAGTGAGCTGGTCGGTGAGGAACAGGCCGTGGGTGCGGGCCAGGTCGTCGAGGCTGTCGGTCAGGGTACGTCCGTCGGTTTTCAGACGTGCGGCCAACCTCGCGACGCGCAGGGCAGCGGTGATCCCGTCCTTGTCACGCACCAGGTCCGGGGCGACGCAGTAGCCCAGAGCCTCTTCGTAGCCGAACACCAGGCCCGCCGGGCGGACGATCCACTTGAAACCGGTCAGGGTCTGGGCAAAACGCAGACCAGCGCTCGTGGCGATGAGGCGCAGCAGGCGCGAGGAGACCACCGAACAGGCCAGGGTCGCGGTCTCGCCGCGGTCGCGCGCCCGGTCGGCAGCGTCGGCTCCGAGGAGCACCCCGGTCTCGTCTCCGTGCAGACGACGCCAGCCGGTGGTGCCACCGACGGCGACAGCGCACCGGTCAGCGTCGGGGTCCAGCGCGACCACCAGGTCGGCCCTGACCTTTGTGGCCAGCGCGAACGCCAGGTCCAGCGCCCCGGGTTCCTCAGGGTTGGGGAACGCCACAGTGGGGAAGTCTGGGTCCGGTCGGGCCTGTTCGTCGACCAGGTGAAGGTCGGTGAACCCGGCAGCGCGCAGCACCGAGGTCGCCAGGTCAGCACCGACCCCGTGCATAGCAGTGAGCACGATCCGCAGGCCAGAGCACGCCGTGCCAGAGGCGTCCCCGACGGTCCGCACAGCGCCGTCGCGGTACGCCTCGACGATCTCGGGTCTCAGGACGGTCCACCCTGCCTCGGCCCGGGCAACTGACGCCACTGACCGGACCTGCGCGGACGCCTGGGCGATAGCCTCGTCGGCAGGCGGGACGATGAGGGCCCCGCGTCCGTCGTCGTCGGTCATCCGAGCGCCCAGGTACACCTTGTACCCGTTGTCGGACGCCGGGTTGTGCGAGGCGGTGACCATCACCCCCGCGTCGGCGTCCAGGTGGCGCACCGCGAAGGCGAGCACAGGTGTCGGCAGCGCCCCCGGCAGCACGAAGACCTGCACACCCGCGGCAGTGAGCACAGCCGCAGCGTCCATCGCGAACACCTGTGACCCGTGCCTGGCGTCGTACCCCACCACCACCCGTGGACGGTCCACCTGGTCGTTCAGGTACGCCCCCAGCCCCGCAGAGGTCGCGATGACCACTGCCCGGTTCATCCGTCCAGGTCCACCCCCCAGCGCTCCCCGCAACCCCGCCGTCCCGAAACCCAACGGCCTGGCGAACCGGTCCGCGAGCTCGGCACCAGCCGCTGCGTCGCCACCGCGCCAAGCACCCAACAGCCCGGCCAGCTCCTGCGCAGTACCCGGGTCCGGATCGTCTGCGATCCATGCGGTCACCTGCTGCGCAAGACCGTGCATCCACCGAGCCTAGTGCCCTCACCCGCCTGGCCCGCACGCTGGCCGAGAGACGGTGGGACCGGGTTATCCTCGCCTACGCCGACCGTTACGCCACCGACCAGTACGAGTCGTACGTGCCTACCACCCTCGGACGTGCGCATATGGTCGCCTCGGGTGGGATCGCCTCCAAGGTCGCCTCGCGCAGCGCCGCGGTGCGCGCCGCCACCGAGATCGTCCCCGTGGGTTTGGTCGGCGACGAGCGCGGGCGTCCTTTGAACGTCGCCGACTTCGAGCTGCCGCGCCTGAGCCCGCAGGCTGGACGGCCGCGCACCATCGCCGTGTTCGGCACCGCGATGAACGCCGGGAAGACCACGACGATCCACCACATGCTCCACGGCCTGGCCAAGGCTGGTGCCCAGCCAGGGGCGGCGAAAGTCACCGGCACCGGCTCCGGGAACGACTTTTGGGTCATGCTCGACGCGGGCGCCCACCGGATGTACGACTTCACCGACGTCGGTCTGGCGTCGAGCTTCAACCACCGTGTCGAGCGTCTGGAGGACGCGGCCGAACAGCTGGTCGCGCACCTGACCAACGACGGGTGCCGCGTGAACTTCCTGGAGATCGCCGATGGTGTCCTCCAGCAGGAGAACCAGCACCTCATACGCTCGCCGAGGCTCCACGCGCTGGTCGACACCGTCGTGTTCGCCGCTTCGGACGCCATGGGTGCGGTGCACGGTGTGCAGACCCTTCGCGACAACGGGTTCGACGTCGCTGCGGTCTGCGGGACGCTCACCCGCAGCCCCCTGGCCGTACGTGAGGCCCGTGAGGCCCTGGGCCTGCCGGTGCTCGGGCTCGAGGAGATCGTCGACCCGCGCATCATGGGCCCGCTGCTGGGTATCGACACCTCGGCGCTGGTCATGCCCAACGACGAACCAGACCCGTGGCAGATCATCGTCCCGGGGCTGGTGGGTGCTGACGGGATCGTCCACGGCGACGAAGACGAACCCGACCCTGACGCGCCTGCGGCAGCCCCTGCGACCCCTGCGACCAAGGCTGCGGCGCTGGCTGCGGCCCTGGCTGCTTTCGTGCCTGTGGTACCTGGGTCGCTGACGCCCTCGGGCAAACGCGGGCTCTCCGCGACGACCTCCTGCCCGACGGGCGAGATGCCTGTCATGGCGCAGGCCGGTTCGGCCACACCGGGGGCGTGATGGACACCGAGCTGGTCGACGACCTGGATGCCGCAGGGCACGACGAGCACGACGAGACGACGGCTGCCTCTGGCAGCACGGTCCTGTCCGACGAGCACCGGCAGGTCTTCTCCCTGTCGCGGACCGCTGTCGTCGCGGTCGTCGTCATGGGCCTGGCGCAGGCGGCCGTGCTGCTGTGCCTGGTGCTCCTGCTGCACCAGGTCGTGGCCATGGCCCCCACGAGCGTCCAGGCCGCCAGCGTGGGGCCTGGTCGCGCGCTGGTGCTCACCGGCCTGATCGCCGGGGCGGGCCTGGTCCTGGGCGGCCTGCGCGCCATGGAGTTCTCCGTGGCCGAAGTCGCCGGGTACCAGGTGGTGCGCCGTGCGCGTATGGTCATGTACGGCCACCTGCAGCGGATGACGCCAGCCCAGCTGCGCGGACGTGCGCGCGGGGGCCTGCTGCTGCGGCTGACCGGCGACCTGTCCATGTTGCGTATGTGGCTGAGCCGGGGGGTGCTGATCGGCACGTCGTCGGCGATCGTCCTGCTCACCGGGATCGTGGCCGCGGTCTGGTTGGACCTGGCGATGGGTGTGGTCCTGGTGGCCATGCTCTGCCTGGGGGCTGTGGCGTCGTTGGCCTGCGGGGCACCGATGCGCGAGGCGACCAGGACGATGCGCCGCCGCCGTTCGCTGGTCA
>WRET01000111.1 GCA_009779195.1 Micrococcales bacterium
GCCCCCGCTGCATGGCGAGTTTCCGAAGCCCAGGGCACCTGGGCACAGGTCGCCTAGAAACGAGCGGAGACGGTGGGATTTGAACCCACGGAAGGAGTTACCCCCTTCACGGCCTTAGCAGGGCCGCGCACTAGGCCACTATGCGACGTCTCCAGGATGGGTGCTCAGCCTACCGGTCGGAGGGTGGGGGCCTCAAACCCGGGGATGTACCGACTTGGTGCACCGAGGCTGAGCCGGGGTGAGACACCGGTGGTCACGACGCGGCCGGGCAAGGGGGCCGGGGGCGGTCCCGGCAGAGCGGAGGGCGGTGGGCCCGGCGGGTCGAGAGCGGTGGGCCCGGCGGAGCGGAGGACGGTGGGCCCGGCGGGTCGAGGACGCATCAGGCCTGGTCGCCGGTAGTGGCTGACGTTGGCCGGAGGGGGCGCGCAGGGGTGGGCTCTGGTGGAGCGGAGGGCGCGGGATTCGAACCCGCGGAGACGGTAACCCGCCTCGGCAGTTTTCAAGACTGCTGCCTTCGACCGCTCGGCCAGCCCTCCTGGGACGTGCTGACCGTAGCACCTTCAGCCCAGGTCAGTGGTTACCTGGGCTCGGCACACGCCACAACCACGGGTGCCGAGGACCAACGGTCGTGCCGGAAGGTCAGGACGAAGAGGTAGAGCGGGCGCGCAGACGCTCCATGGCGAGCTTGACCAGGGAGATCAGGGCCTGCTTGGTGGCGGCACGGGACCGGGCGTCGGTGTACAGGATCGGCACGTCGGCGCTGATGGCCAGGGCTTCGCGCACGTCGTCGAGGGTGTGGCGGGCGACACCGTCAAAGCAGTTCACGCCGACGACGAAGGGGATACCACGGGACTCGAAGTAGTCCACGGCGGGGAAGCACTGGTCGAGACGCTCGGTGTCGACGAGCACGACAGCGCCGATGGCTCCGCGGACCAGGTCGTCCCACATGAACAAGAAGCGGTCCTGGCCGGGGGTGCCGAACAGGTACAGCCACAGCTGGCCCGGCAGGGCGATGCGGCCGAAGTCCATGGCGACGGTGGTGGTGGTCTTGAGGTTGGTGACGCCACCGGCGTCGTCCACGCCGACCGAGTGCTCGGTCATGGCCGCTTCGGTGTTGAGCGGCTCGATGTCCGAGATGGACCCGATGAACGTGGTCTTGCCGACGGCGAAACCGCCAGCGACGATGATCTTGACGACGGTGGGTGCGACGCTCGCCGCTTTCCCGGAGGAGCTCGCCACCGTGGCGTCAGAGGGCGGAAATGCCATTGAGAACACTCTCCAGGACGCTGAGGGACAGGGCAGGTGACGCGTCGCTGTTAGGCGACCCGCTGTTGTCGGTGCTGCCGACGATTCGGATGTAGTCTCCGTCGGCGAGGTCGGACACGATGATCCGGGTCACGCCGATCGGCAAGTGGAGCAGGGCCGACAGCTCCGCGACGGAGATGAAGTCCTCGCTCGCATATTGCAGGATCGACCGCTTCTCCGGCGGCAGCCCACCAACGGGCCGCGATGCCGGTTGCGCTTCGATCAGTGCTTCGAGAGGCAAGTCTGAGCGCGCCCGGACGCGGCCGCCGGTGACGGCATACGGCCGTACCGATCGAGCCTCGTAGCCTTCTTCGCTCACTGTGACCTACCTCAGCCCACCGGCGACCTGGTTGCGCCGTCGACGGGAAGCATGTTGCGCATCTCAGCGATGAGCTGCGGGGTGAGGGTGGCCTCGGTCCGCGACACCAGCATGGCCATCTCGTAACCGATGAGGCCGACGTCGCACGACGACTCGGCGATCACCGCGAGGACGGACCCGTTGGAGACGCTCATGAGGAACAAGAACAGCTGGTCCATCTCGACGATGGCCTGGCGGACCTCTCCGGCGTGCAGCTGGCGGGCGGCACCACGGGTCAGGCTCGACATACCAGAGACGATCGCAGCCATCTGGTCACCGCTGGTGCGGTCCATGTGCTCCGACATGGCCATGAGCAGGCCGTCGGCAGACACCACCAGCGTGTGGCGGGTGCCCGGTACGGTCCGGACAAAGTTGTCCAGCAGCCAGCCGAAATTGGCCGCATCTGTGCTGAGAGAACTCACACTTCCTCCTCAGGTGAGTAGCAGGTGGCGTGACAGTCCATACGTCACGCTCCTTGGTCCAGGGAGGCACGGCGGCCTCGGCTGGTACCGGACTGGAAGCTGGCGAGCCGCGAACGCAGCTCGTCGGCGTCACGCCGGATCGGGGTAGCCCCGGCACCGGGCACGGCGGCTGGGACAGCCGTCGGCACGCGTCGGGTCAACCGTTCGCCGCTGCCGCCCATGCTCGGACGGTACGCGGACAACTGGGACAGCTCGGCCAACGCCTGCTCCTCGATATCCGAGCGCAGCGCAAGCATGGCAGCCACGTCGTCGTCGAGGTTCATCCGCGACCCGTCCGAAGCACCCGCCGACGGGGCGGACTCAGCAGGGACGAAGGCGGGCGTGAAACCCTGGCCCGGGGCGAACCCCGCGTCTGGGGCAGCGGGCTGCCAGGCCGACGGGGCCGCGTCGACGCTGTCCTCGGAGCCGTCCTTCTTGCGTCCGAACAACCCACGCTTGTTCCGGGCATCGTCGGGAGTGGACTCGACCGACCAGCCTTCGGACTCGTCCGAGGCCCAGTCAGGCGGCGCAGGCTGCCACGGAGCTGGCTCGGCGGGGGACTCGGCCTGCCAGGCCGGTGTCTCCTCGAACGCCTGGGCAGGTCCCGCGGACCACTGCGACCACTCGGCCGCAGACTGCGGCTGGGTCCAGTCCGGCCCAGGTCCTGGCTGGGGCCACTGGGTGGCTGGTTCGGCAGGCCACTGGGCGGCCGGCTCGGCGGGCTGCCACGCCTCCACCCCTGGCTCGGCCTGCCCCCACTCGGTGGGCTGCTGGGCCGGGTCTTGGCCGGACCACGACCACGGGCTGGCCGGGTCCGGAGGCCCGGTGACCGGGGCGAGCGGTTCGGCCGACAGGTCGATCACCGGCTGCCAGGCTGGCTCCTCAGGTGCCGCTGCCCAGGCCGCCGCTTCGGTCTCGAACGCAGCGGGGACTTCGCCGAGGGTCGCGCCGTAGTACGCCTCAGGCTCGTGCTGCGGCCCGACGAGGGCGGCGGGAGCCTGGGCGAACATACCGGTCTGCCACGGGGCGGTGTCCCACGTCGCCGACGGCCAGTCGGAGTCGTCGGCGGGTTCGGCCACCGGGATCGGCCCGGTGTGCCACGCAGCGACCTCGGACTCGGTGTGCCCGTACGGCACCTCGCTGGGCGCCTCCATGACGTCGTTGGAGTGCCGACCACGGCGGGTGAGCCCAACCGTCTCGTCGAACTGCTGGTCGTACCCCGAGGCGCCGACGGAGACCGGCTCGTCATGCCACGACCGGCCTGACGGTGGGGCGGACTGGGCGATGTCCTGCGCCTCGTTCTGGGTCCGCGACCACCCACGGAAACCTGAGAACAGGCTCTGGCGGGCCTCCGGGTCGACCGGGGCGGCCGGGGCGAAGTCGATCGGTTCGATCACCGGCCCCGGTGCCACGGACTGACGGCGGTTGGGCAGACCACTGCCAGAAGCCATGGTCGGGGTGAACCCGGTGGCTGTGCTGGTGAAGTCTGAGGGCAGCTCGTGGGCCATCACCGCTGGGGGCAGGACGAACGCCTCGTCGTCGGCCGAGCGCCGCTTGGGAAGGCCCTGGTCGGTGCGCCCGTCGGTGAGCGAGGCCAGGTCGACCTCGCGGGCCAGCGGGGCGTCCTGGTCCTGGTACGCCGACGCGAGCGAGTCTCCGTACTCGGCCACCGGCTGGTACGCCGGGGACGTGTCTTCGAACGCGTGCGAGTCGAAGGCCATGGCAGACATCGGGTCGCCGTACGGCTGCTGGTACGCCGAGGGGTCGGAGTCAGCGTACGACTCCATCCCTGCGGGCATCTGTGCCGAGCCTTCGAGCCCGGCGAACAAGGCGACCGGGAAGTTGACGACCGTCTCGGTCCCCGACCCCTGCGACGAGTGGCGGACCGCCACCGACGCACCCAGGCGCCGTGCAAGGCGGGAGACCACGAACAGGCCCAGGCGCTGGGCACCGAGCGCGTCGGTCGGCGAGGTCGAGCTCAGCTTGTCGTTGACCGCGGCCAGCTCGGACTCGGTCATACCGATCCCGTGGTCGAGCACGGTGACGGTGACGAACTGGCCGTCCATACCGGTCGAGACCTCGACCGGGGTGTCAGGCTCGGAGAACACCGAGGCGTTCTCCAGCAGCTCGGCGAGCATATGTGCGGCAGGCAGGGCGTTGAAGCCCAGCATGAGCGGGTCGACGTTGAGGTCGAGCTCGACACGGTCGTACTGCTCGATCTCCGACGACGCGGTACGGATCACGTCCGACAGCGGCATGGACTCACGCAACCGGCGGCCCGAGTCGATCCCGGCGAGCACCAGCAGGGACTCGGCGTTGCGCCGCATCCGGGTGGCCAGGTGGTCCAGGTGGAACAGGTTGGCCAGCACGGTCGGGTCTTCCTCGGACCGCTCCAGGGAGTCCACGAACGCCAGCTGCCGGTTCAGCAGCACCTGGTCGCGCCGGGCGACGTTGACGAACATCTCGGCGATGGACCCGCGCAGCGCGGCCTGCTCCTGAGCGACCTGGATGGTGGTGGCGTTGACGTCGTTGAACGC
>WRET01000112.1 GCA_009779195.1 Micrococcales bacterium
CCGCCGATCTTGCTCGCCGAGTGCTACGCCGACTACGCCTATGTGGCGCAGGCCGGAACCTTCGACCCAGACTGGGAAGCCAAGAGCGCGATGTGAGCCTGGACTGACCCAACCCTTCGACCGGACCAGGAGAGCACATGACCAAGGAGCGAACGACCGCACTGACGCCCGACGCCGACTCGATCCGCGTCCCGGCGGAGATCCGGTACGCCGACGAGCTGGAACGTCTGCGTGAACGCGACGAGCGTATGGGGGCTGTCGTCCCGCCGGGGTGGAGGCTGTCGGCGCGGGCGGTGCGGTCGTTCGTCATCGGTGACGACACGACCGGGGTGACCCGCAAGTTCTACGGCGACGACCCGTTGGTCGACCGTGCGGTCGTCACCTTGCTCGGACGCCAAGGGCTCATGCTCGTCGGTGAACCAGGCACAGCCAAGTCCATGCTGTCTGAGCTGTTGGCTGCGGCGGTGTGCGGCACGTCGAACCTCACGGTGCAGGGCACGGCGGGCACCACCGAAGACCATGTGCGCTACTCGTGGAACTACGCGCTGCTGCTCGCCGAAGGTCCGAACGAACGCTCGTTGGTGCCCTCGCCGGTGTACCAGGCGATGCAGCTGGGGGCTGTCGTGCGGTTCGAGGAGATCACGCGCGCCGCCCCAGAGATCCAAGACACCATGGTCTCGATCCTGTCGGAAAAACAGCTCATGGTCCCCGAGCTCGGTTCGCAGGCCAGGGTCGCCGCGCGCCCGGGGTTCAACGTCATCGCCACGGCGAACCTGCGCGACCGGGGTGTCAACGAGATGTCCGCCGCGCTCAAACGCCGGTTCAACTTCGAGACGGTCCACCCCATCGCCGACCGCGAGTTCGAGATCGAGCTCGTCGGGCGCCAGCTCGACGCCGAGCTGGGAGACCAGCGCGCCGAGGTCACCGTGGACCGCCCGGTCCTGGACCTGCTCGTCACCGCGTTCCGCGACCTACGCACCGGGGCGACCGCCGAAGGTACGACGATCAAACGCCCCGAGACGGTGATGTCCACCGCCGAAGCGGTGAACGTCGCAGTCGCCGCAGCCCTGGAGGCACGGCACCTGGGCGACGGCACTGTCACACCCGCGCAGGTCGCCCGCCAGCTCGCAGGGGTGGCCCTGAAAGACTCCGCCGAAGACGCCAAACGGTTGCGGTTCTACCTCGACACGGTGGTCCGCGAACGGGCCCGGCGTGACCCGTCGTGGAAGGTCTTCCAGTCTGCGGCCTCCCAAGCCTGGCGCTGAGATGACGTCGACCGGCCTTCCTGCGCGGCTCGCTGGGGCCCGGACGCTGCGTGACCGGCTGGGTGCCGAGCACGGCGTGTGGTTTGCGCCCATCAGGCACCACAGCCCAGCGTGCGCACGCGGCGTGATGGCCCTCGTGCGGGAGGTCGACCCGGGCGCTGTCCTCGTCGAAGGGCCGTCCCACTACGACCAACTGCTCAGTGCCCTCAGCGACCCGGCGACGCGCCCACCGGTCGCAGTCCTCAGCGTCCGGCACGATGCTGGCGGCAACCCGACGAGCACGTTCTTCCCTCTCGCGGACTTCTCCCCCGAGTGGGTCGCCCTGCGCGAAGCCGCCGCCCGGGGTATCCCTGCGGCGTTCATCGACCGCCCCTGGGCCGACGACAACGACGACGGCGACGACACCGGTGCGTTGCGCTCAGAGCGGTACTACGCCCAGAGCCAGGCCCTGGCCGCCCTGGCCCGCGCTGAGCACTGCCGTGACCACGACGAGCTGTGGGAGCACCTGTTCGAGCTGCGCGGCCCGGAAACGCCCTGGCGCGAACTGTTCGACGACGTGTTCGCCTGGAGCGCCATGGCGCGCCTGGACTACGAGCCGCAGGTGCTGGCCTCCGAGGGGTCGCTGCCACGCGAGGCGGTCATGGTCCACCATGTGCGGCGGTGGCGCGAGCAGGTCGACGGGCCGCTCGTGGTCGTCACTGGGGCGTTCCACACCCTGGCCCTCGTCGAGGCCCTGGCCACCCACCTGCTGGGGGTGACGGTCCCCGGCGCCGACGACCTGGGCGAGGCCGTCACCGAAAGCCACGACCAGCCAGCGTGGTTGATCCGCTACGACCTGACCAGGCTCAACGCCCTGACCGGGTACGGCGCGGGGATCCGCGCCCCAGGGTTCTACCAGCACCAGTGGGATGCCACCACCACCGAGCCGGTGGCCTTGGGGTGCCTGGCTGACATCGCCCGGACCGCCAACGACGCGGGCACGTCCGACCGGTTGTCCGTGGCGAGCCTCATCGAAGCGGGCCTGCACGCCCAACGCCTGGCGGACCTGCGCGGCCACCCGTACCCCGGGCGCGCGGACCTGCTCGACGCGTGCACCTCGTGTTTCGCCGACGGGTCGATGCCCCCAGCAGTACGCGACGCCATCGGGCAGGTGTTCGGCGGGTCGCGCCTGGGCGAGGTGCCAGCCGGGACCGCGGCGCCGCCGATAGTCGACGAGGCCCGGACCACTGCCCGGCGTCTGCGCCTGGTCGTGACCGACTCGGCGCGGCACACGACCACGTTGGACGTGCGCCGTTCGGCCAGCGCCCGGGCACGCAGCCGATTCTTGTGGCTCATGTCGTACCTGGGCACGGGTTTTGCCGAACGGGTCGCAGGCCCGGACTACGTCGCGGGCCGTGGTCTGCACCGGATCCGTGAGCAGTGGACCTACGCGTGGACCCCCATGGTCGAAGCCGAGCTCGTCGCCCTGGTCTCCCACGGCACGACCCTGGCCGAGGCCGCGCAGCACCGGCTGCACAAGCAGGAACCGTCAGCCGACGAACGGTCGTCCGCGGCAGTCGCAGCGACGATCGCCCAGGCGGCCCTCCTGGGCCTGGCCGACGAAGTGGTACGCCTGACCACCCGGCTGGACCACATGGTCGAACAAGACCCTGGCCTGGCATCAGTGCTCGGCACGACCAGCCGCCTGCTGGGCCTGTGGCGTTCACGTGAGCTGCTAGACCTCGCCGAACCGCAGCGGCTGCTCGCGCTCGTCGCTCGGGCGCTGCCCCAGCTGGCGTACCTGCTCGACGGGTCAGCGACAGTGGCCGCCGAGGACGAACCCGAGGTGGTCGGAGCGGTCGTGGGCACCTATGACCTGCTGCGCCAGCTCGGTGACGACGACCTGTCGGCCCAGGTCGTCCACGACGCCTTCGCCCGGTTGCGTGAACGCTCCGACATTTCGCCTGGGGTGCGCGGGGCGGTGCTCGCCCTGGGGTGTGTGAGCGGAGACATCACCGACGAGGCCCTGGCCAAAGCCGTGCAGACCGTGTTCGGGCCCGGCGCGGACCCGGGGTACGCCGTGCGGTTCCTCGACGGGTTCATGCAGGCCGCCCCGGACCTGTTCTTGCACGTCCCCGAGCTGTTCGACGCGGTCGACACCGTGGTCGCCACCCTGGACTCCGATGCGTTCCTCTCGTTCTTGCCCGAGCTGCGCCGGTCGTTCACCCGCCTGCGCCCGTTCGAGACAGCCAAGGTCGCCGAACGTGTCGCCGCCCGCACCGGTGCAGACGTCACGGCCGTCGCCGCGACGGTCGCGGCGACATCCGGGGACCTGGAGGCCGGGACCGCCGTGGAACGTGCCTTGTTGGCGTCACTATCCGACGACGGGCTGACCAACTGGGCGGTGCTGTGAACCAGACCTCCATGGACGAACAGGCCCGACGCTGGCGCCTGGTGCTGGGCCGCTACGCCCAGCCGTCGCTACCGGCCAACCCCGGCGACGACGTCGAGCTGGACCAGGTGCTGGGCTACCTGTACGACCGCGAGTACCTCGAGCGCGGGCACCGCATCGGCACACCAGATGACCAGCGGCGCTCCGGCTCCCTGGACCCTTCGGCCCTCACAGCGATCAGCTGGTTGGAACGCACCCGCGCGTTGTTCCCCCGTTCGACGTTCGAGAGCCTCCAGACCCAGGCGGTGGCGCGGTACGGCCTGACCGACATGCTCGCCGACGCTGACACTGCGGCGAGCCTGGAACCCAGCCCCGAGCTGGGTGCGGCGATGCTGCGGGTGCGCGGACGCCTGGACGCCAACCTCGAAGCGGGGCTGCGGACCGTCATCTCCCGGGTGGTCGAGGAGATCGTCCGGCGGATCAAGGCCACGTTCACCGCGACGCTCACCGGCCGACGCGACCGTTTCCGCCGGTCAGTGGTGCCTCTGGCGCAGAACTTCGACTGGCGTGGCACCATCCGCGAGAACCTCACGCACTGGGACCCCGACGAACGCCGCCTGCTCATCGACCGAGCCCGGTTCGTCTCACGTGTCAAGCGCCGCCTGCCGTGGGACGTGGTGCTGCTCGTCGACCAGTCGGCGTCCATGGCCGCGTCGGTGCTGCACTCGGCGGTGTGCGCCTCGATCCTGGCTGGGCTGCCCGG
>WRET01000113.1 GCA_009779195.1 Micrococcales bacterium
CACGGGTTGCCCACGCGCCGCCAGCTGCGTGCTTGCTGGTCGACCAACGCCCGGTCGGGGTCGACCTCGTGCAACGCCTTGTCGACCGCGACACCCAAGGTCCGTGGGGTCAGCTCGCACGCACCCGGCAGCACCACGGACAGGACCGCGTCGCACACCTGGGTGCTCTCGGTGCCGAGACGGTCTGCCAAAACCTTGGCGTGCCCGGCAGGCAACCGCCCAGCACGCAGCTCTTCGGCCACAGCGGGGATGACGTCGGCCAGGGCACGACCCTGGGACACCAACCGTGCTGCCGACCCTCGCGAGCACCCCAGCGCCAAGGCGACTTCCTGGGCTGCGGCCGAGGTGTGTCCGTACCCGTAGTCTTTGCGCCCCGCACGGCAGGCGGCGCGCGCCACCCGGTCGGCGACCTGCGCTGAGGCCCGCGCGGAGATCTCGTACGTCCACGAGGCCATCCGGTCGCAAGCGGCGAGCACTACCACCAGGTCGGCGTCACTGACGTGGTCTGTGTCGACCTGCTCCAGCAGTGCCGCCAATTGTGGGCCTGGGGGCATGGTAGCCAAACCGGTCGCAACAATCCCGAGGTCTGCGTTGCTGGAAACACTGTGGTCGCTGCGTGTTGGAGCAAGGCGCTCGTCATATTCTGAGCCGACGCTTCGTGCGGCTGATCCGACGGGTTCTGCTCCCTGCAACATGTGTACGATCCTACCAGGATCTGCCCATTTTGTCCAAATCGTCGACACCGCTTCCAGCAGCCGTCACGAAAGACGAAACAATCACCAGACAACCACTGCTCAGCACGTTGGCGCTCTGCATCAGGCTTCCCTAGTGGGGCGTCATCGATATGCCTTGACAGACGTGGTGCTGGGCGGGACGGTGGCGCACTGTGGCCACCAACCCCAATCCAGCCCAGAAGGCTCAACCGGCCTTATGCAGGCATGAGACCAGGGCAGGACGGTGGGGACGGTTCCGACTGTCTTGCGCCTGCGCCGCCAACGGCGGTGCTGGCGCAACGACTGCGGAACCGTCCCCACCGTCCTACCCCCACCCACCCGAGGTGACACTCCGGTCTATCTGGTCTGAGGGGGCTGTGCTCACCGACTCTCCTGTCTCAGGGGCCGAGACGGTGGGGACGGTTCCACAGTCGTCGCTGGACCACCGCCGTTGGCGGCGGATCCAGCGAGACAGCTGGAACCGTCCCCGCCGTCTCGGCCGTGGTCCCTACCGTCTCGGCCGGTACAAGAACCGCACCGTCTTGGATGCAGCGCCAGCCCGGTGCCGCGCGGCGTTGTCGATCGTCGGCCGCAGCGCTGCTGCGACTCTCCTTCTCGCCTTGCGCCGCGTCCCGCCCAGCACCACGTCTGTTAAGGCATATCGACTACGCCCCACTAGCCCACCGTCTGATCAGACCTGGCAGCATCGGCTGAGGCGACAGCACAGGAACTGTGGACAGTCGCGGCGGTTCACGCCGGGCAAGCCGATAGGCTGCGCAACGAAAAAGGATCCGATGCCGCACGGAGGAGTCACATGAAGCCAGTCCGGTTCTATGGCGCCGACGGCGAGTATGGGTGCTTCTCGAACTTCTCTGTACACCCCGCTGAGATTGACGGGGTGCTGTACGCAACCACAGAGCACTATTTTCAGTCGCAGAAGTTCACTGACGAAACAGTTCAGCGAAAGGTGCGCGCAGCGCGGACCCTGGGCGACGCCGCGCGCCTGGGACGTGACCGCCGGCTAGCGGAGTGAGCGCTGGTGCTCGACGTGCCGTAGGGCGGCCTTCCCGCCAGCTGGTACAGCCGCGTCATCGAGGACGCACACGACTGAGTTCCGCAGAAGACTGCTGGCGTGATCCCGGTACCTCGATCCTGACCAGGCAAGACATAGGAACCGTCCCCTCCGTCTCCACTGCTGGCGTGGCGGCTGCTGATGTGGGCCCGGCCACCGCTCGGCCTGTGCCGGCACGTTCACGGCGGCACCCTGGCAGTCCCACAATTTTCGTTATACGATATTGGCATGGCAGAGACGATCGATGGTCGGCCGGTCACCGAGGAGCAGATCGCAGCGTGGGCTGCCGAGGCTGAGGCTGGCTACGACGTTGCTGCGCTCAAGAAGCGTGGACGCGGCCGCCCTGGGCGCGGGGCCGAGCCGTCACAGGTCGTGGCGCTGCGCCTGACCGTGGCCGAGCTGGCAGACCTCGACGGACGGGCCCAGCGCGAGGGCAAGACCCGTTCGCAAGTCATCCGCGAGGCGCTGGCGGCCGCGGCGGCGCCATGAAGGCACGGCCGCACATGGTTGACCTGCTCCCATAGCCCCAGGGGGCACCCCCGTACCGCCCGTCACGGCACCCAGGTGCCGCCGAATACCACCCCTGACCTGCGGAAATGGAGGTCTCCGCGCCCGAGTGCCCCAGCCCTCGTCAGCGAAATGGTCACCGACGGCGAAGACTGGTCCGGACCGTCATGCCGGGCAAGAGGGTTGTGGAGGGGGCGGTTCCGCATATATAGTCAACATGATAAGAGTACGAGGCGGCCCGTCTCGGGCGCCGATGACGAGGAGGAACCACCATGGGTGGCGGATTCTGGAGCACAACGCCATGACCGGGGCCAAGGCCCGCAGGGGAGACACCTTCGGCTACGACGCGACCGTCCGGCAGACCGGCCGGTACGAGGCTCACCCGGACCTCGACCCGGCCCGGCTCAACCGGGCAGGAGCCAACATCCGCGAGTCGCGCGACAGCGACGAGCACCCCGAGTCGACGCCGATCATCGTCGGGTTCGACTCCACCGGGTCGATGGGGTCGGTCCCCCGCATCGTGCAGGCCAAGCTGAAGACCTTGTTCTGGCTGCTGCTGGACAAGGGCTACGCGAGCGACCCGCAGGTCGCCATCGCCACCTACGGCGACGCCACCTGCGACCACGTGCCGCTGCAGTTCAGCCAGTTCGAGTCCGACAACCGGATCGACGAGAACCTCGACAACCTGTTCCTCGAAGGCGGTGGAGGCGGCAACGACGGCGAGACCAGCCAGCTGCTGCTGTACTACGCGGCCTACCACACGGCCACCGACGCGTGGGAGAGACGGCACAAACGCGGCTACCTGTTCCTCATCGCCGACGAGAAGCAGGTCCCGATCAGCGCCAAGCACGTCAAGGCCGTCATCGGTGACGACGAACCGCTCGGTGACCTGTCGTCCCCGGCGGTCGCCAAGGCCGTCGCCGAACGCTGGGCGGTGCGTGTGCTGCTCATCACCAACGGCACTGCGCTGTACCAGCGCTCGCAGGAGTTCTACACCCATCTGTTCGGGGCCGAGGCCATCGTGCCTGTGCAAGACCCCACGGCGATCGCCGAGACCATCGCCGCACTCATCGGCTACGACGAAGGACGCGACCTGGACACCATCACCGACGACCTGGCCACCGCCGCTGGCGGCAAGGTCGCCACCCGGGTCGAACAGTCCCTGAGCACCCGGGCACGGGCGCTGGCGCACCCGCGCTGACCAGCGGCCCCGGGCTGTGACACCTGCAGCCCGGGGCCAGCGGCGGAAGGAGAGCACTGTGGCACACGCAGATATCGTCGTCGGCCTGGGCTTTGGCGACGAAGCCAAAGGCTCAACCGTCGACGCCCTGGCTGCCCGGACGCGGCCCGACCGGGTGGTGCGGTTCAACGGTGGGCAGCAGGCTGGCCACAACGTCACCGTCGGGCAGGTCCACCACACTTTTGCCTCCTTCGGGTCGGCCACCCTGCTCGGGGTGCCGACCTGGGTGTCGGGGCACTGCACCATCGACCCACCAGCGGCGCACCGTGAGCTGCAGGCGCTGCGCCGCCTCGGGGTGGACCCGCAGCTGTTCGTCACCGACGACGCCCTGGTCACCACCACCTGGCACGTGGCAGCAAACCTCGCCCGCGAAACCGCCCGGGGTGCGACGCCGCACGGCACGACCGGGCGCGGCTTTGGCGAGACGGTCGACTACAGCCTCACGCACCCCGCGTGGGCACCACGGGTCGGCGACCTCGACGACCTGGGTGTCCTCACTGACAAGCTCACCGCCCTCGCCAAGCACTACGCACACCAAGGCCTGCTGACCGAGCAGCCCCCGCAACGCTCCCAGGTGCTGGCCGACGAACTAGCCACGGCAGCGAAGAACACGTTGACCGTGGTCAGCACTGAGCGCCTGCTCGACGAGCTCGCGAGGGGACACACACTGTTCGAAGGCGCACAAGGTTACTGGCTCGACGAGTGCTTCGGGTTC
>WRET01000114.1 GCA_009779195.1 Micrococcales bacterium
ATTGTTGGTGAGGTTCAAGTATCGGTACCACGCGCTATTCGTTCGTGCCGGGCGGCTGTGTAGGTGGTCCAGTCCTGCTTGGCGAGGGTTGCCCATGCCACGGCCGTGCGCGGCGAGATGCCGATGAGGCCAGCAAGAAGGGCTGCGGGGACTTCGGCGGCGAGGTGCATGAGTGCAGCGTTCCTGGCTTCTCGGATCGTGGGGATGCCGGCCTGGCGCAGGCGGCACCGGAGTACTTCTGCGGTGATGTGCCTGCCGGGGCGTCCGCCGGGGAACAGCCATGATCCGCTGTCGCTGGCGTAGGCGGCGTGACCTCGGTGGTGCTGCAGCGCCTGGACGAGGTTGTCGAGGGGGCTGGGCAGGCGGACCTCGTCGTCGCCGAAGCGGACTGTGACTGTGCTGTCGGTGTTGTGCACGCGGTCGGTGGTGAGCGTGACGACATCGCTGGCGCGTTGGCCGTATAGCAGGATGAACAGTGCGGCGACGCGAAGGTCGACGCCGAGGTCGTCGTCGTGAAGCAGCCGGTGGACGGTCTGCCATCGTTGGTCGTCGGCCATGGCATTGGCTGGCTCGCTGCGGATCTGCTTGGGGATGCGGACGTCGCCGATCAGGTGGCGGGCGCGGGCCCAGGTCAGGAACGAGAGCAGGTGGCGGTGTCGGGTGCTGGTGCTGGTGTCGAGCCATGCGTCCAGGTCGCTTTGGCTGAGTGCGGGCAGTTGCTTGTCGTGCTGGTGCAGCCAGTCCATCAGCGCGGCGGCCTGGCGGACCGCTTCTCGGGCACCGCGGGTGGTGTTGGCGTTGTCGCCGGAGCGGGCGGTCTTGGCCCGGGTCCGCCGCAGCACGTACCAGGTGGTGTAGGGGCGCAGCACGCGGACCTGCTCGGCGGGACGGCTGGTGAGGAACCGGTCGACCCAGGCGGTGAGCCCTTCCAGGTAGGGCTCGCGTGCGGGCAGGACGCCGGTGGCGACCAGCAGGTCGCGCAGGTACTCCACGGCGTGGCTGGGCGGCAGTCCGTCGAGCGCTTCGTGGCTGATGGCAATCTTGGACAGCGCCATGTCGTGCAGGGTCTTCGGCCCGGCACTGCGGCGTCGTATCCACTCCAGCGGCGTCTTGGGGTCGGCTGCGGCGAGCAGCGCGTCCAGCACCGGTCGCAGCCGCGGGTGGACGTTCCCGTCGGGGTCGCTGACCAGCCTGGTGGCTCGCTCGGTGACCACGCAGACCGCGCAGCGGCGGCCGTGGTAATGGTCCTCGCGACCGCACTGCTGACAGGCGAACGGAGACGGACGGCCGACACAGGCGGCGCAGATCCGCTGACCCCTGCTGTCATGGAAGGCGAGGACCTTCGTCGCGTGGCACGACGGGCACGGCGTGGGTGCTCTTCGCAGCGCCAGGTAGCACACGCTGCAGACCGGTCCGTCGAGCAGGCCGACGCGGTAGTTCTGGTCGTCTGTGCCGCACAGGTGGCACCGCACCTGTCGCCGCGGGCTGCACGAGCCGCACAGAGGACCTTCGGGCGTGCGGCGGTCGGCCCAGGTGACCCGCCCGCACCGGATGCACGGCGCCTTGGGTGCGGCGTCGCGGCGGTAGCAGCGCTGGCACAGCGCCCCGCCGGACTCGGTACGGGTGACGACCGGGCGCTGGTGACCGCACTTGCTGCACGGCTTGGCGTCACGATAGCTACCGCAGGTCGCGCAGAGCCTGCCGCCGCTGGGCGGTGTCCGTGGCAGCGGGACCGTTCTGGCGCACTGTGCGCACCGCGGCAGGGTGACGCTGGCACCGGCGGCGTGCAGGAAGCGGACCAGCCGCTGGGCGGGGTTGGTCAGGTCGCTGTCGCCGGACGTGGCCCAGCCCGGGTGTCCTTCAAGGTCGCGCAGCAGCATGGTCCGCCAGTTCGGGCTCTTCGCGGCAGCGAGCACGGCCGTCTCGGCGGTCGGCTCGTCGATTCCTGGCACAGCTGCCACGACGCACGCGACGAGCATGGCCAGGATCTTGTCCGGGGCCTGCCTGCTGCGGTTGTGATGGTTGCGCACCTCAGTGCTGAGGTGGCTTGCGGACCCGGGCGCGGACCGGGCGCAGGTCGCCGACGCTGGAGCGTGAAGCCTCGCCGCCTGTGGCCTGCTTGAGGACCTGTCTGGGCTCGGCGACGACCTCGACCAGGTCGGCCGGTCCGCAGGCCAGGATGTCGCACAACGCCGCGAACACGTCCATGTTCAGCCGTTGCGGCGGCTGGGTGACCAGACGGTAGACCTGCTCCCTGGACAGGTGCACGCCGCGTTCAGCCAACAGCGGCACCAGGTCGCTGGTCTGGAACATCCCTCGGGTCGCCATCACCTGACGCAGGTGCCAGCGGAACCCCATCTTCTTCATCATGCTCCCTCCTCCACGGGCGAGTAGACACGGTCCAGAGCCTTGGCCAGGACCTGGTTCTTGAAGTCGTTGCTCACCGAGGTGTAGATCGCCGTCGTCGACGCGTAGTGGTGGCCGACCTGCTCCTGCACGAACCGTTCGGGGTATCCGTACTCGATCAGGTGCGTGACATAGCTGTGCCGCAGGGCGTGCGGCACCAGGGCCTTGTCCAGGCCGAGCTCGTCACGCAGCTGGGCGAAACGCTCGTCGACGTAGCGCACCGACACCCGGGAACGGCGCTCGGTGACCCACAACGCTGAGTGCGCCCCGGGGGCGAACCTGTCCCTGGCCTGCTCCACCCACTGACGCATACCCTCGACCGCCCAGTCGAGCTCGGGCACCGCCAGGACGGTGCGACGCCGTGGTGGGCTTCCCCTCTGCGCCTTGCCGTAGCGCACGTGCAGCGAACCGTACCGGCCCCACTCGCGCACGTGCGGGTTCGGGCGCAGGTCGACCATGTCCAGGCGCACCAGCTCGTTGCGCCGCAGCCCGAACGCGTACGCCGTCTTGAACATCTGCGCGTCGCGCAACGCTGCCAGGGCACCCTTGCGACCAGCCTTCACGATTGCCTCCACCCGCGCGTCGGCGTGGTCGAAGAACGCCTGCAGCTCGTCGTGGGAGAACGGTCGCCGTCCAGGTCCACCCTCGAAGTCGGCCAGGTGCGCGACGGTGTTCCACTCGTGGCACACCTGCGTCGGCGCTGAGCCGAACCGGTCCACGCACTGCTGCGGCCAGTCGTAGCGCGCATCAGTCACGTAGTCGCAGAACAGCCGTAGCGTCGTCTGGTAGCCGCGGACCGTCGAGACGGCGCGGGAGCTGGTGCCCGACACCATCGAGGTCGTGAACTCCTCGACGTCCCCCGGAGTCCACCGCCACGGATACTCCCCGGTGAAGTCCTGGAACCGCCGCAACAACCGGACCCTGGGCTCGACCGTCCCCACGGTCAGTAAGCGGGAGCGCTGCTGGCAGGCCCAGCCCCGCAGCATCGCCTCGAACACGGCGGACTGCTCGTCAAGATGGAGCACTCCGTCCACCAGCTCCAGGTGCGCCGCACCCGGCACGTCCACCCGCGGCACGGACCCTCCACTCCGTTGCATTCAGTGCAACATTGTTGCAGCAGCGTAGATACCCGTCAAGCACACTTCCGTCTGACCGTGCCCGTCACGAGTCCGATCGTGATCCAGTACTAACATTCCATGCATGGAAACCGAGGCGGTCGCGCTGCTCGTCGCAGCAGTGTCGTTGCTGGTCGCAGGGCTGTCGCTGGGCTGGCAGATGGCAGAGTGGCTGCTGTCGGCTGGTCGGCCCAGGGCGACTTTGCTGCTCGGTGTCGCCCAGGGTGCTGGTGTCTACTGTGGCCCAGTCCCCAAGAGCGGTCGGCTCCTCGACCTTGACCAGTTCCTGCGACAGGGCATTGACGGCCCCGAGGTGCTCGGCATCCAGGTCACGAACCACGGTCGGGCTCCTGTGACGGTCGACCGGGTGGCTGTACTCACCCAGGGCGGGACGGTGAGCTACGTGCCTGGCGATGACCTGGTTGGGCCCGGCCTGCCCTGCACCGTGGAACCCGGGAGAAATAACAGTTGGTATGTCCCTTTGGACAAGGCCCTTGCCCTGGCGTCAGCCTCACGCGAGGCGGCTGGCGAGCCGGTCACCGGCGTTTACATGACGGCGCTGCTCGGCACAGGGAAGGCAGTCCGGACACGGCGTACGCTGCGCACCTGACGGAAAGCCTGTCCGCAGTGCGTCCACCTTTCGGCAAGGCGGTAGCGGGCTACGGTGGCACAGGTATGCGTTCTGTTGCATCTGACGCGATAATGCTCAGAAG
>WRET01000115.1 GCA_009779195.1 Micrococcales bacterium
CATATAGACCGATTCCGGCAGACTTGCCATATCTAGTACTGTGCGTGATACAGTACTGGGCATGACAGAGCCAGCCACGGACCCTCTGGCGTCCGACCTGTTGCGCGGGCACACCGACACCATCGTGCTGTCAGTGCTGCAACGTGATGACCGCTACGGCTTTGAGATCTTCAAGTCGATCCGCCAGGCCACCGGCGGAGCGCACGAGATCAAAGAGGCCACCCTCTACGCCACCTACCGCCGCCTTGAGAAGGACGGTCTCGTCGAGTCCTACTGGGGCGGCGAGACCCAAGGAGGCCGGCGCAAGTACTACCACGTGACCGACGCCGGGCGGGCCGTGTTCGGCCGCAAGGTCACGGCGTGGAACACCACCAGGGACATCATCGACAACCTCTTGCAGATCGGAAAGCGACCATGACCGGCACCAACATCCACCGTCTCTTGGACGAAGCATTCGCCCAGACCACCGACTCCCCCGATGTCCAGGACCTCAAAGAAGAGCTCCGCGCCAACCTCGAGGCCCGTGTCGCCGAGCTCGTCGAAGAAGGCACCGGCCCTGACGAGGCTGCCCGCCGCGCCTTCTACGAGCTCGGGGACCTGTCCACCTTGCTCGGCGACACCTCGGCTGACCCTCTGCCCCCTGCCCTCGACAAGACCCGCCTCCCGGCTCCGTTCGTCGTGCGCACCACCGTCATCTGCGCCTTCCTCGTGTTGATCCTCGCCGGAGGGTTCTACATGTTCACGGCGACCGTCGAGCCAGCACCGGAGCCAACGACGGGTGCTGTCGTTGCGGAGGACGACGACACCGTCTGGAACATCGTGTTCACGCTTGGCGCCCTTGCTCTGCCCGTCCTGACCGGTTTCGTCATCTCCGACATCCTGCGCCGTGAGACGACCCGACGTTTCGCGATGCCGCTGAGCCGTGCTGCCGGATACGGGACCGGTTCCGGCTTGGTGCTGCTCGGCCTCATGTGCGCCCCACCTTTCCTCGCCGGCAGCCTGTGGTTCGGTGTTGTCGGCGTTGTGGCGGCCGTCGGCGGTGCCGCGCTCCTCGCTGGCCTGGGTGCCACCCAGACCAACCGCGACAAACCGTGGTGGACCCCAGCACGGAGCTGTCCTCCGAGGTCGTGCGACGCTCGGGGCTGCTGCTAGCCGTCGCGCACCGTGAGGTGACCCACCTGGTGGATGCGGCTGTGCTACGTCTTGGACGTGGGGCAAGACAATGGGGACGGTTCCCGTGTCTTGCCTGGTCAAGCACGGGAACTGTCCCCATTGTCCTAGATCCCCTGAAGGAGATCGTCCATGCCTAACCTGCCTGCGCGAGTGTTCGACTTGTTCTACGGCGAAAGCCCCCAGGCTGCACTCGGGCCAGCCAACGTCGACGACGGGGAAGACTCCGTCCGCGAGCTGGTGGTGCCTGAGGTTCCGCTCGGGGACGAGTGGGCCTGGGGCTGGGTGGGAAGCGCGGGGCCTGGCATCGACCCGCAGGCGTGGCCCCGAAGCCCAGGCAGCCGTTTGCCGATGTGGCACGCGATCACGTTGCGCCTACCAGCCGAGTACCAGCGGCGCGGCCCAGGGTTTCCCGGGATCGCATACTTCATGGGAGACGGTGAGTTCGACGAGCCTTGGGAGCCGATCGGGGACGATGACCCGTTTGCAGCCGATGTCGAGCTCGCTCGCGACCATCCACAGCTGGCCCGTCGCGAGGACATCATCGGTCAGCAGTTCGCCCTGGTCTGGTTGAGCGAAGCCGAGCTGGCAACAGGACCAACCCCTCCGCCGACGGACTCCCGCCGCCCTGGTGAGCACACCGCAAGCACGAGTGCCTGGGACCCGCCGACAGGCGACGACCGGTGGGACCCCTCACGGACACGTTGGGTGTACCTCGCAGAACGGCTGGGCGACCCCAACGCTGGCGTCGCCCCCCCGAGACCACCGTGCGTCAACTGCCGACGACCTCGGCTCTTCTTTTTGGAGCCCTTTCGACTGGAAAGAGGCCGATTTCGCCGGCCCGCAGCTGTACTCAGACCATCTCGGAGGGTCGACCACTGCATGCCCTGGCTGCGCGCTGCCAGAAGGCTTCACCCCCTACTACCTGGAGCTGGCCACCCCCACGTGGGGGGTCGACTACGGAAACGGCGAGACCCACCTCGTAGACCTGGAGTCCGACGCGTTCGAGATCGGCTGACTCCCAGGTCGAATCGGCTAAGTTGGGGTGATGCTGCGTGCTGTTGGGCATGCCCGCGACGAGCTGGGCACATACGCCGGGGTCACCGACGACGGCGCCGTGGTCTGGGGCCCGGCGGACGGTCGCCGGCGGACGGTGACCACGCTGCCTCAGTTGACCAGGACCGGGTTGCCCGCTGGTCCAATGGGACAATGGGGACGGTTCCTGTGTCTTGCCTGGTCAAGCATTGTCTTGGCTGGTTGATCCGTCAGTGTGGATGACCACATCGACCAGCGCCTCGCCGACCAGCGCGTGCGTCACGTCTCACTCGTCCTGCGAGGACCTTGGCGCGCAGCGGTCAGCCGTTCGTCTCTCGTCCAGGACGCAAACAGGGCCTGGTGGCCGGTCGGTTCGCGTGTTTGTGGGTGCCGCAAAACATCCACACGTCATCGCCTGGACCCGGGATCGTGACGTGTTGCACAGCGGTTGTCTGGTGATTGTTTCGTCGTTCGTGGCAGTCGCGTGGAACAGTGCCGACAATTTGGACAAAAGGGGAGAGAACTGGTAGGATCGTACACATGTTGCAGGGGACAGGGCCCAACGGATCGGCCGCACCAGACGTCGGCCCAAAATACGGTACGCACCACGTCGACCACAGTGTTTCCGCCGGTGTGGAACAGGGTGCCCAGGGTGGGTTTGTTCCGGCGGGCTTGGCTGGTATGGCCCCAGGGCCGCAATTGGTGGCGGTGCTCGAACAAGTCGACATGGACCAGGTCAGCGACAGCGACCTGGTGGTTGTCTTGGCTGCGTCTGAGCGGATGGCTTCGTGGGCGTACGAGGTCTCGGCCCGGGCCTCAGCACAGGTCGCTGACCGGGTGGCGCGTGCTGCGTGCCGTGAGGGGCGCAAAGACTACGGGTACGGGCGGTCCTCGGCCGCGGCCCAAGAGGTCGCGTTGGCGTTGGGGTGCTCACGAGGGTCGGCGGCGAGGTTGGTGTCCCAAGGTCGTGCCCTGGCCGGTGTCATCCCTGCTGTGGGCGCAGCGTTGCGTGGTGGGCGGTTGCCTGCCGGGCACGCGAAGGTCCTGGCTGACCGGCTCGGTGACGAGAGCGTGCCGGTGTGCGACGCGGTCCTCGATGTGGTGCTGCCAGGTGCGTGTGAGCTGACTCCACGGGCCTTGGGTGTCGCGGTCGACCAAGCGTTGCACGAGGTCGACCCCGACCGGGGGGTTGGTCGACCAACGGGCACGCGGCTGGCGGCGTGTGGGCAGCCCGTGCCCGCTGGGCCAAGGCATGGCCTCGCTGACCGCGGTCCTGCCAGCAGTCGACGCCGCCCGGGTCGACAAGACCCTCGAACACGTCGCACGTGCCGCGCGTAGTGCTGGTGACCAGCGCACGGTCAACGAGCTGCGCGCCGACATCATGGTCGACGTCCTCACTGGCGACACCCAGGCCAACCCCGACGCTCACGGCGCGTCCCAAGCAGGCCCCAGCACCCTGGCGGGCGCACCAACCCCCGCGAAGGGCGCAGCAGACGACGAACCACTTGACTTTGACGGCCACTGCCAGTGGCGGTTGCCACCACCAGGGACGGTCCACGTCAACGTCACCATCTCCGCCGCCTCCCTGCTGGGCGTCACCGACGAACCAGGCCACGTCGTGGGAGCAGGGACCATCGACGCAGTCACCACCAGGGCCCTGGCCCACGACGGGCCGTGGCGGCGTATCGTCACCGACCCGCTCACCGGCGCCGTCCTCGACGTCGGGCGCACCAGGTACAGACCACCAGCAGCTATCGCCGCGCACGTGGCCGCACGAGACCCGCACTGCGTGTGCTCCACGTGCACCCAACCAGCATCAAGATGCGACCTGGACCACACCACCGAGTGGCGCCACGGCGGGACCACCACCACCTCGAACCTGGCACCACTGTGCCGCGCGTCGCACACCCTCAAGACCGACGGG
>WRET01000116.1 GCA_009779195.1 Micrococcales bacterium
GAGTCGGCGGGCAGGTCTTGGGCGCGTACCCAGTCGACGAACGCGGCTGGTCGCGACAGGGGCAGGCGGTCAGCGAAGGCCTCAGCGGCGGAGAACAGGGCGAGGACGGCGTCGAGGTCTCGGTCTGCTCTGTCTCCGGCTGGGCCTCCGGCCAGGGCGAGGGTGCGCCAGGTGTCGGCGAGACCCGACGCGTCCCACAGCGCCCACAAGACGGTGCGTGCGTCGGCGGCCGGGTCTGCGGCGGCCTGGCGTCCGGCAGTGAGCACCCGGCCCAGGCGTTCGACTGCGTGGTCCAACGGGCCGGGCACGAGCGGCACCTGCGCCGACGACGCCACCAGCTCGACCAGCAGCTCTTCGGACGAACGGACGTCGGTCCGTCCTTGTGCCGCCGCACCGGCGACCTCGGCGGCGTGCAGAGCCCGGCGCACACGTCGCAGACCCACAGCGTCGAGCCCCCCCAACGGTCCCATGAGCAGCGACGACGCCGACAGCAGGTCGACGGGTGCGGCACCACAGACCACGGCGAGAGCGTCCAGCAACGGCCGGCACGCTGGTTCGTCGCGCAGTGCGACATCGCTGCCCACGACGGTGGCCGGCACCCCCGCCACCCCCAGCGCCCGACGCAGCTGGGCGACCCGCGCCCCTGTGCGGGTGATCACCGCCATCGCGTCCCACGGGACCCCCCGGTCCAGGTGGGCGGTGCGCAGCCGGTGCGCGACATAGGCGTTCTCCTGCGCCACTGACGGCAGCACCGCGACCTCGGCCGCATCACCGTCCGCACCACCAGGATCTGGCCGATCGCCGTCCACGACATCCTGCGGAGCGGTGGCCGACCGGTGCTCGGCCACCCCGAGGGTGCCGATACGGTCGGTGACGGCCCTGGTCACGGCACGCAGGGCCGCCGTCTGGCGCCAAGCGGTGCGCAGGACGACCGCCCGAGCACCCAGCTCGCCAGGGGCACGTCCGGCCGCCTGGGCACGGGCGACCAACGACGGCTGCCCGCCGCGGAAGGTCTGCACTGCGGCGTCCGGGTCCCCGGCCATCACGATCCGCGCACCGTCACCGGCCAGCACCCGAAGCAGCCGGGCTGTCGCCACAGTCGCCTCTTGGTAGTCGTCGACGAGCACCAGGCCCCACGTCGGGCGCGGAACACCGCGGTCCCACATGGCCAGGGCTGTCACCGCCTCGTCCACGACAACAGCAGGGTCCAGGCGCGCACCCACGTCGGGGGTTGTCCGCAGCGCCCAGGTGGCCAGGTACTCGTCGTACACCCGGGCTGCGGCGACCCACTCCCCACGGTGGTGCCGCCGCCCCAGGGCGGCCAGGTTCTCAGGGTCGAGCCCGCGTTCGGCGGCGCGCATGAGCAGGTCACGCAGCTCGGCGCGGAACGCACCCAGGGTGAGCGTCGTCGGGTCGATATGCGCAGGCCACCGTGGGTCGAGACCGTCGCCGACGGCATGCCCGGCGAGCAGCTCGGCCAGGGCGAGGTCCTGCTCCGGCCCGGAGACCAGCACTGGTGGCGGCTGCCCGGCCCACACCGCCCGGGTCCGCAGCACGGCGTAGGCCAGCGCAGCGGGGCTGCGGACCGTCGGACGGTCCCCACTCAACCGTGCCGCGAACTGGTCACGCAGGTCAGCAGCGGCCCGACGCGTCGCGGTGAGCACCAATATCTGGTCTGCGGCGACCCCTGAGGCCAGTGCCGCCAGTGCCGTCTCGACGACGACAGTCGTCTTACCCGTCCCCGGCGCCCCCAGCACCAGCAGGTGCCCACCTGGCCCTGCGCCTGCCCCCCGACGCACCGCCTCGTCCTGCGCCTCGTCGAGCCGCAGCACCACGGCACCGCCCGTCGACGGCGCTGTCAACCTCACAGCAGGACCAGACATACCCCGATCTCACCACCGACCACCCACACAGCCACTGTTATCAGCGAGGGGTCAGGCGACTCACCCGGCACCGCTGAGGGTGACCACGACGGAAGTCCCTGAGCCGGTGGCGACGAGGGTGACAGACACGTCCCACCCGCCGGACTGACCGTAGGCCGTCCACCTGTCGTTGGCGCCACGGTCAGGGACAGTGGCGTCGGGGCCGAGAACACCTCGGTAGTGCTCGACGAGACGGTCGATGGAGTCGCGCGACTGGTACGCCAGGTGGGCTGTCACCTGGTTCCCGACGGTCTGCTCCTGGCGGCTTGGTGATCCCGCTGCGGGAGGTGCCATCCGGGCTTCGACCTCCCCGCGCGACAAGGTCTGCGTGGAACCAGGGTTGTCCTCGCGCGAGGGGATCGCAGGGGTCGTGGCGGTCTGGTCGTTGCTGTGGTCGTCACCGGGTTGCTGGTCGCCGACGTGCGGGTCCTCGTCCTGGGCGGCCATGGTCGGAGGGGTGGCACTGTTGTCGTTGTTTGACCGCATCATCACAGCGGCAGCGACGAGGAGCATCACGACCAGAGCGCCGACCACCAGCCAAGGAGCAACCCGCCGCTGGTTGGCCACGCCAGGCGCGAGCGGGGGCGGCACTGGGCGAGGCGAGCCTGGAGGCAGGAGCACGGTCGGGCCAGGAATAGCCAACCCAGGCGCAAGCACAGGTTGGCGCATGGCCGGGGTGGAACCTGCACTGGGCACAGCCGCCCCACGACCAGGCACCGAGACCACGGGCACCGGCGGTGCAACGGCCAGGGCCGGGCCAACCGGCGGGTTTTCGCCGCGGGCGACCGCCTCCACGGCAGCACGGAACTGCGCAGCGGTCTGGTAGCGCTCGTCGCGGTTCTTGGCCAGGGCTGTGGTCACCACCTGATCCAGCGCACCAGGCAGACCAACACGTAGGGAGCTCAGCTGCGGCGGAGGCGTGTTGACGTGCGCAAACATGACCGCCATCGAGTTTTCGCCGACGAACGGGGGGCGGGCAGCGAGCAGCTCGAACAGCATGCAGCCTACGGAGTACAGGTCGCTGCGGGCGTCCACCCGTTCCCCCCGGGCCTGTTCCGGTGACATGTAGTGAGGGGTGGCGAGGACGGTCGTGGTCATGGTCGCGTCGGCCACCACCCGCGCGATACCGAAGTCCATGACTTTCACCGCACCAGCGGTGGTGACCATGACGTTGCTCGGTTTGATGTCCCGGTGCACGAGCCCGGCGTCATGGGCCTGTTCGAGCGCGGTGAGCACGTCGCCAGTCACGTCCAGCGCCTGGACCAGCGACAAGGACCCTTCGTCGAGCAGCTGTTTGAGGCTACGGCCCTCCACGTACTCCATGACGATGTAGGGGACGGTGCGCACGGTCCCGTCGGGCCTGGGCACCTCGGCCTCGCCGGAGTCGTAGACCGCCACGACCGTCGGATGGTTGAGCGCTGCGACCGCCCGGGCCTCTTTGCTGAACCGGGTGACGAAGTCGGCGCGGTCCACCAGCTCGTCACGCATCATCTTGACCGCGACCTGGCGGCCCAGCCTCAGGTCTCGCGCCAGGCAGACCTGGGCCATCCCACCGTGCCCGAGGACAGCACCCAGCTCGTACCGGTCGGCCAAGACAGTCGGTTCTGCGCTCATCAGACTGCCAGGATAGCCGCAGCCAGCGTTCAGAAGATCGGGATAAAGACCTCGACTCGTCGGTTCAGCTGACGCCCAGCAGGGTTGTCCGAACCGTCAGCGTTGGTGTTCGGCGCGACGGGACGGGTCTTGCCGTAACCCACCACGTCTAGCTGTGTCGTGACTCCTTGGCCACGCAGAGCGGCAGCGACAGCCCCAGCACGGTTCTCCGACAACGTCTGGTTGAACGCGTCGTCGCTGATCGAGTCGGTGTGGCCCTCCACCGTGGCCGCCGGGACGTTGTTGTCGGTGAGCGCCTGCGCCAACGTCGCCACCACCGC
>WRET01000117.1 GCA_009779195.1 Micrococcales bacterium
ACAGCCAAGACGGTCCCGACCCTCCCGCCAAGCCCCGCCAGCCCACAGCAGCAAGACAACGGAGACCACAACGGCGAGACGGTGGGGACGGTTCCGACTGTCTCGCGGACCGGCGCCAGCGGCGCAGGTCCCAGCAAGACTGCGGAACCGTCCCCACAGTCTCGCCCCAAGACACACATGTCCCCAAACACAAAAACACCCCCTCTGACCTCGCAAGACACAAGAACCGTCCCCATTGTCCTCTAGGAACCGGGGCAAGACAGTGGGGACGGTTCCGACTGTCTTGCGGAGTCCGCCGTCGGCAGCGGCGGACCCGCAACGACTGCGGAACCGTCCCCACAGTCGTGCCCACCACAGCACCACAAAAGATACGGAACAAAAGGGTACAACGACAATGGGGGCGCAAGAACAATGGTTACAGTTACCGCTGTCTTGCGCAGTGCCTGCAAGACACCAGGAACCGTTCCCACCGTCCTGGGCTGACCAGCCAAGACATAAGAACCGTCCCCACTGTCTTGGATCCACTGTGGTTGCTCGGACCAGAGTCAGACAGGGTGCCTTGGTCGTGCAGTCGCGGCACGCCTCGTCGCTGGGCCGCGGTGAGGTTGGTTCTGCGGGGTGCGTCGGGTCTGGGAGACTTAGGGCCGGACTGAAGGAGACAACAGTGGATGACATGGTTCCCGGTGGGGATTCGGACGAACGGTCGGGGCGAGGGCGGTCAGGGGATCGTCGTGAGCAGGGGAAGGGCGGGCCTGCTCGGTCGGGTCGGCCTGAGAGGGGTGGGTCGTCTCGGCAAGGGTCCGGCGGCGGTTGGGGCGGGCGCCCTGGGGGTGGCGGTCGTGGGCAGGACCGGTTCGGCGGTGGCCGGGGTCGGGAAGGTGACGGGCCGCGGGGACGTCAAGACTGGGCGGGCTCGGAGCGCGGAGCGTCGGAAGGTCGCGGGTCGTCGGGTGGCGGGTCGTGGGGGCGGGGGTCTGAGCGCGGGGGTGACAGGCACGGCGGTGGCCGGCCGTGGCAGGAGCGGGGGGACGGGCCTCGGCGCGGGCCTTCGGGCGGACGGTCGGGTCATGCGGGGCGGTACGACCGTTCTGATGACCGTCAGCGCGACGACCGCGGTGACCGCAGAGGGCCGCGGCGCCAGTACGACGGCGGGCCTGGGTGGCACGACGACTCTGATGACCGTCGGGGGCCTCGAGACGGCGATGGGCAGTTCGACGACCGGTCTGGTGGGCGCGGGTCTGGGCGTCGGTGGGAGGACCGGGGGGGGCGGGGTCGGCCGGACGACCGTCCGCGGGACGGACGGCCTGGTGGTCGGCGCGAGAACTGGCGGGACGACCGAGGCGGACGTGACCACGGCGGTGGTGGGCGGCGTGATGGCGGGGACCGGGACCGGCGCGATGGTCCGTCGCGTGACACCCGTCCGCACCGTGATGGCGGGTGGCGGGAACGTCCGCCGGGCGAGGGCTACCGCGGCGAGCGTCCACCTCGTGACGGGTATCGGGCGCATGGTGGCGGGCCACGAGGTGAGGAACGCGGTGGGTGGCGTCGCGACGACGGGCCACGTGGCGGGGGCGACCGGACCCAGCGTGACGGCTGGCGGGACCGGGACGGCTCTTCGCAGCGTGAGGAACGTGGTGGGTGGCAGGGGCGTGGAGGACATGGCGGTCCGCCACGTGGCGGCCGCGACGGCGGGTGGCGCGACCGGCGCGGTGATGGTCCCCGAGCTGATGGTCCCAGAACTGATGGGCCCAGAACCGACAGTTCCCGCGCTGATGGTCCTCGGCGTGATGGGGGCTGGCGCGAGCGTGGCGATGGTCCACGACGTTCCGAACACGGTGGTGGGCAGGACCGCCGTGGGGACGGCCCGCGTGGCGGCCCGAGGCGTGATGGCTGGCGGGACGACCGCCCACAGCGTGAGGACCGCGGCGGCTGGCAGGACCGTCGCCAAGGACGCGACGGTCCACGTGATGGTGGGTGGCGAGAGCGTCGGGACGACGGTCCGCGGGGCGAACACGGCGGCTGGCGGGAGCGCCGGGACGACGGTCCCCGGGGTGAACGCGGCGGCTGGCGCGAACGTCGTGGTGACGGTGCCGGGCGTGATGGTGCCGGGCGTGACGGTTGGCACGAGCGGGGACGCGACGAGCGTGGGCCGGACCGGCGGTTCGGTGGTCAGCGTGACGGCGGGACCTGGCGCGACGAGGACCGGCCACGCACGTGGCGGGCCTCCGACGACAGGTCTGCGCGGCCAGAACCGTCGCGGCCACCTGCGCGCCCGGGGGAGCCGGAGCTGCCTGACGACGTGACGTTCTCCGAGCTGCACCGGGAGGTGCGGGCACGGTTGCGGACCTTGAGCAAGGAGAACGCGGAGGTCGTGGGGTGCCACCTGGTGATGGCTGGCAGGCTGCTGGACCTCGACCCCGAGCTCGCCTACGAGCATGCCCAGGCGGCGGTGCGGCGCGGCGGGCGGGTCGATGTGGTGCGCGAGGCTGCGGGGCTGGCCGCGTACCAGACCGGTCGGCACGCCGAGGCACTACGCGAGCTGCGGACTGTGCGCCGGCTGTCCGGGTCGGCTGAGCACCTGGCGGTCATGGCCGACTGCGAACGTGGGTTGGGGCGTCCGGAGCGGGCGGTCGCCCTGGCCAGCGACGCGGACGCGTCGACGTTGTCGCACGACGCGGCGGTGGAGCTGGCGATCGTCGTCTCCGGTGCGCGGCTGGACCTGGGTGAACCTGAAGCGGCTCTGGTAGCCCTGGACCAGCCTGCTGTGCACCGGGCCAGCGGGTTGCTGGCGGTACGTGTCGCCCAGGCCCGTGCCGTCGCGCTCGAGGCGGCTGGACGGTCCGACGAGGCGGCTGCCGAGCTCGCCGGGTACACCGAGGACGAGCTGGACCGCGCCGCTGGGAACAGCCCGGTCGTCGATGACGACATCGTCGTCTACGACCTCACCGACGAGGAGGAGACCGAGCCCGACGCGGCGACCGCGGACCACGACGACCTCGCAGAAAACGACGAGTTCGCAGAATCGGACGAGGCCGGGCTGACCGAGCCCGACGAGAGGACCGCGGACCACGACGACCTCGCAGAAGACGAAGAGCCCGAATGGGACGGCTCTGACGAGGCTCTGGTCGACCGTGACGACCTCGCAGAAGGCGACGAGGCGGAGTCCGACGTGCATGGCGTGGATGGTGACGACCTCGCACAGAACGAGGTAATCGACGCCGAAGACGTCGAGCCAGCCTCTGACGTGGATCGCACCGACGAGGACGCCTCGCAGGAGGAGCCAGGCTCAGCTGTGGACGGCCCTGTGGCAGACAGCGACGATGCCGCTGGTCTCGTCGAGGGCGAAGAGACCGAACAAGGCCCAAGCCCGGTCGTTGCAGATGTGCAAGACCGTGACGTGCAGGACGGAGAGGCCGGGCCGGACGACAGCACAGAACCTGACACCGATGGCGAGGAGGGGCCTGAGGGCTCAGATCTCGTCGACGGGCAGGACCCAGAGACCGAGCTGGACGACAGCACAGCTGATACCGATGGCGAGACCGAGGAAGAGCCTGAGGGCTCAGACCTGGTCTCGGAGGACGGTCTCGTGGCTGCAGAGGCGGACGAGGTCGAACCGGCTGACACTGGAGCGGTGGAGCTCGACGTGGACGGTTCGCAGGACGAGGCAGCCGGGTGAAGGGGCTGGAGGCCAGCGACGTCCCGCTGGTCGAACGGTTCGACCTGGCCCTCGTCGACCTGGACGGGGTGACCTACCGCGGGCACCTGCCGATCGACGGTGCCGCGGACGCGATCACCACCGCGCGCTCTGCCGGGATGCGGGTGC
>WRET01000118.1 GCA_009779195.1 Micrococcales bacterium
ACAGCGAGGTCTGGGTGGCTGAGAGGTTGCGGTAGGCGTTGATCGCCGCGACGTTGGTGTTCACTGACAGACCCATGATGATCTTCCTCCTTGATTCGGGTCGACGGCCCATCCTTGGGCACGCCATGTCGATCGGGATTTCGCCGAAAGCGCTGAGGTGTCCAGCCCACGCATTCGGTGGAAACGGTGTCGTCCCAGGTCACAGCCCGATGTCGATCACACGGACGGGTGCGCCGTTGGTGGCTCAGACGTGAAGATGACTGGCTCGGGGGTGGCGGGCTCCAACGCCTGCGCCGCCTCGTGGCGTTTGTGGGCAGGGGCCGTTCCAGGATGGTCGTGCAGTTTGAGGTCGCAGGCTGACAACGACCGCCCGACCGCCCGGTCGGGTGCGGCTTTCGGTTCAGCTGACCGCGCTTCTGGGAACTCCGACGTGGCAGGCGGTGAAGTCGGCCTTCGGGTCGCCGGCGAACTCGCGCAGGGCAGCGGCGTCCACACCCTCGCCCGACCGGATCGAGACCCGACGACGGCCTGTGGCTGCGGCCAGCCCGCGGCGTACCCCGTCGGCGTCTGACGGGCATTCGACCACTATGACGTCCTCACCAGTGACTTCTCTGGCCAGCGACTGGGCCACGTCGTCACCGTGTTCGACGAGCACCAGCTGTGCTTCGAGGTGGACCAGGTCGACCAGCTCGACCAGGGACAGTGCCGACTTCTCGAACCCGTCGGCACAGTCGACCACCAGGGACAGCACCGGGATCTCACGGGCTTTGGCTACCATCACCTCGCGGTTGCGCAGCTCGATCCCGGCCCAGTCCAGGCCGTTGCCGTCGAAAGTGGCGTGGCCCAGGTGGTACACGAAAGAACCCGCGGCGACCAGCAGCTTTGCCCCGGCTGCCTGCAGCCGCCGGCACAGCTCGTCGTCCTCGTAGCCTCCGGTTTCGAAAGCGGTCTCGAAACCGCCGACCTGGGCGAACAGCTCCGTGCGCACCGCCAGGGCAAAACCGACCAGGCGGTGGGTCGGCCAGGTCTTCCCCCGCCCTTCGACCATCGCGGCCAAGGCGGTTTTGCGTACGTCCTTCATCCCTCGCACCGATGCGTCGTGGGACGCTTTGTGCAGCTGGGAACCGGACACGAAATTGCTCATCGGGCCGGTGGCGCCCACGCTCGCGTCGCCAAAAGGTGTGACCAGAGGTTCGATCCAGCGACCGACCGGGAGGGTGTCGTTGTTGAGGAAGATGGTGACCGGGTTGCGCGCGTGCTCGGCACCGGAGTTGCACCCTGCGGCGAAACCCAGGTTGGTCTCGTGGGTGACCACCTCGACCCAGTCATAGTCTGCGAGCATCTGCGCGGTGCCGTCCGACGAGCCGTTGTCCACGACAACCACCTGGTCGTCGTCCCCCAGCGTCGGAGCCAGAGCGTCCAGGCACGCCTTGGTCACCTGCTCCAGGTTCCACACGGGAATGACGATGCTCACAGGGGTCCGTGCCATGTTCCTCCTTCGTCCACCCGACTCATCGACCGCTGCGGTGGCGACCTGAACTGGGTTCGCCCGTCGTCGCTGCTGGTGGTCGGCGAACCGTCCCCAGCCCACCGGTGTGTACCCCTCCACGAACTGGGGCGCCCAGGCGTCGTCGTGCCCATCGACGATGGCAGTATGGACACTCCAACACCTGCCACGCCCGCTCTTGTGCTGCTGGGCGCGTTCGTACCGCCACACTACGACCTGTTGTTCAAGAAGGTCTTCAGCGACGAGCGCAACACCGACCTGCTTGTCGAGCTGTTGCGGCCCGTGCTCAGCCTGCCCGACGAGGACTGCACGGCCGTGGCCTTGCCCGACACCCACACCCTGGCCGACGACCCTGACGGCAAGACTGCCGTCTTCGACGTGAAGGTCACCACCGGCACCGGCAAGCAGATCGCCGTCGAGGTCGTGCTGTCGCCCACCCGGGACCTGCCCCAGCGGTTGGTCTACTACAACGCGTCGATGGTGACCGCCCAGATGGTGAGAGGCGCCGCGTACGGCACGATCAACCAGACGATCTGCCTGGCCTTCGTCGACTTCGTCATGTTCGACGACGACGAGCTCCACCACCGGTTCGCGTTCCACGACCGCGAGCACGGAACCAGGCTGACCGACACGGCGCTGGTCCACGTCATCGAGCTGCCCAAGCTCAGTGACGAACCTGACGGGACAGTAGAATGGCGGTGGCTGAAGTTCTTGGCCGCGAACAGCCCCGAGGAGATGGCTATGGCCGCAGGAGACGACCCGCACATCACTCGTGCCGCGACCGTGGTCAGGCGCTTCAATGCCGACGAGCAGTTCCGTTACGAGCTCGAAGCCCGCGAACGGTTCTTGCACGACCAGGCCTCCCGCGAGCACACCGCCCACCTCGACGGCTACGACGAAGGACGGGTCGAAGTGGCGCGCAGCCTCCTGGGTGCTGGTATGGCCATCGAGCAGGTCGCGGCGCACACCGGCTTGGACGTCACCAAGGTCACGCAGCTGTCCCGCGAGGTGTGAGCCGCTGTTTGCCCACGCGCTACTGACCTGAACCGACAGTTGGGCTTGCCTGTCATCGCTGCCGGCGGTCGGCGAACCGTCCACAGCCCACCGGTGTGTACCCCTCCACGAACTGGGGCGTCCAGGGGTCGTCGTGCCCGTCGAGGATGGCGCTATGGACACTCCAACACCTGCCAGCCCCGCCCTTGTGGTGGTGGGCGCGTTCGTGCCGCCACGCTACGACCTGATGTTCAAGACGATCTTCTCCGACGAGCACAACAGCGACCTGCTCGCCGGGTTCTTGCGGCCTGTGCTCAAGCTGCCCGAGGCGGACTGGACGACCCTGGCCCTGCCTGACACCCACACGTTGGCGACCTGGCCCGACGACAAGGTCGCGGTCTTGGACGTGAAGGTCGTCACCGCCACCGGCCGGCACGTGGACGTCGAGGTACAGCTGTTCCCCAGCCGTGACCTGGTCGAGCGTGTGCTGTTCTACAACGCGTCGATGATGACCTCCCAGATGGTCCGCGGTGCGGCCTACGACACGATCCACCAGACGATCAGCGTGCTCATCACCGACTTCGTCGTGTTCGACGACCAGGTGCGCCACCACCGGTTCGTGTACCACGACCGTGAGCACGACGTGACGCTGACCGAGCTGTCGGTGGTCCACGTCATCGAGCTGCCCAAGCTCTGTGACGACGACGACGGGACCGTAGAATGGCAGTGGTTGCGCTTCTTGGCTGCGAACACCCCTGAGGAGATGGCTATGGCTGCTGCTGACAACCCCGACATCGCGCGCGCGGCCACGCTGGTCAGGCACTTCAACGCTGACGAGCAGTTCCGCTACGAGCAGGCAGCCCACGAACGGTTCTTGCACGACCAGGCCTCCCGCCAGCGCAACGCCCACCTCGACGGCTTCGACGAGGGCCACGCCGAAGGGCTCGCCAAAGGCCACGCCGAAGGACTTACCGAAGGGCACG
>WRET01000119.1 GCA_009779195.1 Micrococcales bacterium
GTAGCTCTGGTTGCGTTCTTCGACGGTGGCCTGCGACTTTTGCGTGTCGGTGGTGTAGTCGTTGGTGACGGCCTCGACCAGGTTCAGGACCCTGGGCCCGTAGGCGTTCTTGATGTGGTCGGACAGCATGGCACGAGCCTGGAGCTCAGTGACGTCGCGACCGACGCGCACCACTGCCGAGACGAACTGCTGGGCACCGTCCTCTATCGTGTCGTGCAGCACGGCGGCGACGACGACGTCCTGGTCGCGGCACCCCCAGCGCAACAACCGCACAGCGTTGCGCAACGGGTGCTCGATGTACGGGGTCTCGGCGAACAGCCCACGTTTCCCCCGTTTCTGCGCCGCGTGCACGATGCTCGCCAGGTCGATCGCCGACGACACGACCTCCCCGCTCATCCCCAGCACCTGGTGCGCCTCGTACTGCAGCGCCTGCGCCAGCTGCACAGCCCCAAGGTCTTTCAGGGCCGTGTTCCGCAAGACCTCCACAGCAGCACGCCGCAGCGCGTGGGTCGACGCTGTTTTCCCGACCATCATGCTCCTCAGCGGTGTCCCGCCTTTCGGTCACTGTTGGTGACCCCACCTACGGTACGCCGCGCAGGTGACCAGGAACAGGCCTTCAGCCTGCGACAACCTGGCGGCCCTCGTGGCGCAGAGGGCAGGAGGTGGGGATGGGACACAGGCCACGCTCCTGCAGAAGGTCCACGGCCTTGCCCAGATCTCCCCCCGGGCTTCGTCTACCGTCCGGACGACGTCCGTCCCGATGTGTACCCTGTTACGCAATGCGCGCGGGGCGTCGCGTCTCCCCTCGATCAACGTCCTTCCACAAGTTCGAGATGGACGTCGTCGCCACCGTGCCGGTCACACCAAATGTCGAGGCACGTCAGGCGGGGATGGTCTGGACCTCGAGGCGGGTGAGGGTGCGCTGGTCACGGGAGAACTCGACGCCGACGAGGTGGATGGGCACGCCTTCGGCGCGGTACTTGTCGGCGTAACCACGGTCGTTGATCTGGGCCAGGGCGGAACCGGAGGGTTGGGCGTCGGTTTTGATCTCGAACAAGAAGACCTGGTCGGCGTACCGGACCGCCAGGTCCAGGCGCCCGGCGTTGGAGGTGTCTTCGGCGATGGTCTCCAGGCCGGCCGAGGCGAAGAACGCGTAGAACACCGATGCGTCATACCCCTCCGCCTGGGCCATCTTGTTCGTGCGATACCAATCATGGGGAATCTTCGCGAAGTGCTGCTTGAACTTTTTTCGATCCCAGGGAAGTCGGCCGCGACCAGCAAGGCAGGCAAGCGGATGGTCCGCTCGCTGACCATGTCACGGTCCGGTGAGCACGCAGCCAGCAGCGCCCCGGTGAGAGCACGGGTGTGCCCACAGCGCGGAGGTGATCCTAGGGAGGGCTTCAGACTGCGACGACCTGGCGGCCCTCGGGGCGTAGGGGGCAGGAGGTGGGGACGGGGCAGGTGCGGCAGGTGTCGTTGGCGGTGGCGGTGAAGGTGGATGAGGCGACGGTGGAGGCTACGTCGTCGACGAGGTCTTGGGCCCAGGTGTCGTCGGCGAGGGGGGGTTGGGTGCGCAACGTGGCTTTGGCGCCGGATGCCAGGTAGACGAGCCGGGCGCCTGCGCTGGTGAGGGGTGTGGCGGTGACGTCGTCGAAGGCACCGGCGTTGATGGCTAGCTGGTAGGCGCCAAGCTGGGGGTCGTGGCGGGACTCTTCGATGGTCGGGGGGGACGAGCCGGTTTTGAGGTCGGCGACGACGACAGTGCCGGGGCGGGCACCGAGCTCTAGGCGGTCGACCTGGCCGTGCAGGCGGGCCCGGCCGGTGACGACGGAGAAGCTCTGCTCGACGGCTGCGGGGGCGGGGCGGGCGGCGAGGTATCCGGCGAGGCGGTCCATCATGGCTTCGGCTTTGCGGTGTTCGTGGGTCGCGGCCCAGCCTGGTGTGCGGCCGAGGGTGCCCCAGGCGTCAGCGAGCGCGGCGTGCAGCTGGGCTTTGCTTCCGGTGGGGTGCTCGGCGGCAAGCTGGTGGACGAGGTTGCCGACCTCGGCGCTGGTGGTGTCGGGGCCGCGGGCACCGGCGGACTCCAGGGCCCAGCGCAGGGCGCAACGGTGGGCAGCGTCCAGGCGGGACGGGGACAGCGGGACGAGCTCGTCGTCACGCCACAGCGGGGTGTCGCACGACGGTGCTCGTAGGCCCTGCCACTGGCGGGGATGGGCACCGGGGACCCCGGCGGCGGCGAGGCGGGCCAGCAGGCGCGCGGCCGACGGGTCAGTTCGGCCTTGGGCGCAGGCTGCCTCCAGACGGGCACGCAGCCGGGCGACGACACCACGCAGGTCGTGCGGGGCGGGGGCGGTGGCCAGGCGGTCGTCGGGACCGTCTGGGCAGGGGGGGCGTATCAGGTCGACCAGGAGCGACGGGGCGGTGTCCTGGTCGGCGACGGCGGTGACCAGCAGCCGGTCGCTGGCACGCGAGCACGCCACCGTGAAGGACCGCAGCTCGTCGGCGAGCACCGCGGCCCGGGCTTGGGCGGAACGCATCTGCTCGGCCTGTGAACGCTCAGCGGACGGGTGTCCGCCACTCCCCTGCCCGGCGGACGGTCGCGCTGCCGCTGGAACGTCCGCTGTTGGACGCGCGCTCGGCCGCCCAGGTCGACTCGTCTCGGCAAGGGTGCGACGAAGCTGCGGCTGTTCGCCGACGAGGCCCAGTGCCACCAAGTCAGGCACGGAGGCGGTAGGGCTGTCATCCTGTGACGATCCAGTTGCCTCGTCCTTCGCCCGGGTTCCCGCGTCCTGCGGCTTCACACTGGACGACCGGGGTGGGTTGTTGCTTGGCGCGCGGCTGCGTGACGGCGTTGGTGTGGCGACGCGGTCAGCGACAATATCCACCAGCTCTTGGGCACCAAGGAGGGAGTCGCGTAGGCGCAGGTCGGGCCACACACCGTCTTGGACACCTACCACCACGACCTCGGCCCACTGGCGCCCTGCCGCGCCGGCGGGGGTGAGGACGGCGACGCCGGTGGTCGCGCCGCGGGGGGCCAGGGAGTCGGCGGGCAGGTCTTGGGCGCGTACCCAGTCGACGAACGCGGCTGGTCCCGACAGGGGCAGGCGGTCTGCGAAGGCTTCAGCGGCGGCGAACAGGGAGAGGACGGCGTCGAGGTCTCGGTCTGCCCTGTCTCCGGCTGGACCTCCGACCAGGGCGAGGGTGCGCCAGGTGTCGGCGAGGCCCGACGCGTCCCACAGGGCCCACAGGACAGTGCGTGCGTCGGCGGCCGGGTCTGCGGCGGCTTGGCGTCCGGCGGTGAGCACCCGGCCCAGGCGTTCGACTGCCTGGTCCAACGGGCCGGGCACGAGCGGCACCTGCGCAGACGACGCCACCAGCTCGACCAGCAGCTCTTCGGAC
>WRET01000120.1 GCA_009779195.1 Micrococcales bacterium
AGCAGGAGTGGAACGTCGTCCACCTGTGGGACAGCGGAACCCGGACCGTGGCAAGCGGAACCTCGTGTTGAGCGTCTCTGGCGGTGGTGAGGGGTTCGGGGGTTCGCGTCACTGGGGGTGAGGCTGTGTCTGGGCTGGCCTCGTGGTTGGTGGCGCGGTCGTGGGCGACGACATGATGATGATGTGGCGCAGCGGCCGTCCCACGCTGTTCAGGTCTGGGAGGGCCGCTGCTCGGCGCGATGGAGGTCGCACCTGTGGTGATGGTAGGTGGTGGGCGGGTCGAGGAGCAGCTGGTCGCCGGTGAGCTGGTGTGCCCTTGTGGTGGGGTGCTGGGTCCGTGGGGGTCGGCTCGGGTGCGACGGGTCCGGGGGGTGGGCCGGTTGTGCCCGCGGCGGGCGCGGTGCCGGGTGTGCCAGGTCACGCACGTGCTGCTGGACTCGGTGTGCGTGGTGCGGCGGGCTGACGGGGTCGAGGTGATCGGTTCAGCGTTGCAGGAGGCTGCTGGTGGGGCTGGGTTCCGGACGGTCGCGCGGCGGCTGGGCGTCCCGCAGTCCACGGTGCGGGGCTGGTTGCGGGCGGCTCGGGCGAACGCTGCGGCGGTCGTGGCCTTGCTGAGCGGGGTGCTGCTGGGTGCGGACCCGTTGGCGTGCCCGGTCCAGGTGGCCGGGTCGTTGGCGGGTGTGGTCGAGGTCGTCGGGGCTGCGGGGGCGGCGGTGGTGCGCCGTCTGGGTGCGCTGGTCGTGGTGTCGCCGTGGCGGTGGGCGTCGGCGGCCTCGCAGGGTCGGCTGCTGTCCGGGGGGCTGGTGGCCTGGTGAGGCGCAACACGAACTGGCCCTGACGCGGCCCGGGCCTGGTGGTCCAGCCTGGCGGGTGGGTGCGCGAGGTGCGTGCCAGCAGTCCAGGAAGGAGCCGAAGATGACAAGACCGCACGAGCAGGCCGCCCGGGCCGAGCGGGCCAGGGAGGTAGGGCTGTTCCGGTATGCCCTGGTCCGGGAGGCCGCGGACCCGGCCCTGACCAGGAAGCAGCGCGGGGCGCTGGTGCGGGCCCTGGCCGCCGCCGAGCACAAGGGCCCGGACGGCAGCCTGGTGCGGGTCTCGCGCCCGAGCCTGGACCGGTGGGTCCGGGCATGGCGCACCGGGGGTTTCGACGCGCTGGTGCCCGAGCCGAGGGTGGTCCAGCGCCGCACCCCGCAGCAGGTGCTGGACCTGGCGGTCGCGCTGAAGAAAGAGGTCCCGGCCAGGACCGCGGCGCAGGTCGCCGCGGTCCTGGCCGAGCAGGGCGGCGTGGTCGTGCCCTCCGAGCGGACCCTGCAGCGGCACTTCGCGGACCTGGGCCTGAACGTCGCCGCGACCGGTGCCGGGCAGGTGTTCGGCCGGTTCGAGGCCGTCCACGCCAACGACCGGTGGACCGGCGACGCGATGCACGGCCCGACCGTGGCCGGCAAGAAGGCCCTGCTGTTCGCGTTCCTGGACGACCACACCCGCAAGCTGGTCGGGTACCGGTGGGTGCGCCGGGAGGACACCGTGCGCGCCGAAGCCGCGCTGCGGGCCGCGATCGCCTCGCACGGGGTCCCGGGCCAGGTCTACCTGGACAACGGAGCAGCTTTCGTCGACTCCCAGCTCGCGCGTGCCATGGCGTGCCTGGGGATCCGGCTGGTGCACTCCCGGCCCGGCCGGCCGCAGGGACGGGGGAAGATCGAACGGTTCTTCCGGACCGTGCGCGACCAGTTCTGCTGCGAGGTCGGCCCGGGCCGTGACGTCGCGGACCTGGCCGAGCTGAACCTGCTGTTCACCGCGTGGGTCGAGACCGTGTACCACACCCGGTCGCACTGCGAGACCGGGCAGAGCCCCGCCGAGCGGTGGTCCTGGTCCTGGACGGCCAGGGCCGAGGCCGGGCTGCCCGGCCCGGTCCACCCCAGCCCCGACCAGCTGCGTGAGGCGTTCTTGTGGTCCGCGTGGCGCACGGTGACCAAGACCGCGACCGTGTCCCTGGAGGGCAACACCTACGAGGTCGACGCCGCCCTGACCGGGCGGAAGGTCGAGCTGGTCTTCGACCCGTCCGACCTGACCCGCATCGACGTGCGCTACGACGGGCGGCCCATGGGCCAGGCCGTACCGCACCAGGTCCGCGCCCACACCCACCCCAAGGCCCGGCCCGACGAGACTGACCAGCCGCCTGCGGCCACCGGGATCGACTACCTGCGGCTCGTCGCCGTCCGCCACGAGCAGACCCTGGCCCGGCGCATCGCCTACGCCGACATCACCGCCGCGCCAGCCGGCCAGCACCGCGCACCGACACCCGTCGAAGCGCCGTTCGACATCTTCGACCAGCCCACCACCACCGGGCAGCAGCGATGATCGAGGACCTGCGTGCCTACTACGGCTTCACCACCACACCCTTCGGCCGCCAGATCCCGCCGTCGGCCCTGCACCGCCACACCGGGCACGCCGAAGCCGTCGCCCGGATCTGCTGGTGCATCGCCGAGCGCGGTCTGGGCGTGATCACCGGCGAGGTCGGCTCGGGCAAGACCGTCGCGGTCCGCGCCGCGACCGCCACCTTGGACCGGTCCCGGCACACCATCATCTACCTGGGCAACCCCACGATCGGCACCACCGGGACCTACGCCCAGGTCGTCACCGCCCTGGGCGGCACACCCCGGCACACCAAGGCCGCCCTGATCCCCCAGACCATGGACCTGCTCGCCGCCGAAGAGCACGAACGCGGCCGCCTGACCGTCCTGGTGATCGACGAGGCCCACCTGCTCGACACCAGCGGGCTCGAAGAGATCCGCCTGCTGACCAACGCCGACATGGACTCCCACCAGCCCTTCGCCGCGCTCCTGGTCGGCCAGCCCACCTTGCGCAGGCGCATCAAGCTCGGGACCTTCGCCGCCCTCGACCAGCGCATCACCCTGCGCTACACCATCAGCGGCATGAACCCCGCCGAGACCAAGTCCTACATCGCCCACCACCTCGCCCTGGCCGGACGCACCGACACCCTGTTCTCCGACGACGCCGTCACGATCGTCCACCAGATCTCACGCGGACTGCCCCGAGCAGTCAACAACCTCGCCATCCAAGCCCTGACCGCCGCATGGGCCGACAACAAACCGATCGTCGACCAGTCCGCCGCCCAGGCCGCCGCTACCGAGCACACCACCGAATAGCGTCACCGCACCCACCACGACGACACCACGACGACCAAGAGCCCCGCCGGGCCAGACCCGGCGGGGCTCAACCATCCACCCCGCAGCCTCACCAAGAGTGACGCCACCATCCTCACCTTCGATGTCGGTCAACACT
>WRET01000121.1 GCA_009779195.1 Micrococcales bacterium
CCACGACGAGTTCGACGACTGAAGTCCCAGCGGCCCACAATAGAGGGCATGAGACCGTCTCCACACCGGCCGGTCGGGTATTCCTCAGTCGCCGCGGAGATAGATCTCGACGCGATCACTGGCCTGCCTCGGCGTCACTGCCCCCGCGCCTCGCTGTCAGCCTTGCGCAACGCCTGAAACTCGGCCACGACCTCGTCCGCTCCGAGCTGCGCGAGCAGGGCGTTCGCCCGCTTGGCGGCCTCAGCATACGCAGCCACCTCTGCCTCGCGGTCGCGACGGACCGGGATGAACAGTCCCACCATCTGCCCATGGCGGGTCACCATCACCGGCTCGGCCTGGTCGATGTATTCGGCTAGACCCTGGCGGAACTCGCGAACACCTACGGTGACGCTCATCGCCGACCTCCTCCCAGATGTGTCAACCTGTGTACACAATATCCGGTCGCTTGTTCGTTGTCGGCCCCGTCACGCCAGGGACCGAGAGATGGTCCGTGCCGCCACGCCCGACCTGGCACGACAGGATGACTCAGATCACATTATTCCAACGAATAAGTGGCATGTTCTCACGTTTTTCCGACGAATAATGTGGGCGGTGGTACGCTTGGGGGGTGGAACGACATGCTCTGGAGGACCTGCTGCGCTGGCGGGCACGGCCTCGGCGCAAGCCTCTGCTGCTGCGGGGAGCCCGGCAGGTCGGCAAGACCTGGCTCATCGAAGAGCTGGGGCGCAGCTTCTCGCGGGTCGTGTACGTCAACTTCGACGAGTCGGCGGCAGCCGGGGAGGTCTTCGAGCAAGACCTGGACGTCGAACGGATCGGAAGGGCCTTGGCGTTGCTCGACGGGGGCGGGCCGATCGACCCGGCGACCACACTCATCGCCCTGGACGAGATCCAGCAGGCCCCCCGGGCCCTGACCGCGCTGAAGTACTTCGCCGAGCGGCTGCCGCACGCCTATGTCATCGGGGCTGGGTCGCTGCTCGGGGTCGCGGTGCACACGGGCACGTCGTTCCCGGTCGGCAAGGTCGAGTTCTGCGACCTGCACCCCTTGTCGTTCCCCGAGTTCTGCACGGCGGTCGGCCGTGGGGACCTGGCCGACGCCATCACCAGCGGCGACCTCGCCGAGACGGTTCCGCTGCACACGGTCTACGCGGACCTGCTGCGGCGGTACTACGTGGTCGGCGGGATGCCTGAGGCGGTCGCCACCTACATCGACACCGACGACATGCGGCAGGTGCGCCGCGTCCATGACGAGCTGCTCCAGTCGTACGAGAGCGACTTCTCCAAGCATGCCCCACCGGCTGAGGTGCCACGGCTGCGCGAGGTCTTCACGAGCCTGCCCAGCCAGCTGGCCAAGGAGAACCGCAAGTTCGTCTATGGCCTGGTCCGCTCCGGGGCGCGTGCCCGTGGGTACGAGACAGCCATGGGCTGGTTGCGCGACGCCGGGATGACCCACCAGGTCCGCCGCATCACAACACCAAGGCTCCCGCTCACCGCCTACGAAGACCCACGTGCCTTCAAGCTCTTCAGCCTCGATGTCGGCCTGCTCGCTGCCGCAGCGAAGCTCGACCCCCGTGTCGTCGTCGACGGAGACCGGGTCTTCACCGAGTTCAAAGGCGCCCTCACCGAGCAGTACGTGCTCCAGCAGATGGTCGCCACCGGCTTGGACCCGCACTACTGGAGCTCTGAGACCGGCACAGCCGAGGTCGACTTTGTCGTGGCACACGCCGGGACGGTCGTCCCCGTCGAGGCCAAAGCCGAGGTGAACACCAAGGCCAAGTCGCTGCGCAGGTACCGCGACACCTACCAGCCGACGCTGGCAGTCCGCACCGCCATGGTCCGCTACGGCAGCGAACCCGGCCTGGTCAGCCTCCCCCTCTACGCCGCTGCTGCCCTCGGTCGCGTCATCGAGGACGCACACGACTGACGTTCCCTGGCCTGATACCTGAACGAAGAGTTAAGCATGAACTTTTCAGACACACCGAAGTTCGTCGGCTTGAAGCCGCTGCGCGAGTGGATGGAGCTTGGCGGCCCAACAGATCCGGACCGTGTCCTGGAGATCACCCAGGCGGTTACGCTCGTTTTCTTCGACCAGCACCTGAAGGGCGAGAAGTCCACGTCGCTGGACTCCCTGGTCACCGAGTACTCCGAGCTGCAGCACATCATGCTGCCTTAGAAGGGTGGTGGTATGTCGTCGCGGATCGTCGGGACTGGTCTGCGGCGCGGGATCCCGGTGGTGGTGTCGACCTGGTAGCGGATGCCCAGGGCGGTGGTCCACTGGTACACGCCTGGTGCGGTGGTGGTCAGGTGCAGGTGCCCGTCGGTCTTGAGGGTGTGCGACGCGCGGCACAGTGGTGCCAGGTTCGAGGTGGCGGTGGTACCACCGTCACGCCACTCGGTGGTGTGGTCCAGATCACACCGCTCGGCGGGTTGGGTGCACGTTGAGCACACGCAGTGCGGGTTTCGTGCAGCCACGTGCGCGGCCAGGGCCGCTGGTGGTCTGTACTTGGTGCGCCCGACGTCTAAGACGGCGCCGGTGAGCGGGTCGGTGACGATACGACGCCACGGCCCGTCGTGGGCCAGGGCCCTGGCGGTGACCGCGTCGATCGTCCCGGCGCCCACGACGTGGCCTGGGTCGTCGGTGACGCCCAGCAGCGACGCGGCGGAGATGGTGACGTTGACGTGGACTGCGCCGGGTGGCGGCAGCCGCCACTGGCACCGGTCGTCAAAGTCGCACGGCTCGTCGTCTGCTGCGGTCGTGGGGGCTAGTGCGCCAACCTTGCCGTTGGGAGGGTCGGTCTGGGCTGACGGGTCTTTCGCCGCCGGGCGGGCCTCGCCGGTGAGGACGTCGACCATGATGTCGGCGCGCAGCTCGTTGATGGTGCGCTGGTCACCGGCGGCGCGGGCGGCACGTGCGACGTGTTCGAGGGTCTTGTCGACCCGGGCGGCGTCGACTGCTGGCAGGACCGCGGTCAGCGAGGCCATGCCTTGGCCCAGCGGGCACGGGTTGCCCACGCGCCGCCAGCTGCGTGCTTGCTGGTCGACCAACGCCCGGTCGGGGTCGACCTCGTGCAACGCCTTGTCGACCGCGACACCCAA
>WRET01000122.1 GCA_009779195.1 Micrococcales bacterium
CCACCGCGGCGGGTGGGAACGGGCCGTGGGTGCGGGCGTGGCGTCGTAGCAGGTCGCCCAGGGGGTCGGGGACCGGTTCGGTGAAGACCTCGGGGATCCCGACCGGCAGGGCCACACCGAGGGCGTCGCGCAGACGTCCGGCGTCTTCGATGGCTGCCCACTGGTCGGTGTCGTCCGGCGCCACCCCAGCCAGGCGGACAGCGATGACGCGACGGGCGGCGACCAGGTCGTCCAGCCAACCGACGATCTCGTCGCCACAGGTAGGCACCCGGGCCTGGATCTGCGACAGTGGCAGCGGACCGTGGCGGCGCAGGACGTCAGCCAGTCCCTCGGCGGAGTCCACCGGGCGCCCGGCCAGCTCAGCCTCGACGCCGATGACCGCCGCAGGGTCGAGCAGGTCAGCCAGGTCGGTGCCACCACCACCGAGCAGCTCGGCGAGCAGGGCTGGGTCCAAGGTCAACGCGGCGACGCGGCGTTCGGCCAGGGGTGCGTCCCCGTCGTACAGGAACTGCGCGGTGTACCCGAACAGCAACGACTGGGCGAACGGCGACGGGCGTGCGGTGGTCACCTCGTGGACGCGGATCTTCCGCGAGCGCAGGTCGGTCATGAGCCGGGTCAGGGCAGCAGTGTCGAAGTCGTCGCACAGGCACTCGCGGACCGCTTCGAGCACCACCGGGAAGTCGGGGTACCCGGCGGCTACTGACAGCAGCTGGGCGGCACGGTGGCGCTGCTGCCACAACGGTTGGCGGCGGTCGGGACGACGACGCGGCAGCAGCAACGACCGGGCTGCGGCCTCACGGAAGCGGGCGGCGAACAACGCTGACCCGGCCAGCTGGGCACGGACCGCGTCAACCACCTCGTCGGGGTCGATGAGCAGGTCGGCCACATCAACAGCGGGACCGTCACCGGTCGCCGCCCGGGGGACGCGTGGGTCGTCCCACTGGGAGGTTTCGAGCATGTCGCCGGTGTCGGGCAGACGCAGGACGATCCCGTCGTCGGAGTGCATGGCCGCCACGTCGCCGAAGCGTTCGCGCAGGCGTCCGGCGACGACCAGGGCCCAGGGGGCGTGGACCGCTGCGCCGTAGGGGGAGTGGATGACGATCCGCCAGTCGCCGAGCTCGTCACGGAAACGTTCGACGACGACGACCTCGTCTGTGGGGACTTCGCCGGTGGCCTCGCGTTGGGCGTCGAGGTAGGCGAGCAGGTTGTTGGTGGCCCAGGGGTCTAGGGGGCCAGTTGTCTCACCTTGGGTGGGTGGGGCCGAGACAGTGGGGACGGTTCCGCAGTCGTTGCCAGGGCTCCGCCGTTGGCGAAACCCTGGCAAGACAGTCGGAACCGTCCCCACCGTCTCGGCCGGTTCGGTCGGAACCGTCGTCACTGTCTCCGTCGGGACTGTCCCCGTCGGGACTGTCCCCACCGTCTCGGCCGGTTCGGTCGGAACCGTCGTCACTGTCTCTGTCGGAACCGTTGTCTCGGCCGGTTCTGTCTCTGTCGGAACCGTTTCCACTGTCCTGGCCGGTGTGGTTGCTGCGTCGCTGCCGGGGGGAGAAAACGGCATGGTGGTGTTGCTGGTGCGCTGGGCGAGGGTGGTGCGGACCCACGCGCCCATGGCTTCGCCGAGCTCGGCGGGGCGGCCGGGGGCGTCGCCGCGCCAGAAGGGCAGACGGCCGGGGACGCCGGGGGCGGGGGTGACCAGGACCCGGTCGGGGGTGATCTCTTCGATACGCCAGGTCGACGACCCCAAGGTGAACATGTCGCCGACACGGGACTCGAAGACCATCTCCTCGTCGAGCTCGCCGACGCGTCGGCCGCCGCGGGCCCGTCCGCCGGTGCGCTCGACGTCGGACATCACACCCTCGGGCTCGCCCGACCCGGCGAGGAACACACCGAACAGGCCCCGGTCGGGGATGGTCCCGCCGCTGGTCACAGCTAGGCGCAGGGCTCCGGGGCGGGCGGTGAGGCGGTCGGTCACCCGGTCCCACACCAGGCGGGGGCGCAGCTCGGCGAAGTCTTCGCTGGGGTAGCGGCCGGACAGCATGTCCAGCACGGCACGCAGAGTCGCGTCGCCGAGGGTGGTGAACGGGGCGGCTCGGCGCACCGTGCGGGCCAGGTCTTGCACGCTCCAGTCGTCCACGGCGACCATGGCCACGACCTGCTGGGCGAGCACGTCCAAGGGGTTCGCCGGGACGTGCAGCTCTTCGATCGCCCCGGCCGCCATGCGCTCGGCGATCACCGCCGCGGCCACCAGCTCGCCGCGGAACGTGGGGAACACCACCCCCCGCGACACTGCGCCCACCTGGTGCCCGGCCCGTCCGATGCGCTGCAGCCCGCTGGCCACCGACGGCGGTGCGCCGACCTGCACGACGAGGTCCACCGCACCCATGTCGATCCCCAGCTCCAACGAGCTGGTCGCCACGACCGCTGGCAGCAGACCTGCTTTGAGCTCGGACTCGGTTCGGGTGCGCTCGGCGCGCGACATCGACCCGTGGTGCGCACGGGCCAGCACCACAGCGGCGTCACGGGTGTCGACACCCGCGCTCGTGCCGGACTGCGCCGAGATCTCGGCAGGGTGCACCGCCTGCGGGTCAGGGACCGCACCGCCGTGCCGTTCAGCCCAGATCTCGTTGATCCTGCTGGTCAGACGTTCAGCCCCGCGCCGGGAGTTGGTGAACACCAACGTGGACCGGTGAGCCGCCACCAGATCGACCACGCGCTCGTGGACGTGCGGCCACACTGACGACGACCGGACCGCGCCGCCTTCCGCGGGCACCGCCATCGCCGACGACCGAACCGCGCCGCCGGCCGCGGGCACCGCCATCGCCGACGGTGTCGACCAGTTCTCCGGCATCCGCGCTGACGGGGCCCCGTCCCCACGCCCCGCCCGGGGTGCCCGGCGCATCGCTGCGTTGGCGGAGGCGGGCAGGACATCGGGTTCCGAGGCGGAGGTCAGGTCGGACAGGTCGGGCACGGCGACCGCGACCTGGACCTCGATCTGCTTGGTCGACGGTGGGGCGACGACGGTGAC
>WRET01000123.1 GCA_009779195.1 Micrococcales bacterium
CACGCACGCTGGCGGCGTCGTCGTCGTCGGCAGCACCTCCAGTGCTGCTCTCCTCCGTCGCCTTGCCAGCGCACGCACCGGACACGCCGCGCTCGCACGGGGGGTTAAGAGACACGCCCTAGCAGCCTGCCCTCGGCCAGGTCTCGGCGGGGTGAGAACGGCTGTGACCGGGTGCCGCAGGGGACAACAGCAGTGGTGCACGCTACGGTCAACCCGTGGCGGCACCCGAGCTCGACGGCGACCCGGACCCGTTGCACGACGACGTCCCTGGTCCGGTGGTGGACATCGGCACGTTCGCGACGTTGTACGCCCTGGACGACACCCGTGTCCTGCGGCGTTACAGGTCCGGTCGTGACGCTGGTGGCGAGGCCCGGCTACTCACCCACCTGCACTCTTGCGGCGTGCCGGTGCCGCGCACAACCCACCTGGGCGGCCCCGACCTCGAAGTCGAACGCCTCCACGGGCCCACGTTGCTGCAGGGGTTGGTCTCCGGCGAGGTCGGTATCCGCCAGGGTGTGAACATGCTCGCTGACCTGCACACACAGCTGCACGCGGCTCCGGTCCCACCGGACCTGCCCGGCACGCCGGGGGCGAGGATTGTTCACCTCGATCTTCACCCAGGAACAGTCGTCCTTTCTGAAGAACACGGCCCCGTCGTGGTCGCCTGGGGCTCAGCAACGCTCGACGACCCCGCCATCGACCACGCTTGCACCGCCCTCATCATCGGCGAAGTCGCCGCCGACGGCGGTGAAGAATACGCCCCGGCAGCCCGCGCCTTTCTCGCCGCCTTCCTGCACGCCTGCCCACGTTTTGCCCCCACCAATCTCGCCGCAGCCGCCGACCACCGCCTCGGAGACCCCAGCCTCTCACCCGCCGAACGCGACCTCGTCCCCGCCTCCCAGAACCTGGTCACCCGCCTCCTAGAAATCACCGGCCACCCCTGATCCCGTCCGCGCCGAAATAGTCGTGCATATCGGTCCTTAATAGGACAAAGCGCACCGGGGCGGGGCGCCGGCGTGTCGTGTCGTCGCCGCTGCTGGTGTGTGGTGGACGCTACGTTCACAGTCGAGTTGTGTCGCCGATCAGCGACATGTGCTAGTGTCGCCGTATGACGACACCCCGGGTGACCAGCACGGCCTCACTGGGCGCCGCGGTCCGGCAGGCCCGCCGCGACCAGGGGCTGTCCCAAGCTGAGCTGGCACGCGACGCCCAGGTCGGACGTCAGTGGCTGGTCGGCCTGGAATCTGGCGACAAGGTATCGGCACCGCTGGACATGGTGCTGCGGGTGCTACGTGAGCTCGGCCTCGCGGTGACCCTGGACCCGGTCGCTCGCGAACCCTCCGACGACCGTCCCATCATCACTGCCACCCAGATCCTCCAGCGGTTCGGGGGCTGAGCCATGCCACGCCTGCACCTGCTGATGGACGGACACCTCCTCGGAGACGTCGACGGGGTCGGCCAGCGTCTGCGCCTGCGGTACGACCCTGAGGCTGCTGCCAGCGCTGCGTTCGTCCCGCTGTCGGTGAACATGCCAGCGACAAAGGGCCGGTGGCGCGGCGCACCGCTGCGTACCTGGCTCGAAGGAGTGCTGCCGGACCGCGAAGGCGTGGTCCGGCGCTGGCGTGCGCAGTTCGGCGTCACCGACACCTATCCGGAGAGCCTGCTGGAGCATGTCGGCGAAGACCTCGCAGGTGCCGCACAGCTCGTCCGCCCTGACCGGCTCGACACGGTCCTGCAGCGCGACGGAACCGTCACGCCCCTCGACGAAGCCGACATCGCCGACGTCGTCCAAGCAGCCCGAGGCGACACTCTTCCCTACGACCCCGGGACCTCCACAGGACGCTTCTCCCTGGCTGGAGCCCAAGCCAAGTTTGCCCTGCAGCGCACCAACACCGGTTGGGCACTGCCAGGCGGAGCCGAACCGTCGACCCATATCTTCAAGCTGGCCATCGACGGACTTGTCGACCAGGACATCACCGAAGTCCTCACCATGCGCACAGCCTCCCTGCTCGGCCTGCCCACCGCCCACGCTTTCGTCACTGAGCTCGGCGACGATCGCGTGATCGGCGTGGAGCGGTACGACCGCATCCAGATCGACGGGCGGTGGCACCGGGTCCACCAAGAAGACCTCTGCCAGGCCACCGGGACTCATCCGCTGCACAAGTACGAGTCCCAAGGCGGCCTTGACGTCGTCGGGTGCGCCGACCTCATCCGCCTGCACTGCGGCCCCCAAGACGTGGAACGGTTCGCCCAGGCCATCATCTTCAACTACCTGGTCAGAGGTTCTGACGCCCACGCCCGCAACTACTCGCTCCTCTTGACCCCCTCAGAGGTCCGTCTGGCACCCCTCTACGACCTCAACATGACTTTTTCGTTCGGCGAACGCTGGGCCCGCCGGATGGCGATGCGGGTCGGCGGCGAGGACCACTTCGACCTCATCGACGCCCGGCACTGGCGCCGTTTCGCCGGCAACCTTGGTCTCGACCCAGGCTGGACCATCGACCAGCTTCTCGCCATGACCCAGCACCTGCCCGACGCTCTCGCAACCGTCGCCACCGAGCTCGACCTCGCCACCATCGCACCCGCAACCTACGCAGCCGTCGCCGACCGCGCCGCCCAGTGGTGCCAGACCGCGGCCTCCCGCACCAGACGCTGAGCGGAGACAATGGGGACGGTTCCTAATGTCTTGCCTGGTCAACGCCCGAGGACTGAGGTCCGTCGACCTGTTGCGGTACGGACAAGCAGACAGCTCGGCACGCGTGACGTCCTCGCGCATCATGCGGCGGCTGGAGTCCCAGTCGGCCTGCATGTCATCGCCCAACGCAGTGGTTGCGAGTTCTGGTCCGAGGAAGCCGAGCCCCGTGGTGCCTCATGTCAAATTGCCCGCGAACCGAAACCGGTGCCTCACGTAAGGATGCCCGCGAGTCCGTGCCGGGCGGGTGGTAGGCGGAGGACCGGCTGGCGGGTTGCGGGTGCCTGCC
>WRET01000124.1 GCA_009779195.1 Micrococcales bacterium
CCGTCACGCTCGGACGCGAGAACCACGTCGACGAGACCCGGACCTCGGCCACCGGACCACCGACCTCGCTGTCACGGTACAACCGGTAGGTCAGGTCAGAGTTGTCGTAGTCGAAGTTCGCGACGATCTGCGCGCTGACCTGCCCCGAGACCGTCGAACGCACCACCGGGACAGCCCACTTGGTCCCGTCAAGCCTCGGACCAACCTTGTTCGGCGCGGCCGATGGCACCGCGAAGCGTGCCAGACCTTCTTGCGCCTGGCCGTTGACCTGCAAGAACTCGCCGGCGTACACCACGTACGTGTCATTGCCGGTCACGTGCCACGGACCTTGTTTGATCCCGGTGTAGGTCCCAGCCGGGATCTGTGGGAACCAGGTGAGCAACGACGGAGCCGGCTCGCCGATATGGCTGGTGTACCCGGACTGCGCCGCCACGACCCTACCTGTGGCGGCCTTGGAGAAGGCCGTGGCGCGGTAATAGTCCGGGGTCTGGTTACGCGTTTCGCCGAACCCGCCGATGCTCGCGCACCAGTGCTGGTGGCTAGCCGCGTACACGGCCCCACCCATCGGGTACACCGAGTAGACGTCACCGTGGCAGTCGGCGTTCCAGATCATCGCCCCGGTGTTGGGGTCAGCGCGGAACACACCCTCAGAGTTGGCGGCGACGTTGCCGGAGAAGTCGTACATACCGCCGTAGATCCCGTCCTCGGACGCGACGAGGCTGGTCACGGTCCCACCGCCATTGCCCGCAGGGCCGATCTTGTTGCCGTCCATCACCTTGATGTACTGGTTGGTGGGGAACGACTGCAGCGCAGCGGTGCTCGGGCTCAACGACCCAAGACCGGGGACCGATGCGCCGTTGATCCGGTTGAACTTGCCGCCGACGACCAGGCGCGAACCGTCCTTGGTCAAAGCCATCGCGGTCACCTGGGAGTTCGCGTCGGCGCGCCACGGCAGCACCGACCCGTCAGCGGCGTTGAACGCGCCCAGGTACGCCTGGTCGACCAACGTCGTGGAGACCTTCGGCGCCAGCTTCAAGAAGTTCCCGCCGACGTACACCGTCGTGTTGCTCGCCGCGATGGCCAGCACCCTCGTGCTGGCCACCGGCTGGAACGCCTCGACCAGGGACCCGTCAGCGGTGTTGAACGCGGCGATGTTCACACGCCACTTGCCGTCCACGTGCGAGAACGCCCCGCCGACGTACAACCGCTTGCCGTCAGGCGAGACCGCCATCGACTGCACCTGGCCGTCGAGGGTGTGGTTGAACGGCAACAACGCACCCGTGCGCACGTCGTAGGCCAGCAGGTAGGTCCGCACCGACTCGTCGACGCCCCTGGCGGCACCGGCAGGACGCGCCCTGGTGAAGTCACCACCCACATAGACCGTGTTCCCCACGACCGCCTGGGTCCACACCACGCCACCAGCGCGGTTGTTGTACGACCCACCAGAGATCTGCACCGTCGGCAACGAGTCTGCGCTCACGGTGGCCGGGGTCGCCGGGTTGGCCGGGCTTACCGGCGCCGAGTCAGCGTTGGCGGGGCTTGCCATCCCCACCGTCACCACAGCACCGACCGCCGACAGGGCCAACGCCCGTCTCCAAGGCACACGCTTCACTGGATTGTCCGATCTGCTCTGACGCCATTGTCACCACGCACCGGGACATTGGGTGCGCACCGGCACATCGTAGGGTGGAACGGACATCGCCGATCGGGACGTTCGGGGTGTTTCACCCGAACGCCTGGCCGTCAGCCGAAACGGCCGGAAATGTAGTCTTCGGTGGCCTGCTGCTTGGGGGTGGAGAAGATAGTCGCGGTGTCGTCGATCTCGACGAGCCGACCAGGCTCGCCCGTCTCCTTGAGGTTGAAAAAGCCGGTACGGTCCGACACCCGGGCAGCCTGCTGCATGTTGTGGGTGACGATAATGATCGTATAAGACGCTTTTAGCTCGGCGACAAGGTCTTCGATAGCCAAAGTCGAGATCGGGTCAAGAGCAGAACACGGTTCGTCCATGAGCAGGACCTGCGGGCGCACAGCGATGGCTCGTGCGATGCACAGCCGCTGCTGCTGGCCGCCTGACAGACCCGACCCAGGACGACCCAGCCGGTCCTTGACCTCGTTCCACAGGTTCGCCGCGCGCAGGGCCTGCTCAGCCAGGTCAGCAGCGTCGGACTTGGAGATTCGACGGTTGTTCAGCCGCACCCCGGCCAGCACGTTCTCCGCGATCGACATGGTGGGGAAAGGGTTGGGGCGCTGGAAGACCATCCCGACCTGGCGGCGCACCGCCACCGGGTCGACACCAGGGCCGTACAGGTCCACCCCGTCGATGGTGACGGTCCCGTCCACACGTGCCCCAGGGATAACCTCGTGCATCCGGTTCAACGTGCGCAAGAACGTGGACTTGCCGCACCCTGACGGTCCGATGAGCGCAGTGACCGACCGCGGCTCGATCGACAGCGCCACGTCTGCGACCGCCAGGAAGCTCCCGTAGTAGATATTGAGGTCTTTGGCCTCGATACGTTGCGACATGTGACTCCTACCCCCTGACCTTGGGTGCGAACCACCGGCTCACCCCACGGGCGACCAGGTTCAGCAGCATGACGATAATGATGAGCGTGAGGGCCGCGGCCCAGGCACGGTCGAAGTTGATGGTCTCGATACAAGTCGCCTCGACGTCAGGACGGCACGTCACCAACCCGGCACCGTACTGCTGGTAGACAAAAACCGGTAA
>WRET01000125.1 GCA_009779195.1 Micrococcales bacterium
GCACCCGGCAACCCCCATGAGGATCACCAGCCCAAGACATGTTCCCATCCGGGTGAAGGGGGTTCGCTGGCCCATGATGTGTCTCCCAGGTTCGACGTCCTCTGTGCTGTGTCACCGGGCGGCGTCCCTGGGCACCCAGAAAGGTCACGATCAGATAACGAACCGTCCCTACGCGGGTGCTCTAACGCTCACGGTGATCAGGTCCGACACCAGCGCGAGGCACACGAGGGTGCCGTTCGCCGTCCAGCCGGAGTCGCGGACGGTGACGGGGGGCTCGTCGCCGGTGTAGGCGGTGACGTCCTCGGTGCACGGAGGGGTCATGGTCACCATCGCTGCTTTGACGCTCACCACTTCTGCGTCGTGAGGTTGTGAGCACGGCAGCCGGGAGAACGTCGCGTCGGCGGGCAGGGTTTTGGGCATACCCTCGGCGACCAGGCAGTCACCGACCTGTGCAGCGTCCAGCAGCACAGGGGCAGCCTCGACCACCGTGCCGTCGCTGTCACGGTACCCGTCGTGCGTCCTGGTGCCTTTGACTGATCCGACCAACGGTTCTGCCTCGTCGATCGCGGTGACGAAGCACACGATCGTCCTGGCGAACGCACTGCTCGCGGCGTGCACGGTGAACGCGGGGTCCACGCCCCAGGCAGCCCCGGCATACTCCGCAGCGACCTTGGTGCAGGCCCGGATCATTTCACCGTCGCTCGCCACGGAAGGCTTGCTGGAACCGACGACTTCCGAGCTGTGCGGCTCGTCGCACGCAACCATGGTCGCGACCATCTCGGAATCCAGGTCGGTGAAACACTCCCCCGCGTCCAGGTCCACCACCGAAGCCGTCGTCGCAGTCTCAGCCGGCCCCGAAACACAGCCCGCGACCCCCAACACGACCGCAAGCACCACACCAGCACCCGTCCTCTTCACAGCAGCACCCTTCTCAGCCTCGTCCGGTCACCGAAGTATAGGTCGGCGCCTGCGCAGCGTTTCCCCTGCGTGAGATCACCGCCCTGGCCTGGTTTCCCACACAGCCCGCCACTGAGTCTTGGCTGGTCAATCGCGGTTGGACTCCAGTGCCGCGTTCAGTCTGCCGGAGACGACACGTTCAAGTAGCCGCACAGGCGCGTAGGCGATAGCCGCGCGAATGCGGCTCGTCCCGACACGGGACAATGGGGACGGTTCCTATGTCCTCGCAGGTCACCCTGCCTGTCCCCGCCCACGTCGATATGACAATCGCCCCGACGGAGGTGTTGGCCTTGGAAGAACCCTGGCGCACGACACACTGCGCGCTTGGTCCGGCTGGGCAAAACCAGTCGACCCCAGGCGGCTCCCGGCGCACGACACACTGCATGCTTGGTCCGGCTGGGCAAAGCCAACTGACCTCGGGCAGATTCCGGGCGGGCACGGCGAGCGGCGGCCGTAGTCTGCCGGGCCGGTCTTTCGCCTACCACCCGCCCGGAACGCTCTCGCGGGCGTGCCTACGTGAGGCAGCCCACGGCGGTTGGCTGTTCGTGGGCGCTGTCGATCCACTGTTCTTGCGTTTCTCGTCTTGGGTGTGACGGAGCCTGGTGGGTCGATCTGTTCCCGTGTTTGGGGTGCCGAAAAACGTCCACACGCGGGCGTCCCGCCTTGGGGGCTCCGACGCTCTGCACAGTAGTTGTCTAGTGATTGTTTCGCCCTTCGTGGCGGTTGCGTAGAGTGGGGGCGACGATTCGGACAAAAGGGGCGGCGGGTGGTAGGATCGTACACATGTTGCAGGGGACAGGGCCCACCGGATCAGCCGCACCAGACGTCGGCTCGAAATACGGTACGCATCTTGGTCCAGCACATGTCGATGGTGTTTCTGTTGGTGTGGAACAGTGCGTGCAGGGCGAGTTCGTCCCGGCGGGCTTGGCTGGTATGGCCCCAGGACCGCAATTAGTGGCGGTTCTCGAACACGTCGACATGGACCAGGTCAGCGACAGCGACCTGGTGGCGGTCTTGGCTGCTTCTGAGCGGATGGCTTCGTGGGCGTACGAGATCTCGGCCCGGGCCTCAGCACAGGTCGCTGACCGGGTGGCGCGTGCTGCGTGCCGTGCAGGGCGCAAAGACTGCGGGTACGGGCGGTCCTCGGCCGCGGCCCAAGAAGTCGCGCTGGCGGTGGGGTGCTCACGAGGGTCAGCGGCGCGGTTGGTGTCCCAAGGTCGTGCCCTGGCTGGTGTCATCCCTGCTGTGGCCACAGAACTGCGTGCCGGGCGGTTGCCTGCCGGTCACGCGAAGGTCCTGGCTGACCGGCTCGGCGACGAGAGTGTGCCGGTGTGCGACGCGGTCCTCGGTGTGGTGCTGCCAGGTGCGTGCGAGCTGACCCCACGGGCGTTGGGTGTCGCGGTCGACAAAGCCTTGCACGAGGTCGACCCTGACCGGGCGTTGGTTGACCAGCGGGCACGGTCGTGGCGGCGTGTGGGCAACCCGTGCCCGTTGGGCCAAGGCATGGCCTCGTTGACCGCGGTCCTGCCAGCAGTCGACGCCGCCCGGGTCGACAAGACCCTCGAACAAGTCGCACGTGCCGCACGTAGTGCTGGTGACCAGCGCACCATCAACGAGCTGCGCGCCGACATCATGGTCGACGGGCTCACCGGCGACACCAAAACCAACCCCGACGCTCACGGCGCGTCCCA